>CACWZI010000078.1 GCA_902765305.1 uncultured Eubacteriales bacterium
CAGGGATTCTATACTTCATTTTCGTCGCGGGAACGTTCCCTTCGTTCTGGCTGCAACATTCCGTGCGCGGCTTTTCCTGTTCCCTGTTGACTGTTCCCTTTGTACTACCCTCTGCTTTTCCACCAACAGCTCGACAAATCAGAAGTTGTAAAGCACCATGCCCACCCACATCCTCGCCCTGCTCGTCGGGGCGCTGATCGACATTCTTGTCGGCGATCCGGAGTGGTTTTACCACCCGGTGCGACTGATCGGAAAATACATAGCCTTCGCGGAGAAGATCGCGAAGCGGGACGACCCGCCGTCGGCGGTACTCAGACGGCGGGCGGTCGTCGTGGCGGTCTCCACGGTGCTGTTGACAGCCCTTGTCACGGCGGGGTTGCTCTGCCTGCTGCGCCTGTGGGGCTTCTGGCCCCACTTCGTCGGCATGGCGCTGATCTCGTGGATGTGCCTGTCCGCCCGGAACCTGGCCGACGAGGCCGAGGGCGTGCGCAAGGCCCTGGAGACCTCGCTGGAGGCGGGCCGGACGCGGGTGGGGCGCATCGTGGGCCGGGACACCGCGAACCTGTCCAGGCGGGAGATCCTTTGCGCCACCATCGAGACGGTGGCGGAGAACCTGACCGACGGGGTGATCTCGCCGATGCTGTACCTGGCCCTGGGCGGGCCGGTGCTGGGCATGGCCTTCAAGGCCGCCAGCACGCTGGACAGCATGATCGGCTACCTGAACGAGAAATACAGGGACTTGGGCTGGTTCGCGGCGAAGGCCGACGACGTCTGGAACTACATTCCCGCCCGGATCACGGCGCTTTTGATGTGCCTGGCGGCGTTCCCGCTGGGGCTGGATGGCAAGCGGGCTTTTCGCACCGTGGTGCGGGACCACGCCAACCACCTGTCGCCCAACTGCGCCTGGAGCGAGTCTGCGGCAGCGGGGGCGCTGGGCGTGCAGCTGGGAGGCGACCACGAATACTTCGGCCAGGTCGTCCGCAAGCCCACCATCGGCGATGATATCCGTCCCCCGGAGGGCGAGGATATCCGCCGGATGAACCGGCTGATGTTCGTCACTGCGGGGCTGATGCTGGCGCTGGTGGCGGGGATATCGGCGCTGATCTGTAGGATGTAGCGGCGGCCCCTGGGCCGCCCTAAAGGACGAACTTCGTGTCGCCGCTACAGGGCGTTGAAATCATATAAGGAAATGATATACACATGATTGGACTTGGAACGCTCATCAACACCGGGGCCATCGTCGCCGGCGGGTTTATCGGCCTTTTTACAGGCAAATTGTTCCGGGAGGAACAGCAGGCTTCCATCGGCAAGGCCTGCGGCGTCAGCACCATGTTCATCGCCATCGCAGGGGCGATGTCCGGCATGCTGAAGCTTGAAGACGGCGCGCTGACCAGCGGCCGGGCAATGCTGGTGGTGCTTTGCCTGGCGCTGGGCACCGTGATCGGCGAGCTGCTGGGCATCGAGGACGCCTTCGAGTGCTTCGGCGAATGGCTGAAGAAAAAGACCGGCAACGAGCGGGACAGTGGCTTCGTCAACGCCTTTGTCACGGCGTCGCTGACGGTGAGCATCGGCGCGATGGCCATCGTGGGCGCGATCCAGGACGGCGTCATGGGCGATTATGCCACGCTGGCGGTCAAGGCCGTGCTGGACTTCATCATCGTGCTGGTGATGGCCTCGTCCATGGGCAAGGGCTGCGCCTTTTCCGCGATACCGGTGTTCGTGTTCGAGGGCGGCATGACGCTGCTGGCCCGGCTGATCGCCCCGGTGATGACCGAGGCGGCCATCGGCAACCTGTCGCTGATCGGCTCGGTGCTGATCTTCAGCGTGGGCGTGAACCTGGTGTGGGGCAAGCAGCTGCGCGTGGCCAACATGCTGCCCGCCGTGCTGCTGGCGGTGATCGCGGCGTATACGCCCTGGGGGCTTTGATAGATGGAGAACTGTAAATACTGATTTGTCGCGCTGCGATAAATCAGTCTTTACCAACAATATCTGGAGGTTGCAATCAATATGAACCACTACGACGTCATCATCATCGGGGCTGGTCCCGGTGGCATCTATACGGCATGGGAGCTGGTCAAGCGGCGGCCTGAATTGAAGGTGGCCGTGTTTGAAAGCGGCAACCCGCTGGATAAGCGCAAGTGTCCCATCGACGGCAAAAAGGTGAAGGCCTGCATCAAGTGCCCCACCTGCGCCATCATGAACGGCTTCGGAGGCGCGGGAGCCTTTTCCGACGGCAAGTACAACATCACCAACGACTTCGGCGGCACGCTGTACGAGTACATCGGCCGGGACGAGGCCATGTCGCTGATGCGCTACGTGGACGACATCAACGTGGAAAACGGCGGCGAGGGCACGGCGCTGTACTCCACGGCGGGCACCCGCTTCAAGAAGCTGTGCATGCAGAACCGGCTGACGCTGCTGGAGGCGTCGGTGCGCCACCTGGGCACCGACATCAATTATGTGGTGCTGGGCAACCTGTACGAGCAGCTGAAGGACAAAGTGACCCTGTTCTTCAACACCCACGTGGACAGCATCGAGGTCATCGGCGACGACGCGGGCTACCGCGTGCATTACGGCAGCGAGGTCGCCGAGTGCGACCGATGCGTGGTGTCCGTGGGGCGCAGCGGCAGCAAGTGGATGGAGAAGGTCTGCGACGCGCTGGGCATCGAAACCAAGCGCAACCGCGTGGACCTGGGCGTGCGGGTGGAGCTGCCCGCGGTGATCTTCGCCCACATCACCGACGAGCTGTACGAGAGCAAGATCGTCTACCGCACCGAGAAGTACGAGGACCACGTGCGCACCTTCTGCATGAATCCCCGGGGCATCGTGGTCAATGAGAACACCAACGGCATCGTCACCGTCAACGGCCACAGCTTCGAGGACGAGGGCCGCAAGACGGAGAATACCAACTTCGCGCTGCTGGTATCGAAGCACTTTTCCGAGCCCTTCCACGATTCCAACGGCTACGGCGAGAGCATCGTGCGCCTGAGCAACATGCTGGGCGGCGGGGCCATCGTGCAGCGCTTCGGCGATTTGGAGCGGGGCCGGCGCAGCACGCCCAAGCGCATCGAGGAGGGCACCGTGAAGCCCACGCTGGCCGCCACCCCCGGCGACCTGAGCCTGGTGCTGCCCAAGCGGATACTGGACGGCATCATCGAGATGATCCACGCCCTGGACAGCATCGCCCCCGGCACCGCCAACGACGATACGCTCCTCTACGGCGTGGAGGTCAAGTTCTACAACATGGAGGTGGCCCTGAACCGCAACCTGGAGACCTGTCACCCGGGCCTGTACGTGATCGGCGACGGCAGCGGCGTCACCCACTCCCTGAGCCACGCCAGCGCCAGCGGCGTGTACGTGGCGCGGCAGATCGCGGCCAAATACTGATTCGTCGCTGCGCGACAAATCAGTATTTGAGGGATTAGGGGTTAGGTTTTAGGGATTAGGGAAGGAAGAAATCCTTCGGATTTCTTTATATTTTATGGATGGTGAAGTGTTGGAACACTTGTCGTTCCCTTAGAATCAAACAGATCCGTCAGGATTTGCGACGCGAAGCTAGCCCTTTAGGGTACCTTCCCTAACCCCTAACCCCTAAAACCTAACCCCTGAATACTGATTTGTCGAGAATCGACAAATCAGTATTTCATCACCTTCGGCGCGCCCCAGGCCGCGATCTTATAGATCGGGTTCTCGAGGCGCTTTTTGACGTCGTCCAGCTTTTCGCGGATGGGGATGTGCTGGGGACAGTGCTGCTCGCACTTGCCGCACTTCACGCAGAGGCCCGCGTTGCTGCGTACCTTGCGCAGGGTGGTGCACATCATGTATTCCCGCATGCCGGAGATCAGCCCGTCCGCGTAGCTTGCGTTGTAGGCGGCGAAGCAGGTGGGGATGTCCACGCCCTTCGGACAGGGCTGGCAGTAGCCGCAGCCGGTGCAGCCCACCTTCATGCTCTTGTGGATGGCGGCCAGCGCGCGCCCGTACACCGCCAGCTCGTCGCCGGACAGGGCCCCGGGCAGGCTCTCGCTGGCGATGCGGCAGTTTTCCTCCACCTGGCTTGTGTCGTTCATGCCCGAGAGTACCACCGTCACCTGGGGGTGGTTCCAGACCCAGCGCAGCCCCCAGTCCGCGGGGCTGCGGTTCGGGTCGAGCATCTCGAATTCCCTGCGGGCGGCCTGGGGCAGTCCGCCCGCCAGGCGTCCGCCCCGGAGGGGCTCCATGATGATCACGGGCAGGCCCCTTTTGTGGGCGTGGTTCAGGCCGTCGATGCCGGCCTGGCTGCGCTCGTCCATGTAGTTGAATTGGATCTGGCAGAAGTCCCAGTCGAAGGCGTCCGCCAGGGCCTTGAATTGCAGCGTGCCGCCGTGGAAGGAGAAGCCGATGTTGCGGATCTGCCCGGTGGCCTTCTTCTGCGCGATCCATTCCCGGATGCCCAGGCCGCACAGCCGTTCCCAGCTTTTGGCGTCGTTGAGCATGTGCATCAGGTAGTAATCCACGTAGTCGGTCTGCAGCCGGGAGAGCTCCTCGTCGAAGTAGCGGTCCAGGTCCTCCGTTCTGTTGATCCGGTACTGGGGCAGCTTGGTAGCCACGTTGACCTGCCCCCGACAGTTGTGATCCTTCAGGAACTGCCCCAGGCAGACCTCGCTGCCGGGATAGATGTAGGCGGTGTCGAAGTAGTTGACGCCCTTTTCCAGGGCCAGTGCCATCTCCCGGTCGGCCTTCGCTTGGTCGATGGCGCCGCCGCGCTTGGTGAAGCGCATGCAGCCGAAGCCCAGCGCCGACAGTGCGTCGCCGTTCTTGGGGTTGGTTCTGTATTGCATGGTGCCGCCTCCCGTTTCGTTTTCACCATTATAATGGAATGTTATGCATAATGCAATGGTTACATACAATACTGTAAATAACATTTTTCATAAGGCTTGCGCTGTAATCATTACTATGATACCATTATTGTATATATTTGTAACTGTTTTCCGGTGAAACGGGGGGAGCGGGCCATGAAGATCGACTGGCTGAACCTGGGTGGTCGCGAGGCGGACTATCAGACGGTACTGGACCGGCTGAACGGCTCGCCTTATGACGAGCTGGTGGAGATCGACCTGATCAACGACCGCTGTCGCAACCTCTGGCACGTGGAAAACAAGTACTATGTGCCCGTCCTGCACGGCAATTGGAGCGAGCTTTACCGCTATTGCGCCGATCACATGATCCATCCCCAGGACCGGGAGCGCTATTGCGGGATGATGGATCCCGACACCGTGATCTTGAGACTGGAGCGCTCGGAGGTTTCCGGCGTGCTCAGCGAGGAGCTGCGCTACCGGACGGTGGACGGCAAATGGCGGTGGGTGCGCCAGGTACTGGTCTCGGGGGCGCAGAATGGCCTGCCCGAGGGCGTGATCTACAGCTATATGTACGATATCGACGTCCAGAAGCAGCGGGAGCTGGGCGGCACTGCCGCGTCCGGGCCCACCGTTCGCAGGGACGACCTGACCGGCCTGCTGCTGGACCGCGAATTCTATACCCTGGCCCAGCAAAGGCTGCCCGCGCTGACGGGCAAGTGGTGCGTGGTGGCGCTGGATATCGAGAACTTCAAATTATTCTGCGACTGGCACGGCCAGCAGAGCGGCAATTTCCTGCTGGCGCAGATCGGCGAAAAGCTGGGACGGCTGGAGCGGGAGACCGGCGGCCTGGCGGGCTATCGCGGCCAGGACGACTTCGAGCTGCTGATTCCCTACGACGCGGCGCGCATCGGCCTGCTGTTCGACGAGCTGCAGCGGGTGATCGAGGCCCAGGGCGATTCCGTGGGCTTTCTGCCGATGCTCGGCATTTGCATGGTTGAAAACCCCGAGGACGAGATCACGGAGCTGTACAACCACGCGGCGCTGACCGCCGAGCAGATCAAGGGCGACTTCAAGAACCGCATACAGATATATGACCCCGATGTGCACAAGCGCAACACCGAGGAATACCAGATCCTCTCCGCGTTCCAGCGGGGCCTGGATAACCACGAGATCTTCTTCTGCCTGCAGCCCCAGTGCCGGGTCTCGTCGGGCAGGATCGTGGGGGCGGAGTCGCTGGCCCGCTGGCGCACCGCCGAGGGCAGGATCATACCGCCGGCCCGCTTTGTGCCGATCCTTGAAAAGCACGGCATCGTCACCAACCTGGACAAGTACATATGGGAGGGGGTCTGCGCGTGGCTGCGCAAGTGGATCGACGCGGGCAACACCCCGGTGCCCATATCGGTGAACGTCTCCCAGATCGACATCTTCTCCATCGACGTGCCCGAATTTTTCAACGGACTGCTGGAGAAATACCGGCTGCCCGCGCGGCTGATCAAGATCGAGATCACCGAATCCGCCTATGTCGAGGACACCGCCGCCGTCAGGGAGACGGTGCGCCGCCTGCGCAGCCTGGGCTTCCTGGTGCTGATGGACGACTTCGGAAGCGGCTATTCCTCGCTGAACATGCTCCGCAGCCTGAACGTGGACATCATCAAGCTGGACGCCCAGTTCCTGCACATCAGCCAGAACGAATCCCGCAAGGGCATCAGCATACTGGAATCCATCGTCAACATGGCCAAGACCATGGCCATTCCCGTGATCGTCGAGGGCGTGGAGACCATCGAGCAGATCAACTTCCTGGCGGACCTGGGCTGCCGCTACATGCAGGGCTACTACTTTTATCGGCCCATGCCGGTGGAGGAGTTTGAAAACCTGATTGCCGATCCCAGGAACGTGGACCTGAACGGCTTTGAGTTCAAGGCCAACGATCAGTTCCATACCCGGGAATTCCTGGATGAGAACCTGGTCAGCGATGTGATGCTGAACAACATCCTCGGCCCGGTGGCCATCTATCGCTGGAACGGCAACAGCGTGGACATCATACGCTACAACCAGCAGTTCTACCAGATGGTGGGCATCGAGATCAACCAGCTGGAAGCGCGGCGCATGGCCATCGAGCAGTTCATGTACCCGGAAGACCGGGAAAAGTTCTTCCGGCTGCTGGAGCGGGCCGCGGCGGACCGGCTGAACGGCGCCAGGGCGGTGGTGCGGGTGTACAAGCCCAACGGCGCGCTGTCGTGGATCTCGCTGCAGATGTACTTCATGGAGGAAAACGAGCAGGGCGTGCACTTCTACGGCGCCTCCGAGGACGTGACCGAGCTGCAATACATCAACCAGGCCATTCCCGGCGGCTACCACCGCTGCGCGGTGGACGGGGGCTTTGAGTTCTATTTCATCAGCGAGGGCTTCCATGAGCTGGTGGGCTTCACCGCCGAGGAGATCAAGGAGAAGTTCGACAATCGCTTTATTAACATGGTCCACCGCGACGATGTGGACATACTGATGCAGCGCTCCGACGACATACTGCACGGCAGGGTGCCCTCGAACAAGCCCTATCGGATCAAGCGGAAGGACGGGGGCTATATCTCCGTGATGAACCAGAGCTGCGTGACCGAGCTGAACGGCCAGGTGTGCTTCCAGAGCGTGGCCATCGACGTGACCGAGGTGGTCAAGCTGCGCAACCAGATGCGGCTGATCAGCCAGTCGCTGACCAACGACGTGGTGTTCGTGCGCCGCAAGGGCGAGGGCTGGAAGTACCGCGTGGTCGTGCACGGCCTCGAGAAGCGGATCGGCATGACTTCGAAGGCCTTTGAAAAGATATTGAACAGCGGAGAGCTGTTCAGGAGCCTGAGTGCGGACGAGGCGGCCCGCCTGGAGGCGGTGACCGTCGCCGCGCTGAAGGAGATGAAGCCCGTGGAATATGACTTCACCCTTGCTACGCCCAACGGTCCCGTTCGACTGCACATGAAAAACGACTATGTCAAGGACAGGAACAGCAAGGTGGAATACATCTGCGTTTTCCGGGAGATAAGCGATTAAGGAAATACCGCACAATGCTCGCAGCCCATTAGCGGGTGAATTTCAGCCGCTTGCTGCCTGCAAAAATCTCGATTTGGCGGTAAATCGAGAAATCTGCAAGCGGCAGATGTCGCCCTTAAGGACTGGCTTCGCGTCGGAAAAGGCGCCGCCAGATGTGCCGCCGCATTGTGCGGCAGTTCCTTTTGCTTGGCTGTAAACAGAAGAGGGACGATGGTGTCGCTCTGAAGGACGGAATGGAGTGGGCGCATGGAGAGAAGCCGTCTGATCGAGGTATTCCAGTGGTTGCACCGGCATCCGGAACTGGCCATGGAGGAACGGAAGACCACGGCGTTTATACGGAACATTCTGGCTGAAAACGGCGTTCGCCTTTTGGAAACAGGCCTTGAGACCGGGGTGATCGCCGCATTGGGGAAGGGAGAGGGCCCGACCGTCGCGCTGCGGGCGGACATCGACGGGCTGCCCGTCTGCGAGCAGACGGGGCTGGCCTACGCCTCCGGGCGTCCGGGTGTCATGCACGCCTGCGGTCACGACTTCCACGCGGCCTGTATGCTGGGTGCGGCGCTGCTGCTGAAGGCGCGGGAGGCGGAATTGCCCGGCACGGTGAAGGTGATCTTTCAGCCCGCCGAGGAGGTAAACCGAGGGGCGGCACTGATGGTGGCCACGGGGCTGCTGGACGACGTGCGGCTGTTTCTCGCCGGGCACACCTACCCCTGGTACGAGGCGGGCATCCTGGGCGTGCGGCCAGGACCGATGATGGCATCCGCCGACCGCTTTTCGGCGAAGCTCACCGGCAAGGGCTGTCATGCCGCCAATCCCGAACGGGGCATCGATCCGGTTCCCGCGCTGGCGGCCATCGTTACCGCGGCGCAGAGCATCGTCAGCCGACGGGTGAATCCCTTCGATAGCGCCGTGGTGTCCGTCACCCGGGTGGCGGCGGGGAATACCTGGAATGTCACGCCGGAGACGGCGGAGCTGGAGGGCACTGTGCGCGCCATGACCGAGGCGGTGCGGTGCGACATCCGGCGACGCCTGGAGGCGATGGTGACGGATACGGCCCGGGCCTATGGCTGTGAGGCGGCGTTTGAGTACGAGCGCGGCCCCTCCCCGGTGATCAACGACGAAGCGCTTTGCCGCCGTGCGGCTTCTCTGGCGCGGGCGCAGGGCCTCGAGGTCAGGGAGAATCCGCCCTCGATGATCGCCGAGGATTTCAGCGAGTACCTGAAAATCGCCCCCGGCGCCATGTTCCGCGTGGGTACCGGAGGCGGCTATGACAACCACCATCCCCGCTTCACTGCCGATCCGGAGGCGCTCATGCCTGCGGCCGCCTTTTTCGCCGCGCTGGCGGAACGGGAGCTGAGGCAGCTGGCGGCGTAGTCCGGCGATATCATAAGGGACACCATGTCGGCGAAGCCGACATGGTGTCCCTTATGAGTAGTGATCGCTTTAATACCTGACCTTCTTTGTGTACATGCTGGAAACCCAGGCGCTCCTGCCGTCCCAGCGGATCTTGTACCAGATCACGCCGCGCTCGTCGATGGAGGTTTCGCCGAGATACGCCGCGTCTTCGCCGCGGTGCAACACGCCGATGGACTTGTAGTCCAGGCCGGGGCCGGTGCGAATGTGGCTCTTGCCGTCGTCGCCCTCGATGTAGCTGTGCTTGCCGCCAGTGACGGATTCCAATTCCTCGTCGGACAGCGCGACGATTTTCTCGTTCATATTCTCATTCGTCATTGTAATGACCTCCTTCGGCGCGGCGCGCCTGCCGCGGTTGTTTTTGCTTGCTGTGGGGATTGATCCTAAATCAGCCGACGATCTTGGTATACTTAGAGGATACCCAGCCGTTGTGGCCGTGGAAGCTGACCTTGTACCACACCACGTCGCGGTCGTCCCAGCGCTTTTCCTCGAGGTAGGGCGCGGAATCGCCCTGGTACAGCACGCCGAATTCGGCCGCGTCCCTGTCGGGATGCTTGCGCACGTAGGTGTCGCCGCTGACGGCCTTGACGCGCCTGCCGCTGCCGCTCTTGCCGCCGTTGACCGCTTCCAGCTCCTCGGTGTTCAGCTCGTTGACATTCTTGATCTCGTTGTTATTCATTTTCGTTACCTCCTGTCATTCAGTGGTCGTTGCTGTATATGATTGACATTTTCGTCGTCGCTGTTGTTTCCCTGTTGACGTGGCCATTGTAGCACGGCTACCGTCACACAACCGTCACAGTGCCGGTCAGGGCCGATGAATCCTGCCTATGAAGCGGTCAATCCGTCCCATGAGCCAATAGCCGCCGACGGCGGGAAGGGGAATCAAGAGCAAAATCAATGCGTTCATGGGTGTTCTCTCCTGTATCGTTTTCCAGTCCCTTGGACGGATGACGGACGGAAGCGGTTCCTGGGCGTATGAAATGTTCATAATGATGCCGGATTTTTGACTTCTGTGTCGTTCCGTCGAATGGTATACTGATAAACAGCCAGCGATTTACAATTCAGGATGAACAGTCCACACAGGAAGATATCAAGGAACAATATGAGGAGGCTTGAAGCATGAATACCGTCATCAACACCGATAAGGCGCCCGCGGCGGTGGGCCCCTACGTCCAGGCCATCCGCGCGGGCAATGCGCTGTATTCCTCCGGCCAGCTGGGCCTGATCCCCGGTACCGGGGCGCTGCCGGAGGGCGTCGAGGCCCAGACCCGCCAGTCCCTGGCCAACATCCAGGCCATACTGGACGAGGCCGGCTTCGCCAAATCCGATGTGGTCAAGACCACCGTGTTCATCAGGGACATGAACGACTTCGCCGCCGTCAACGCCGTCTATGCCGACTTCTTCGGCGAGGCCCGGCCCGCCCGCTCCTGCGTCGAGGTGGCCCGCCTGCCCAAGGACGGTTTGGTGGAGATCGAGTTCGTGGCGGTGAAGGGGTAACGAAATATGCACAATGAAACGGCGGCTTCCGTGCCGCCGTTTCATTGTGCATTTTCTACTTCACCTTCACGCGCTTGACCGCGGACCAGGCGGAGTAGTAGTTCTGCTTGTCAACGGTCTTGTAGGCCCTGACGCGCACGTAGTAGGTCTTGCCGCTCTTCAGCGCCTTCACGGTGGCTTTGAGGATCCTGGCTTTCGCCACCTTGACGGTCTTTGCGCCGGAGAAGTTCTTTTTCAGGGCGTATTGCAGCTGGTAGCCGGTGTTGGCCGTGCCCTTCTTCCACGTGGCGGAGAAGGACTTGACACCTGCCTTCAGCTGACTCAGCGCCACAGCGGGGGGCAGGATTTTGAAGGAGACCTTCTTCGTGCCGGTGTATTTGCCCTTGCCCTTCAGCGTGGCGGTGGCCGTGCCGACGGCCTTGTTTTGGGCGTAGGTCACGGTGTAGTCCGTACCCTTCTTCAGCGCCACCTTGCCGTATTTCACCGTGATCGCCGGCTTCAGCGCCTTGCCGGTGTACACCTGGCTCTTCACGGTGGCTGTACACTTGGACAGCTTCACCTTCGGCGCGGGCGTGGCGGTGGGGACGGGCGTGGGCGCGCTGACCGTCCTGTAGGAAAGGCCCTGTTCCCTGGCGTACTGCTCTGCGTAGGAGCCCTTTACCACCACCAGCGTCAGCGCGGTGCAGCCGTCGAACACATCGGTGCCGATGGTGGTCACGCTGGCGGGAATCTCCAGCTCCTTCAGGTTCGGGCAGTTCTGGAAGGCGTAGCACATGATGGTCGTCAGGTTGTCCGGCAGCTTCAGGTGTGTCAGCGCCTTGCACTCAGCGAAGGCATACTGCCCCAGCGTCCGGACGGATTCCGGGATATTCACGTTCTTCAGCGCCGTGCAGGAATAGAAGGTGTCCTTGTCCAGGATGTCGATCCTGCAGCCCTCGGCGAAGGTCACCGTCTTCAGCTTTTCAGAGAAGCCGAGCATGTATGTGCCCAGGTATTCCAGGCTCGCGGGAAAGGAGATGCTCTCCAGCGATTGACTCTGGTGGAACGCGCCTGTCTCGATGACTTTCACGCCCTCGGGGATATCCAGACGCTTCAGGCCGCTGGAAAAGAACGCGCCTTCCCCGATGAATTCCAGCCCCTTTGCCAGCGTCACCTTATCCAGGGGGCCGCACTCGCTGAAGGCAAAGGGCAGTATGCGCGTCACGCCGCTGTGTGTGGTGACGCTGTCGATGTCCTCCCGCTGCTGTGTGTGGTGACGCTGTCGATGTCCTCCCGCTGCTTGAAGGTATCCTCCCCGATGGCGTTCACGCGATTGGGGATGACGATATCCCGCGTGCTGCCGACATACTGTCGCAGCACGCCGTTCTGGTCCACCCCGAAGCCATCTTTGCCCACGGTGACTATCGGCTCCGGCGTGGGTGCCGGCGTGGGCGTGACACTCGGCTCTGGTGTTGGTTCTTCGCCCTTCGCAACCTCGAACGTCACCTCGGCGTAGCCGCTGCCCCCCGGCGTGCGGGCGCGAATGACGTAGGTGCCGGGGCTATCCAGCGTCACATCGAAATAGTGTGCGCCTTCCTCCGTAAATACCAGCGTCCCCGTCGAGATCGACTTCGATGCGATCGTTTGTCCGTCATGAATCACTTCGACGACAGTCGGCAGGAGCTTGGCGGCGATTTCCCTGGTGTCGCCCCCGGTGAAGGTCCAGGTCAGCCAGATCTCCACATTGCCCGTTTCCACCGTGGACCCGTCTTCGGGCTTGACGATGTGTACCAGCGTCTCGCCCACGTCGCCGTTGGGTGTGGCGGCATCTCCGTATTCTCCTTCGAGTGCCAGCTCGAGCCCGGACAGGTCGATGTCCTCCGGCTTCAGCGCCAGCTCGTCGTCCTCCGATACACCGATCTCCGGCGGGATATCAAGGCCGTCCTCCGCTACGTCGTCTCCGAGTACGATTTCCATCGGTGTATCGGCATTGCCGTCGATCGTCAGGTCCTCCATCGTCGCCGCCGGGATCAGCCCCGACAGCAGGCACAGCGCCAGCAGCGCCGCCAGCCATTTCATTTTGCGCATGATCATGCCCTCCTTTGCGAATATTCATCGGCAGCTGCCTGCCGCATTCTGTTGCCGTCGTGACGGTTGTCGCTTGCGTTCTCGAATTCGTTGAAATACATTAACTTTTCGATAATCACCAATCCGATTATAGCATAATAAAAGCGCCAAAAGGGATGCTATACGCATTCTTTTGACGCTTTTTAATAATTTAACAATCAGGGACGAGAAACACCGCCGCGTTTTCCGCTACAATTCCTCATTCCTCATTCCTCATTCCTCATTCCTCATTCCTCATTCCTCATTCTAAACTGTACCCCAGAGAATGGACACCTGCTTTGGTAAGGCCCAGCAACCCGTTCCTGGCAAATGGACACAATTTCCAGCCATGAACGGATAGAAGAA
>CACWZI010000079.1 GCA_902765305.1 uncultured Eubacteriales bacterium
CTTCGCGGCCCACCTTCCCCTGAACCGCTCCCTTCGGTCGCTGGGGAAGGCTTTGGGAGGCGACGCTGTTCTCCCTAACCCCTAAAACCTAACCCCTAAAACCTAACCCCTAAAACCTAACCCCTAACCCCTCAAATACTGATTTGTCGCTCCGCGACAAATCAGTATTTGTTAACCCCTCTTTCCCTCATTCCCAACAATGAGGTACTATAATAAAGTACGATAATACCCGGCAATGGGTCGGGAATAACCAATCGGGAAGGACTGTATGACCATGAAGCGCGTTTATAACTTTGCCCCCGGTCCGTCCACGATGCCCCAGGAGGTCCTGGAGCAGGCGGCGCGGGAGATGCTGTGCTACGGCGATACCGGCATGAACGTCATGGAGATGAGCCACCGCTCCAAGCAGTACCAGGCCATTTTCGACGAGACCGAGGCCACCCTGCGGGATCTGATGCACATATCCCAGGACTACGCGGTGCTGTTCCTCCAGGGCGGCGCGACGGGCCAGTTCGCGGCCATTCCCATGAACCTGATGACCGGCAGCGGCACGGCGGATTACGTGGACAGCGGCAACTTTGCCCACGGCGCGCTGGTCGAGGCGGGCAAGTACGGCAAGGTGAACGTGGTGGCGTCCTCGAAGGACGACAAATACGCCTACATCCCCGAGCTGGACGCCTCGAAGTTCAATCCCGACGCGGATTACTTCTATATCACCACCAACAATACCATCTACGGCACCCGCTACGCCAAAATCCCCGAGACCGGCAAGGTGCCCCTGGTGGCGGACATGTCCTCCAACATCCTCAGCGAGGTCTATGACGTCAACCGCTTCGGCGTGATCTACGCCGGCGCCCAGAAGAACGTGGGCCCTGCGGGCCTGACCATCGTGATCGTGCGCCGCGACCTGCTGGGCCGCGCCATGCCCATCACCCCCAAGATCATGGACTGGAAGATCATGGATGAAAAGGGCAGCATGCTGAACACCCCGCCCACCTATGCCATCTACATGGCGGGCCTGTGCATGAAGTGGCTGAAGCGGCAGGGTGGCGTGGAGGCCATCGAAAAGGTCAACATCGAAAAGGCGAAGCTGCTCTACGGCCTGCTGGACGACAGCGACTTCTATCGCCCCACCGCCCGGCCTGAATCCCGCAGCCGCATGAACGTCACCTTCACCACCCCCAGCCCCGAGCTGGACGCCGAGTTCGTCAAGGCCGCCGCGGCCAGGGACCTGGTGAACCTGAAGGGCCATCGCGTGGTGGGCGGCATCCGCGCCAGCATCTACAACGCCATGCCCATCGAGGGCGTGCAGGCGCTGGTTTCGTTTATGAAAGACTTTGAGACGGAGCATAAATAATATGTACAACATTCAAAAGCTGAATTCGATCTCGCCGGTGTACCACGGCATACTGCCGGACACCGAATACAACGTCGCCTATGAGATGGACAACCCGGACGCCATCATGGTGCGCAGCGCCGGCATGCACGACATGGCCATCCAGGAAAACCTGCTGTGCGTGGGCCGCGCGGGCGCGGGCGTGAACAACATCCCGCTGGACAAGATGGCCGAGCATGGCGTGGTGGTGTTCAACTCTCCCGGGGCCAACGCCAACGCCGTGAAGGAGCTGGTGCTGGCGGGCCTGCTGCTGGCCAGCCGCAAGATCGCGGAGGGCATCGAGTGGTGCAAGGGCCTGACCCCCGGCGAGCAGACCATTGAAAAGCAGGTGGAGGCCGGCAAGAAGCAGTTCGTCGGCCCCGAGCTGGCGGGCAAGACCCTGGGCGTCATCGGCCTGGGCGCCATCGGCCTGCAGGTGGCCAACGCGGGCGTGGCCCTGGGCATGGACGTGCTGGGCTACGACCCCTACATCTCCGTGGACAACGCCTGGCGGCTGTCCCGGTCGGTGGCCCACGCCCTGAGCCTGGACGAGGTCATCGAAAAGAGCGACTACATCACGCTGCACGTGCCGCTGACCGACGGCAACCGGGGCATGATCGACGCCGGTGCCATCTCCCGGATGAAGAATACCGCCGCGCTGCTGAACTTCGCCCGCGGTCCTTTGGTCAACGTCGACGACGTGAAGGAGGCCCTGGAGCAGGGCCAGCTGCGCGTGTACGTCACCGACTTCCCGGAGGCGGCGCTGATCGGCGTGCGCAACGTGGTGCTCACGCCCCACCTGGGCGCTTCCACCCCCGAGAGCGAGGACAACTGCGTGCGCATGGTGGCCAGGCAGATCAACGATTACATCAAGTACGGCTCCATCGTGAACAGCGTGAACTATCCCAACTGCGCGCTGGAAAAGCAGACCATGCCCCGCATCTCCATACTGCACAAGAACGTGCCCAACGTGCTGGGCGCGATCACCCAGGTGATTTCCGGGGAGCGCCTGAACATCGAAAACATGGTCAACCAGTCCCGGGGCGCCTACGCCTATACCGTGCTGGATGTGGACGAGAAGCCCAGCGCCCAGCTGCGCACCAAGCTGCTGGCGCTGGATACGGTCTTCCGTGCGAGGCTGTTGATGCCGTAAAGCTTTATCGTCTAAATGCAAACTTCTGAAAAAGAAAGCAGGAAGCGCAGGGCCGCGCCGGTCCGGTCGGCCGATGGCCGCAGGGAACCGGCGCGGCCTGTGCGCGCTCTGCCGCTACGCGCCAAACCGGCTTGGGTGCGCCCGGAATACCGGCGCAGGGCGCGGCTCAGGAACAGGCTGATCGCCGGACTGATGGCCGTCGCCGTGGTGCTGGTCGTGGCCCTCCTCGCCAACAGTTCGGTGCTTCGCTCGAACGGCGCGGTGGTGCTGGCCCGGCGGGAGCTGCCCAGCGTGCCGGTGTTCTTCTGCCAGACGGACGCGGCCTGGGCAGGCGAGCCCATGGGCGACTCCGGCAGGACGCTGGGGGAGGCCGGGGACGGCGTGACCTGCCTGGCCGCGCTGATCGAGATGCAGCAGATCAAGACGCCCGTCGAGGGCGAGGTCAACCCCGGCACGCTGAACGCCTGGCTTTCCGAAAACGGCGCCTATGACGCAAGCGGCGGCCTCAACTGGCAGAGGGCCGCCGGGCTGCTGGGCGTCAGCCTGACCCAGCGGCAGCCCGGCTGGGGCGTCGGCGGCACGCTGGAGATGCTGATCCGGCAGGAGGTCTATCCCGTGGCCCGCGTGAAGCAACCGGGCACCGGCGCGTATCACGACGTGCTGCTGGTGGGCACCGTGCACGGGGAATTTCAGATCATGGACCCCCTGGACCCCAGCGGCGAACCCAATTCCCTGAGCGTCTACGGCAACCGGATCTATGATGTCAGATATTTGAAATGAGGCATGAAAAATGGACAACGCCCTGCATACCGCCAAAATCCTGCTGCCCCGCGCGGGCATCGACCCCGAGAAGTGGGCGGTGGTGGCCTGCGACCAGTTCACGGCCCAGCCGGAATACTGGCGCAAGGCCGACGCCCTGGTGGGTCAGGCCCCTTCCGCGCTGCGCCTGATCCTGCCGGAGGCCTGGCTGGTCGAGGGCGAGGCGCGCATACCGGCCATCCACGCCGCCATGGCCAAATATCTTTCGGACGGCACCCTTGAAACGGCGGTGGAGGACGGCTTCGTGCTCGTGGAGCGCGACACCCCCGCCGGCGCGCGCCCGGGCCTGGTGGTGGCGCTGGACCTGGAGGCCTACGACTACAACCCCGGCTCCGCCAGCCTGATCCGCGCCACCGAGGGCACGGTGCTGGAGCGGGTGCCCCCGAGGGCCCGCATCCGCGCCGGCGCGCCGGTGGAGCTGCCCCATGTGATGATGCTGATCGACGACCCCGGCATGACGGTGATCGAGCCGCTGCTTCAGCGCCGCGCCAGCCTGCGCCCGCTGTACGACTTCGAGCTGATGCTGGGCGGCGGCCACCTGCGGGGCTGGGCCGTGGAGGGAGCGGACACCCGGGGCGTGTTCGACGCCATCGACGCGCTGAACGCGAAGGCCGACGGCCTGCTGTACGCAGTGGGCGACGGCAACCACTCGCTGGCCGCGGCCCGCAGGTGCTGGCTGGACCTCCGGGACACCCTGCCTGCCGAGGCCCGGGCGAACCACCCGGCCCGCTATGCGCTGGTGGAGCTGGTGAACCTGGCCTGCCCGGCGCTGGTGTTCGAGCCCATCCACCGGGCGCTGTTCGGCGTAAATCCCTCTGAATTGATGGACGCGTACCGCGAGACCCTGCGCGCCGACGGCGCGGAGCTGGGGGAGGGGGACGACCTGGTCGCCTTCGATGCCGCGGGTCACACCTGGCGCTTCAAATCCGAAGAGCACCCCCTGGCCCGCCTTCAGGCCTTCCTGGACCGCTGGCTGAGTGCCCACTCCGAGGCCCGCATCGACTACATCCACGGCGAGGCCGCCCTGCGGGGCCTGATCGACCGCCCCGACGCCCTGGGCCTGATGCCCCGCCCCTTCGACAAGTCCGAGCTGTTCGCCGCCATCCGCCGCCACGGCGTCCTGCCGAGAAAGACCTTCTCGATGGGGGAGGCGACGGAGAAGCGGTATTACATGGAGGCGCGGGGGATACAGTAGGAAAATAGAATCCGTTGCGAAAGGTCCTTCGCCGTGCTTGGCACGATAGGAATGGGATATCCTGTTGTACCTGGTGCGGGGAAGGGCCTTTCAGTATCTCAGCCGGTTCCCAACTGTCTGTTTGGACAGATTGTTTCAGTTGCTATTTAGTTCTGTTGGTGGTACAATATAAGTGAGAAGATGGGCTTGTGGAGTGAGGTGCGGCGATATGGCCGAGGAAATGCGGGCGTACAAGGACCGATTGTTCTGCTTTATCTTTGGCAGTGAGGCGCACAAGGACTGGACGCTGAGCCTGTACAACGCTGTAAACGGCACGGCGTATACCAATCCGGACGACATCATCATCACGACGCTCACACAGGTCGTCTATATGGGCATGCACAACGATGTCGCGTTTCTCATTGCGGACGAGGTGAATATGTATGAGCAGCAGTCGACGTTCAATCCCAACATGCCGCTGCGCCTGATGCAATATACGGGAAATGTTTACGAAAAGCTGATCATGCTCTGGCAGAAGAACAAGTTCGGGAAGAAGCTCATCCAGCTGCCGGCGCCAAAGCTGGTCGTGTTTAATAACGGCACGACAGAAGAGCCGGACGAGACGGTGCTGAATCTGTCGGATGCCTTCCCGGAGGACAAGAGGAACGTTGCCGACATCTCGGTTCGTGTACGGATGATAAATATCAATACCGGCAGAAGCCCTGAGGTTGTCGAGGCGTGTAAACCGCTGGACGAATACACCTGGCTGGTCGGCAGGATTCGTGAACGCGAGAAGGTCATGCCGCTGGAAGCCGCGGTGGATGCGGCGCTCGACGAAATGCCGGACGACTTTTTGATCCGGCCATACCTGGAAGCCAATAGGGTGGAGGTGAAGAAAATGCTGTTGACCGAGTACAACGAGACCAGGACGATGGAGATGTTCAAGAACGAAGGACGGGAAGAAGGCCGACAAGAAGGCCGACAAGAAGGCCGACAAGAGGGCCGACAAGAGGGCGAGACCAGGCTCGGCACCCTGATGACGAAACTGAAGGAACTCGGAAGGGTTGACGACGCATTCAGAGCGGCCTCCGATCCCGCCTACCGCGAAAAGATGTATGCCGAGTTCAGTATGGCATGATTGGCCAGTTTTTCCCTGGTTTCTTACCTGCTTTTAAAAGAGGAAAGGTGCCAGGGAATTCTTTCCAATCAATGCCACTCAATTGGCGGCTCCAAAGCGATTCTCGTTATTACCATTCATCTTCTTCCGACATGTATGGCGCCGGACCGACCACTTGCCCGGCAAGGTCCATACATACGCCTGTACCATCCGACAGATTGACCTGCCAGCCACCGCCTTCCAATCCGTTAACCATTGTGGCGCAGGGTTCAATCACCCAATCGCCAGATGTCCCGGAGAGATTCAATTGGCCCCAAAGGCCATCCATCTGCGCCCAGAATGCGCCAGAAGGATAATATGTCCAGCCTTCCAAATGAACACGTCGGGCTACGTCCCCGGTCCGTCCGTCCACCAGGCAGGTCGCTGCGTTGTGATCCATCAACATAAACCAGCGGTCGCCGATGAAGCGTCCGGAGTTCTTCCCGCCGCCAACAAACACCTCGTCGTTCACAAATGCGCCGGTGCGGTCGATCAGTCTTATCCCTTCACCGATGCCCACAGGAATCACTGGCTGGTCCATCTGCGGATATTCCGGCCATTGCCACTGCCATTCCAGGTCCCCCACGCGCTGAACCTGCGTATCAATCAGATACCAGCGATCCCCTTCCCGCACTGCCGCCGCGCCATTTACGAAGGCGAAAGCATTATCGTAGATCGGAGGTATCATGAGCGCGCCCATCTCATCCATGTAACCATGCTTTTCGCCGACCCAAACGCAATACGGGGCCTCCGGGCCCTGTATGTGCGCATAGTCAACGTCGGCCTTCTGCTCGATTTGCGTTCCATCTGCGTACCGCACTCCAAAGTGACAGACAGGATCTGTCGAATTCTCCTCACGCCAGGTATAGAAGGCACAACCGTTTTCCAGATGCAGACTGGTCATATCCTTCATCAGCACATTGCCTGCCTCGTCTATCAGGTCGTAGCGAGTAAAGTCGACCGTCACAATGGCCAAACCGTCTGCGTATTCAACCACGTTGCCATCGGCATGGAGAACCAGATTGCCCTGCAGATCATAGATATCATCTCCGCCGTTATCATCCCACCGGCTGAATGAAGGCCTTTCCGCAATCAAGCGCCCCTGACACAGTTCAAAGTGATCATATTGTGAATCCCCGATCACCGTTTTACCCGTGGCGGTGTCAAACAGCCATGCCCAGGAGTGATCATGGGATACCACGCTGACGAAATCCGAATCTTCCAGGCAGCTTAAGCGCCTCATCTCGCAGGGAATCACAGTAGAGCCATCCCGGCGAACGAGTCCCATTTTGTCTTTCCGGTGTACAATGGCAACACTCCTGTCGGCGAAAGGTTCGATCCACTCATACTCGGCAGGGAGTACGATCTCGCCCCTGGCATCCACCAGTCCCACCTCTCCGTCCTCCATGAACACGGCAACCCCGCCTTGGTCGGCATATACTGTGCGTTCGGCGAGGGCAAAGTTCGTGAAGATGAAAAGCAGAACCAAGAGCGATATCCAGAATCTTCTCACTGCGCAGGCCTCCTCTATTGACCGTCTCGAGGCAACAAAAGTATGTCCTTCTGCCTTATGATTGTTCCATCTCTCTATTCATACTCAATCCCGTTCTCCTCGCACCACTCAATCGCCTTTCGCCGGTAGGCGTCGTCGTGCCAGGCGTACCACTGCTCCTCAAGCCCCAGCCGCCGCACCTCGTCCTTGAAGCGGCGGAAGGCGCCGCGGCCGGAGATGGCGGTGGCCAGGCGCTCCTGCGCGGGGCCGGACAGGTTATCCACAAAGGCCTCCATGGTGTCGTAGTCCCTGAGCTCCCACTGGGTGGGCAGGCGGTAGAAGCCGTGTTCATCCAGCGCTTCACAGGCTGCTTCCTTTTCTTCGGAGGTCATCGTCATGTCGCTGATCATCACGATCTCGCCGGTCTCCTGGTCCAGGAAATACTCGATATCGTCACTGGCGAATTCGATGGCTTCAATGATGTCTTCAAGCTTCACTTTCATGTAATTATTCCTTTCTCTGCAGGGATTGCGATACCTTGTCATACCGGGCTCGGAGAAAGACTGCTCTGTATTGCTGACATTCAAGCAACTGGGCTGTGATAGTACCATTGTTACCATTCAATAGTTTCTTCGAGCTGCTTACCGATGTCGCGTCCACCGTACATGATTCTTGCGATAGAAACTGTTTCCGTTTCATTCTTCACCGTATAGAAGACGAGATAGTTTTTGACCGGTAAAAAGCGAACACCCTGGCTGTACCATGGCTCATCCTTGTACAAAGGATTTCGCTCAGGGAACTTCTCCAAGGAGCGTATATCGGCCATGATCCTGTCTGTAAGGGAACGCGCTGTATCCGGGACGAGGAGTGTATAGGCGATATATTCATAAATATCCCTCAGGTCCTGTCGGGCTGCGTGAGTATAAACGATTTTCATGCTCATACGCCATACAAGCTCCGCATCTCTGCTTCAACCGCATCGGCGGTTATAACACGACCAGCTGCAATGTCGTCCATACCCTTCTGCAACTCCATATCGAACTGTTCCCTGGTCATATTGCCGACAGCTACAGGTACGGATGAGGGTAGCTTCATATCAAAGGGAATGCCGCGTTGCATGACGATCTGCTTCAAAAACATGCCGATGGCATTGGACATGGGAATGCCCAGCTGATTCAGAATGGCTTCCGCCTGTTCTTTTGTTTTAGGATCAACGCGCGTGTAGACATTTGCTGTCCTTGTTGCTGCTCTGGCCATGAGATACACCTCGCTTTCGGATTTCTGGGTATAGTATAGCATATTTGATTGCTAAAAGCAATCTGTTGGATGCTTTTATTGACTTGTCGTCTTTGGTACGGTGATCTTTGCCAGAGTCGATAAGACGAGAGTCAGCGGAAGTTTCTCGTTGACCCATATTTTTTATGGTCAAACTGACAAAAAACACTTGACAACCGTCTTCCCAACTGCTATAATCTAATTACAGTCAACTTGACCGAAAAAGGAGGTGGGGCGCATGGCTGAGGTATTGCGCCAGGACCAGGTGTTCGTCTCGGTGGACGACCTGATCCTGACGGTTCGGGAAGGCCGGCTGAACCTGCTGCTGTCCCGGCGGGCCGGCCCGCCCTTCAAGGGGTGCTGGGCGCTGCCGGGGAAGCTGGTGGAGCGGGCGGATTCCGCCGAGGCCACGGCGCTGAAGCTGCTTCGCCAGATGCTGCCCATCCGGGAGGCGTTCATGGAGCAGCTCTACACCTTCACCGAACTGAACCGGGATCCCCGGGGGCGGGTGATCTCCATCGCCTACCTGGCGGCGGTGCCGTGGGAGCGGCTGTCGCCCCTGCTGCCCGCAGAAGGGCAGGGTCCCCGACTGTTCGGCGTCTCGCTGAACGGCGGCGCGCTGGGCCTTGAAGGCGGGGAGGGACTGCGCCTGACCGGCGGCGACCTGGCCTTCGACCACGGAAGGATCATCGAAACCGGGGTGCAGCGGCTTCGGGGCAAGATCGACTACACCGACATCGCCTTCCACTTCCTGAACGATCCCCGGGCGTTCACGCTGGGGGAGCTGCAGACCGTCTACGAGGCGGTGCTGGAGAGGACGGTGGACGCCAGCAACTTCCGCAGGACCATACAGAACCGCTATGAGGAAACGGGCCGCATCGCCCAGACCGACCGGGCGGAGGTCCCCCGCAAGCGCGGGCGGGGCAGGCCTGCAGCCATCTACCGATTGACCGATCAATGACAGGAGGAATTCACCATGAAAAAGCGCTTTTTGATCGTCGTGGACATGCAGAACGACTTCATCGACGGCAGCCTGGGGACCCCCGAGGCCCAGACCATCGTGCCCGCGGTCATCCAGCGGGTCAGGGACGCCAAGGCGGCGGAGGACACCGTCATCGCCACGCTGGATACCCACGGCGACGACTACCTGGAGACCCGGGAGGGCCGGTGGCTGCCGGTGCCCCACTGCATCCAGGGCACCGAGGGCTGGCGCGTCCATCCCGGCCTGGCGGCGCTGCTGGAGGGCTGCGAGCAGGTGCAGAAGACCAGCTTCGCCGCCGTGCGGCTGCCGGAGGTCATCTTCAGGGAGGCCGGCGACGCCGACGAGGTCGAGATCGAGCTGATCGGCCTGTGCACCGACATCTGCGTGGTGTCCAACGCACTGGTGCTGAAATCCGCCTTCCCCGAGGCCGACATCTCGGTGCGCCGCGACTGCTGCGCCGGCGTGACCCCCGAGAAGCACGAGGCCGCCCTCACGACCATGGCCAGCTGCCAGATCGACGTGATCTGACGATATACTGCCTGTTATAAAACGCGGCAAGCACATTCCAACCGACAGGGAGGCAAGCGATATGGAGCAATACACATTCGACCCCGAAAGGGCCAGGGACGGCCTCGTCGAGGCGCTCAGGGCGCTGGCGAAGGCACAGAATTTCAACAGGGTGGTGCTGGGCATCTCCGGCGGCAAGGATTCCACGGTCTGCGCGGCGCTCTGCGTCCGGGCGCTGGGCGCTGAAAACGTCTACGGCGTGATGCTGCCCGACGGCGAGCAGAAGGACATCTCCGACAGCGTCCGGGTCTGCAAGGCCCTGGGCATCCGGCAGCGCACGATCAACATCGGCCCCATGCATGAGGCGCTGAAGGCCGCCACCGACCAGCGGGAAACCACCGCCGCCGAGGGCGAGTTCGCCATTCCCTACAGCCACGAGAGCGACATCAACGTGGGCCCCCGCCTGCGCATGACCACGCTGCGCTACATCGGCCAGGCCCTGGGGGCGCGGCTGGTGGGCACCGGCAACCTGTCCGAGGCCACCGTGGGCTATTGCACCAAGGACGGCGACACCTCCTGCGACTTTTCGCTGCTGGGCGCGGTGACCAGCGTCGAGGTGGTGCAGATCGGCCTGACGATGCCCGAGCTGCCCCGGGACCTGGTGCAGAAGACGCCCACGGACGGCCTGTCCGGCAAGAGCGACGAGGAGAAGCTGGGCCTGCGCTACGCGGACATCCACGCCTTCATCCGCCTGGGCACCTGCGGCGACGCTGAAATCGACGAGAAGATCCGGGCCAGGGAACGGGGCAACATGCACAAGCGGCGCATGCCCGTCGTGCTGCAGCCCTTCGGGGAGGGGGAAAGGCCGTGAAGCGCGTACTGGCCTTCTTCGGGGCCTTCAATCCGCCCACCATCGCCCACATCGAGGCGGCCCGCATCGCCATGGAGGCGACCGGGCGGGAGGGCGTGGTGTACGTGCCCTCCAAGGCGGTCTATATCCGGGACGAGCAGGATAAGGATTTCGCCTACAGCGACTGGCAGCGCCTGGAGATGCTGCGCCGCGCAGCCGAGAGCCGGCCGTGGATGGCGGTGACGGACTGGGAGCTGCGGCAAGCGTCACAGCCCCGCACCTACGAAACCCTCTGCCACCTGCGGGACGAGGGCTACGCGCCTGCGCTGCTCATCGGCTCGGACAAGCTGCCGGAGCTGGAGCACGGCTGGAAGCACGTCGGGGAAATCGCCCGGGAATTCGGCTTCGTCTGCAACGGCCGGGGCACCGACGAGTGCGAAGCCATGATCCGCCAGGACCCCTACCTGTCCACGCTGGCGGAATACATCGAGGTGGTCCGGTCCTCCGACCTGTTGCGGGGCGTCTCCTCCACGGGGGTGCGCCGGCGGCTGTCCCGGATCCGGGCGCTGAAGCGGGAGGTGCAGGCCCTGGTGCCCAACGAGGTGCTGCCGCTGCTGGACCTGGAGGACGAAAACCCCTCGGAGAAATGGCAGATCAACTCTGCGATGAACGGCCGGCGCTGATACTAATCTCAACCTAAACCTATACAATCCTGCGGCGCCTTTTCCGCCATACCGGCGTTGAAGTCCCTTGACTTGCCGCCAGCAAGCCTGCGGGCCAAGCCTGCGGGCCTTCGCCTTGGTATGGCGAAAAATGCCCTCGCATGCTTGTACATATTTAGATTGAGATTAGTATGAGAACCGGCGACAAACAGGAGGAAAAAAGATGAAACTCGACCCCATCGTCGTATCCCTGCTGGATACCGACCTGTACAAGTTCAACATGGACCAGGTGATCTTCCACAAGCACACCGACCTGAACGGCGAGTATTACTTCCGCTGCCGCAACGAGGGCGTGGTGTTCACCCGGGAGATGTTCGATGAGATCAACGCCCAGATCGACCACCTCTGCACGCTGACCTTCAGGCGGGAAGAGCTGGACTACCTGCGCTCCATCCGCTTCATCAAGCACGACTACGTGGAATTCCTGCGCCTGTGGCGGCCGCTGAGGGACTATGTGGAGACCTCGCTGTCCCCGGAGGGCGAGCTGGGCATCGTGGTGAAGGGCCCGCTGTTCTCCGCCATGCAGTTTGAGATATACCTGCTGGAGATCGTCAACGAGGTCTATTTCCGCATGCGCTACGACTACGACACGCTGCTGGCCTCGGCCAAGGAACGGCTGGACGCCAAGATCCGGGATTTCCAGTTCGGCAAATACACCTTCACCTTTGCCGAGTTCGGCTGCCGCCGCCGGCTGTCCAGGGAGTGGGAGGACGAGGTGGTGCGCCGCTTCGCCACCGAGACCGAGAACTGCATGGGCACCAGCAACGTGTATCTGGCGATGAAGTACAATTTGAAGCCCATCGGCACCTACGCCCACGAGTTCGTGCAGATGTACCAGGGCATCGATTCGATCCCCCTGGCCTACACCAACCACTGCGCCCTGGAGGACTGGTACGACGAGTACCGGGGCGACAACGGCACCGCGCTGACGGACACCATCACCACCGACCTGTTCCTGCTGGACTTCAACCGGGCCATGGTCAACAACTTCAACGGCGTGCGCCACGACAGCGGCGACCCCTACGCCTGGGGCGAGAAGATGATCGACCACTACAAGCACTACGGCGTCGATCCCCGCACGAAGATGCTGCTGTTCAGCGACAGCCTGAACTTCGACCGGGCCCAGGCGTTGTACGACTACTTCCGGGATCGCGTGAAGGTCTCCTTCGGCGTCGGCACCTTCTGCTCCAACGACACCTGCGAAACCCCGCTGAACATCGTCATCAAGCTGCAGACCGTGAACGGCCGGGCCGTGGCGAAGCTGTCCGACACCCCCGGCAAGGCCATGTGCCGGGATATGGAATACCTCGAGTACCTGAAGCGCTCCGTGGCGTTCCGCCTGGGACGGGTCCAACTGGAATGAACACGCGGTTGTAATGCCGCAAACCCTGTACGCCCCTGTCAAAACTATTGACAGGGGCGCTTGGGCGTGGTAAAGTGAAATACAGCGCTGTCCCTGTTCGGGTGACAGTATAACGACGAAAGCGGGTGCGATACCATGGCAAAAAAGTGGCTGGGGGACGCGGTATTCTACGAAATCTATCCCCAATCGTTCCGGGATACCAACGGGGACGGCATCGGCGACATCGAGGGCATTGTCGAAAAGCTGGACTACGTCAAATCCCTGGGCTGCAACGCCCTGTGGATCAACCCCTGCTTCGATTCGCCCTTCAGGGACGCGGGCTACGACGTGCGCGACTATAAGAAGGTCGCCGCCCGCTACGGCACCAATGAAGACCTGTACCGGCTGTTCGACGCGGCCCACGCTAAGGGCATCCGCGTGCTGCTGGACCTGGTGCCCGGCCACACCAGCGAGGAACACCCCTGGTTCCGCGCCAGCGCCAGCGCCGACCAGCCCAACCCGTACACCAACCGCTATATCTGGACGGACCAGTGGTATGCCGGCTGTGGCGATCTGCCCTACATCGCCGGCGAGGCCGAGCGCTCCGGCAGCTACATCATCAACTTCTTCAAGTGCCAGCCGGCGCTGAACTACGGCTTCTTGGAGCCCCGCCAGCCCTGGCAGTTGCCGATGGACCATCCCGACGTCCTTGCTACCCGCGAGGCCATGAAGGACGTGATGCGCTTCTGGCTGGGCCACGGCTGCGACGGCTTCCGCGTGGACATGGCCGCCTCGCTGGTCAAGTACGACGACGGGAACAAGTCCGGCACCTGCGCCATCTGGAGGGACGTGCGGCGGATGCTGGATGCCGAGTTCCCCGAGGCGGTGCTGGTGGCCGAGTGGTGCCGGCCGGACCTGTCGCTGCCCGCGGGCTTCGACGCGGACTTCATGCTCAACGATCCCCACAGCCACTATTCCGCGCTGCTGCGGGATTACAACAGTCCGGTGGACAACACCTACTTCCGCAAGGACGCCCCCGACCGGGACATCAACCGCTTCTTCGACGTCTACCTGAAGTGGTACGCGGCCACGAAGGGCGTGGGCCACATCGCCCTGCCCACCTGCAACCACGATACCCTCCGCCCGGCCTACCGGCTGGACGCGGAAGAGCTGAAGCTGGCCTATGCCTTCCTGTTCACGATGCCCGGCGTGCCCTTCCTGTACTACGGCGACGAGATCGGCATGCGCTACCTGGAGCTGCCCACCAAGGAGGGCGGCTACTTCCGCACTGGCTCCCGCACGCCGATGCAGTGGAAGGCCGGGAAGAACCTGGGCTTCTCCGAGGGCGACGCCGACGCGCTGTACCTGCCCGTGGACCCGGCGTCGGACGCGCCCACCGTCGAGGGGCAGGAGGGCGACCCCGATTCGCTGCTGAACACCGTGCGGGCGCTGTTGAAGCTGCGCCACGCCGAGGCGGACCTGCAGGCTGACGGGCCCTTCGAGGTGCTCTGTGCCGAAAAGGGCCGGCCCCTGGTGTACCGCCGCGGCAGCCTGACTCTGGCGGTGAACCCCTCCGGCGAGAAGCTGTTTACCGACCTGGAGGGCGAGGTCTCCGAGGCGCTGTACATGCGGGGCATGGCGGACGTGAACGCAGGGCGGCTGGTCATGGGGCCGCAGTCGTTCGTGGTGTTGAGGTAAGAAGAAACACAGGAGGAACACGACTTTGAAACAGGACAACGGACGGGGCAGCTTTTCCGGAAAGCTGGGCTATGTGCTGGCCACGGCGGGCTCGGCGGTGGGGCTGGGCAACATCTGGCGGTTTCCATACCTGGCGGCCAAGTACGGCGGCGGGGCCTTCCTGCTGGTGTACATACTGCTGGCGCTGACCTTTGGCTATACGATGATCATGTCGGAGACGGCCATCGGCCGCATGACGGGCAAGAGCCCCGTCAGCGCCTTCGCCCACTTCAGCAAAAAGGGCTGGGTGCGGGCCGGCGGCTGGATCAACGCGATCATACCGATGCTGATCGTGCCCTACTATTCGGTCATCGGCGGCTGGGTGTGCCGCTACCTGTGGGGCTACCTGTCCGGGCAGGGCGAGACCATGGCGCTGGAGGGCGCCTTCGAGGGCTTCCTGGGCAGCCCGGCGGCCACGGTCGTCTGCTTCCTGATCTTCGCGGCCATGACCATGGCGGTCATATTCGGCGGCGTGCGCAACGGCATCGAAAAGGTCTCCCGGATCATGATGCCGATGCTGGCGGTGCTGACGCTGGTGGTGGTGGGCTTTTCCGTCACCCGGCCCGGCGCGCTGGCGGGCGTGCGCTATTTCCTGGTGCCCGACCTGCGCAACTTTTCGCTGATGACGGTGGTGTCGGCGCTGGGACAGATGTTCTATTCGCTGTCCATCGCCATGGGCATACTGATCACCTTCGGCTCCTATACCGGCAAGGACGTGGACATCGAGCAGACCACCGTGCAGGTGGAGATCTTCGATACCGCCATCGCCGTGCTGGCAGGCCTGATGGTGATCCCGGCGGTGTTCGCCTTCTCCGGCGGCGACGCGGCGGCGCTGGGCAAGGGTCCCTCGCTGATGTTCGTGACGCTGCCCAAGGTGTTCGAGTCGATGGGCGGGGCCTGGACCGGCGTGCTGTTCTTCCTGCTGGTGCTGATGGCCGCGCTGACCAGCTCGGTCTCCCTGGCGGAGACGGCCTGCGCCACCTTCGAGGACGAGCTGAACTGGAGCCGCCCGAAGGCCGCGGCGCTGGTGAGCGTGATCCTCGCGGCGCTGGGCTGCCTGTCCTGCCTGGGCTTCAACGCCCTGTCCCACATCGCGCCGATGGGCATGGACATCCTCAGCTTCTTCGACTTCCTGACCAATTCCGTGATGATGCCCGTCGCGGCGGTGGCCATCATCGCCCTGGTGCTGCGTCAGATCGGCCTGGAAAACATGGAGCGTGAGATATTGCGATCCTCCGCCTTCCGCCGCCGGGGGGTGTACCGCTTCGTGGTGAAATACCTGGCGCTGGCCATGCTGGCGGTGATCCTGATCAGCTCGGTTTGCGACGCCTTCGGGTGGATCCACATCTGAGCAAAACGGAGCGTGCCCTCCGCTTTTCCCGTGATATTGTCGGGAATGGTGGAAGGCACGCTCCGTTTCTGGGCTTTGGCCTTTGTTTGTTTGGACCGGGGCTTCGCCGTTTGTGCGCTTGCCAGCCTGGCCCTGTCCGCGCCTTTAACGCGGACGCTGGCCCGATCAGCCCGCGCAATAGACCGCTAAAGGACTTGCTTCGCTTCGCTGCGCCGGGGAACCGCTTTGTCGGACGACCTCGTCCAGCGCCCAGCGGAGGGCCGCAATGGGGATGCCGTTGACCGCCTGTACGCTGTCGATGTCGTAGCGTCCGCTGGTGATCGTTTTAAAGGCGTCCGTATCCAGCAGGGCGCCCACCGTATGGATGCCCTTTCCGGCCAGGGAATGCACCACGCCGGTGGGTATGCTGGTGGCGCCGATGGCCTGCTGCCTGTCGAGGGACGGGCTGGACTGCGCCATAGCGGCAATTTCAGACATTGACATAGTTTCACTTCCTTTCATTTGAATGGTTGGGCTGTCTTACATATTACTCGCCGAGGCGAGGTTTCTTGATCGACAGCTTTCATTTTAACACACATTTAAATGAAAGTCAAGCCGTGGTTTACTGATATTCTGATTTATACGAAGGAGGCGATACCATGCCACCCATCATGGTTCCCATACAGCGGGATCTGGACCTGGATGCGGACGTGGGGCAGTTTTCGATCTACACCCGAATGGAGGGCTTCGTGACCGTGGCGGCCCTGGCGCGGATCGCCCCGGGGCACGGCGCGGCGACGGCGGACGGTGTGAAGCTCAGCCGCTGGGAGAGCGTGGACCTGAAGGGCGTCACGCTGCTGTTCTTGCCCCTTTCGGAGGTCATGCCGGACTACGGCCAGCGCTGCCGCGTGGCGCTGAGGGGCTTTCGCACCCCCGGCGGCCTGCCCTTTGCCCCCTGCGCCTTCACGGTGACCGTCCTGCCCCGCAGGCAGCCGGACCCGGCGTTTGCCCAGCACGACGCGGCGGCCCTGGAGGCGGCCCGGGAGGGCATGGTGCTGCTGCGCAACGAAAATGGCGCGCTGCCCCTGCCCGCGAACATCACGCTCAACTGTCTGGGCTCGGCCCAGCACTGGTGGCGCTGCTCGATGGCAGGGGCCTCGCGGATCAACCCCCGCCAGAGGCCCGGATTTCACCAGGCCGTGGCGGAGCACAGCGGCTTCCGGGTGAATGCCGCGCTGTCGGACTTCTACCGCCGCGCCCGTGTGGACGAGCTGCCCGGCGAAGACCTGCTGGCCGGGGCGCGGGTGAACGGCGGTCCGGCGCTGGTGTTCATCGCTCGGCAGTGGGGCGAGATGATGGACCTGCGGGATATCCCCGGGGAGTTTCGCCTGAGCGACGCTGAGCGGGCGCTGTTGCGCCTGGCCCGTGAAAGCTTCGACCGGGTGATCGTGATCCTGAACACCGGCGGCCCGATCGACATGGCCTGGCTCAGGGAAATCGACGTGGACGCGGTGCTGTTCACCGGCTACGCGGGCATGCTCTCGGCCCACGCGCTGGTGGAGCTGCTGGACGGACGGGTCAATCCCTCCGGCCACCTGCCGGATACCTGGCCCTGGCGCTTTTCGGACAATCCCGTAAGCCGGAACTTCCCCCAGCGGCCGGCGGACGCGCCTTACGTCCACGAGGACGCCATCGGGGTGCGGGTGGTTTACGAAGAGGACATCTACATGGGCTACCGCTGGTTCGACAGCTTCGCCGTACCCGTGGCCTTCCCCTTCGGGCACGGGCTGAGCTATACCGACTTCGAGCTGACGCCCGCCGGCGTGCAGCGGCGGGGGGACGACGTGCGCGTCCGCGTATCGGTGCGCAACAGCGGCAAAAGGGCGGGCAAGGCCGTGGCCCAGCTGTACGTCGCGCCACCCAGGGGCATAATTGAAAAGCCCGACCATGTGCTGGTGGGCTTTGAGAAGACGGCCCTGCTGGCGCCGGGGGAGTCGCAGGCGCTGGAAATCCCCATGCGCCTGGAGGACGCGGCCTCCTTCGACGAGGCCCGGAGCGCATGGGTGCTGGAGGCGGGGGAATACGGCCTGTTTGTCGGCCAGAGCCTCGGCTGCCTCATCCCGGCGGGAAAGCTGGCGATCGAGGCGCGGACCCTGCGCCGGGTGGCGGCGGTGGCCCCGCCGATGGAGGACTTCAAGCGCCTGACCCGCGCCGACCCGACGGTGGACGGCTCGAAGTCCCACACCGTGCCCCTGGGCCAGCAGATCACCGTGCCCGCGCCGCGGGTGAAGGCGCGACGCGAAGATAGTCCTTTAGGGGATGGCGGGACGCCCACGAAGCGGAGGCAGGGGGAGCGCATCCTGTGGCAGGCGGTGCGTCAGGTCCCGTCGAAGCTGCCGGCCTTCGTGGGCCAGCTGTCGCTATTGGACCTGTGCCGGCTGAACGTCTGCGCCGGGTCACGGTGGCTGCCGGGGCAGGACGGCATGGCGGGGCACACGCCCCGAATGGAGGCCTACGGGCTGCCCGAATTCTGCGCTTCGGACGCCAACCCGGGGCTGAACCTGAAGCGGCGGAACGTGGGCTTTCCCGCCAGCAGCGTGATCGCGGCCACCTTCAATAGATCCATCGCCGAAGGGGTGGGCCGGGTCGTGGCGGCGGAATGCCCCGCCCACGGCGTGGACCTGGTGCTGGCCCCGGGCATGAACCTGCACCGCAGCCCGCTGTGCGGACGCCACCCGGAATACTTCTCCGAGGACCCCTTCCTGACCGGCGTGATGGCGGCCTGCCATGCCCGGGGACTGGAGGCAGGCGGCGTGGGCAGCTGCTACAAGCACCTGTTCTGCAACAACGCAGAGCTGGGCCGCATGGGCAGCCACAGCATTGTCTCCCGTCAGGCCCTGCGGGAGCTGTATTTCCGCGCCTTCGAGATCGCCTTCAGGCTGCACAGCCCCCGCTCGGTGATGACCAGCTACAACGCCCTGAACGGCATCTATCCCGGCGAAAGCCGGGCCCTGTTGGATAACCTGCTGCGCGGGGAGTGGGGCTTTACGGGCTTCGTGATGTCCGACTGGGGCAGCGTGCGCACCGTCAGCGCGGTGGAGATGGTCAACGCCGGCAACAGCTGGATCACCCCCGGCGGTCCCCTGTGGGTCCAGCGCATCTGGAATGCCGCCCGCCGGGGCGAGATCACACGGGAGGCGCTGGAGGAGAATGTGATGTGGCTGCTACGGGGGATGGAGGGCAACTACTGATTTGTCGCTCTGGCGACAAATCAGTAGTTAGGTTTTAGGTTTTAGGTTTTAGGTGTTAGGGAAGGTAGAAATCCTGACGGATTTCTTTTATTCAAAGGACCGAGAAACGTAGTAACTACTGCTGTTTCCTTTGAATCAAACAAATCCCGTGGCCGAAGGCCTAGCGAAGCGTTAAGGAAATACCGCGCAATTAAGGTGGTCAGCTGGCGAGTGAATTTTTCGACAGATGCAATTGTAGATTTCGAAGGTTTACTGGCGGTAAATCGAGAAATCTGCAAGCAGCAGATGTCGGAAAAGGCACCGCCAGATGTGCCGCCGTATTGTGCGGTATTTCCTTTCCTTAAGGGATTTGCGACGCGAAGATAGCCCTTTAGGGCACCACCCCTAAAACCTAACCCCTAACCCCTAAAACCTGAATACTGATTTATCGAGCAAAGCTCGATAAATCAGTATTTTACTGTCTCTTCATCTCCCTCAGCGCCTTGGCGAGGGCGTCGTACTCCTTGGCCAGTGCCTGGGGATTGTCGCCCTTTCGCGGCGCGGCCATTCTGCCGGCCAGGGCGGCCAGGCGCATCTCGAGGGCGGAGATTTGAAGCCGCACGGCTTCGGCGGCGCGGTCCCGGCTGGCATCGGCCTCCATCTCGTCGAGCGTTCCCTCGAACGCGGAGAGACGGCCCTTGTCGAAGGTCAGCACCCGGGTGGCGACGGCGCGGACGAAGGCGCGGTCGTGGCTGACGAACAGCAGCGTGCCGCCGTAGCCCGCCAACAGCGCCTCGAGGGCCTGCATCGTGAACAGGTCCAGGTGGTTGGTGGGCTCGTCCAGTATAAGCAAGTTGGAATCGGAAAGCAGCAGCTTCGCCAGCGCGACCTTGGCCCGTTCGCCGCCGGAGAGCACCCGCACCGGCTTGAATACGCTGTCGCCCCGCAGGTTCAGCCGGGCCAGCACCGTCCGGGCCGTGGCTTCAGGGTGGGGTGAATCGGCGCGGGCGTTCTCCAGCGCGGTGTCGTCGAAGCGCAGCGCCTTTGCATGGTCCTGGTCGAAGACGCCGACCCGGGCCTCCGGGTTCAGCCGAACGGCGCCGGTGAAGCGGGTGCCGGGGGAGGGGCTGCCGGCCAGCGCCCGCAGCAGCGTGGTCTTGCCGCAGCCGTTTTCGCCCAGCAGCGCCGTGCGCGAACCCGTGGGCAATGTGAATTCCGATCCGGCCAGCAATGTCCGGCCGCCGGCTGTCAGCTGCCTGCAGCGCACGGCCAGGGCCGTCTTCGCCGCGATGGGATGGGCCACGCCCAGCGCCATGCGGATATCGGGCAGGTCCCGGGGCCGTTCCTTCCGCTCCAGCCGGGCCATGCGGCCCTCCAGCACCTTCTTTGCGTGGCTCTGGTGTAGCACTGCGTTGGTGTATTCGTGGGTGTGCAGCCGCGCCTCGCTGTTGCCCATGCGCTTCGGGGCCTTTTTGACCGAGGCGGCCCACTCGGCCTTCTTCTGCATCGCTTCCCGCAGGCGCGCCTGCTCCGCGCGGTAACGGTCGTATTCGAACTGCTGGCGCTCCCGCTTACGCGCCTGTTCGGCCTGCCAGTCGGCGTAGCCGCCGGGAAAATCCGTCAGACTGCCGTCCTCCAGATACAGCACCCGGTTGCACAGCGCCTCCAGCAGCGCCCGGTCGTGGGAGACGAGCACCAGCGCGCCGGTGTGGGCCGCCAGGCGCTTTTGCAGGCGGGCGATGCCTGGGGCGTCCAGGTCGGTGGTGGGCTCGTCGGCCAGCAGCAGCGGCGCGTCCGTGGACAGCGCCCCCGCGATGCGCCGGCGGGTCCGCTCTCCGCCGGAAAGCCCCTCCCGTGGGTCGGGCGCGCGGAATTCCGAGGCGAGGCGGGCGCTGGCCTCAAGTCGGGCGTCCCCGGACTGTCGGATCAGTGTCGCCGGGGCATAGCGCCGCACCGTGCCGCCGTCCGGGGCCAGCTCCCCTGCGAGGATCGCCAGCAGCGTGGACTTCCCCGCGCCGTTTTCGCCCACCAACGCCACCCGCTCGCCGTCGTACAGGTGCAGCCGGTCGATATTCAGCACGACCTGTTCGCCGTAGGATTTTGAGATGTGATTCGCTTCCAATAAGATTCTGGACATGAAAAACGCTCCTTCCCGCCGGGAAGGAGCGCAAAAAGCCGAACGGCAATGCCACCGCGAACGCCAGGGGCGTCCGGCCGTGAAAAAACGCAACCTCCACGCGGCGGCAAAATACACCCCTCTTCACAGAACAGGGGCCATTTTTCTCGCCGGATGTCAGTTGCGGATCTTCATCAGTCGTTGTATACCTGCCTTTCATCGGATGGGTGCATTATAGCAGACGGTGGGGGGATTGTCAACCCCGGTTCTGCCGCCGGGACGGCAAACCCAAAGTCAATCAGGTTTCTGTTCCTTTCCCTTCAGGAATTCTCCAACCTTGCCGGTCAGGTTCTTTGCGCCGTCCACGATCTTCTCGTCGATGTCGGTCCTGTCCAGAAGCGCCTGCACCTTGCCGGGGATGCCCTTTACGGCCTCCACGACCTTTTCGTCGACGTCGGTCTTGTCCAGTAGCGCCTGCACCTTGCCGGGGATGTCCTTCACGGCCTCCACGACCTTTTCGTCGACGTCGGTCTTGTCCAGCAGCGCCTGCACCTTGCCGGGGATGTCCTTCAGGGCCTCCGCAACCTTCTCGTCGACGTCGGTCTTGTCCAGGACCTCCTGCACCTTGCCCTTCACATTCTCAATCACTTTGTTCAGCTCTTCGTTCATCTGATAAAACTCCTTTCACCTGCGCGGCGCCCACCGCGCCAACTGGCAACATTATACAGCAGTTAACCAAGTACGTCAAGGAAATGGATGCAAGTGGCCAGGGCTCACGCATGAATGCTTGAGCCTGTCACACAAAATCCGAGGAAGCAGCGAGGTAAATACTGATTTGTCGAGCTATGCTCGATAAATCAGTATTCAGGTTTTAGGTTTTAGGTTTTAGGGGTGGTGCAAATCCCTTCGGGATTTGTTTGATTCAAAGGAAACGGCAGTAGTTACCTAAAACCTATAACCTAAAACCTAAATACTGATTTGTCGCAGCGCGACAAATCAGTATTTGAATGCGACTGTTCCGTCTGGCAATTCATGCGTGAGCCGTGCATTCCTCAATCCCCGCCCTTGACGCTGCCTGCCCGATGATGCTATAATAGACCGTACTTTGTGGAATCCCGACGGGAGGTGTCGACCGGTGGACCTGGATACGATCGGCAGGTGGCTGGGCTGGGTGGTGATGGCCGGCTATGTGGTCCTGACCGCCACGGAGGTGCCCCGGTATTTTATTTCCGCCTTGAAGCCTGCGCCGGCGATCGACGCGCCCGCCGCCCGGCGCCTTGAAGGACTTGCTTCGCGGCGAAGGCTGATGGGCGAGGTGCTCGTCGCCTTCGCGCTCTCCCGTCTGCTGGTGGTGCTGGTGTGCGCGGTGGGCTACTGGATCACGGAAAAGAGCCTGTCGGGCTTTTTCCCGGCGCTTTGGGAAAACCTGTTCCCATGGGACGCCCGCCACTACCTGGACATCATCGACAGCGGGTATGTCGCCGAGGGGGAGGCGCGGCTGTTCATCGTGTTCTTTCCTTTTTATCCGATGCTTGGCCGGTGCCTTACGCTGATGACGGGCATCTCCTCCACGGCGGCGGGCCTGATCGTGTCGAACGCGGCGCTGGTGGGCTGCGGGGCGGCCATGTACCGGCTGGCGGAGATCGACGGTGGCCCCACGCTGGGCCGGCGGGCCATGCTGCTTCTGATGTTCTGCCCGATGACCTATTTCTTCTCCATCACCTATTCGGAATCCGCATTTTTGCTGGTGACGCTGCTGGCGGTGCTGTTCGCCCGCAGGCGGCGCTTCTTCCTGGCGGTGCTGTTCGGGGCGCTGGCCTCCGGGGCGCGGCTGCTGGGCATGGCCACGGCCATACCGATCTTCTGGGAGCTGCTGCGCGACTGCCGGGAGAAGCGCGGGGACACGGAAACCCCCGTTACCCCGGGGGAGTACGCCCGTTGGATCCTTGTGAGCGCGCTGAAGGTGCTGCCGGTCAGCCTCGGCTTCCTGGGCTACCTGAGCCTCAACTGGCACCTGTTCGGCAACGCGACCCAATTCATGGTGTTCCAGCGCGAGCACTGGTACCAGGAATTCGGCCACCTGGGCAACACGTTCCAGTATTGCCTGTACAATTCGGTGATCTACGACGATCCCTTTTACCAGCTGGGGGTCTGGCGGCCCCAGCTTTTGCTGCTGGTGGCCGTGCCGCTGCTGGTGCTCTTACGGAGGAAGCGGGCCAGGCCGGGGGACGTGGCCTATACGCTGGTCTACCACTACGTCTCATTCGCGCCCACCTGGCTGCTCAGCGGGCCGCGCTACGCTGCCTGCAACTACGCGCTGTACCCGATGCTGGCGGACATCCCGAAGCGCCGTCGGGGCTTTGCCGTCATGCTGGCGGCGGAATGCGCCCTGCTGGCCTACATGACCTGGATCGGGCTTTGGCTGGGGAAAGTTTATTGACAACGAAAGGCATATGATTATGGACTGGATGGAATATACAATACTGACGACCACCGAGGGCTCTGAGCTGATCTCCCAGGTGCTGGAGGACGCAGGCAGCACCGGCACGATGATCGAGGACAAAAACGACGTGGCCGCGAACCAGCGCCCCGAGGGGCAGTGGGACATCATCGACGAGGCCATCGCCGAGCGCATCGGCGACGACGTGAAGGTGACGGGCTATTTTGAGGTCGACGGCAGGCTGCCCGACCGCATCGCCTACATCGAGAGCGAGCTGCGCCGCCTGAAGGGCATGGACCTGGGCATGGACCTGGGCAAGCTGGAGACCCTGCGCCACGACGTGGCCGAGCAGGACTGGACCGAGAGCTGGAAGGCCGCCTTCAAGCCCTTCCGGCTGGGCAATCACATGGTCGTCCGTCCCAGCTGGGAGACGGTGGACCTCCGGCCGGGGGACCACGAGATCGAGATCGACCCGGGCATGGCCTTCGGCACAGGCTCCCACGAGACCACGGGCATGTGCGTCGAGCTGGTGGAGAAGTATGTGAAGCCCGGCGACCGGGTGATCGACATCGGCACCGGCACCGGCATACTGGCCATCGCGGCGGCCCATATGGGGGCGAGACCCGTGCTGGCCACCGACCTGGACGCCATCGCCGTGCGCGTGGCGGCGGAGAACGCGCGGATCAACGGCTTCGGCGACGTGATCGAGACGCGCTGCGGCGACCTGCTGGAGGTGGTGCAGGAGACCGCCGACGTGGTGATCGCCAACATCATCTCCGACGTCATCATCATGCTGGCCAAACCCGTGCGCCAGCGGATCGTCGACGGCGGCCTGTTCATCTGCTCCGGCATCTCCGCAGAGCGCCGCGACGACGTGCTCAGGGCCCTGGCCGAGGCCCGCTTCGAGGTGCTGGAAGCGCCGGTCAAGGGCGAGTGGTGCGCCATGGCGGCGAGGAAGAGATAAATATCATGCACAGCTTTTACATCGATTCCCCCATCGACGGTGCGGCCATGCTTCCCCCGGAGGAGGCCAGGCACGCGCTGAAGGTGCTGCGCCTGCGCCCCGGGGACGCGGTCTGCGCCATGGACGGCGCGGGGCGGCGCTGGCGGGGGAAGATCGGCGGCATAGACGGCGGCAGCGTCCGGGTGAATCTGCTGGAGCAACTGCCGGACAACGAGGCCCCGGTGCGCCTGACCGTGTACGAGGGCCTGCCGAAGGCCGACAAGCTGGATTTCATCGCCCAGAAGCTGACGGAGCTGGGGGCGGCGGCGCTGGCGCCCGTGCGGATGGCGCGCTGTGTGGCGAAGCTGGACGCCAGGGACGGCGAAAAGCGCCGGGAGCGGCTGGAGAAGATCGCCCGGGAGGCCGCCAAGCAGTGCGGACGGGGCATGCCCCTGCGGGTTGCCGCGCCGATGGACTGGCGCAAAGCCCTTGAGGCGATGGCCGCCCACGACCTGCTGCTGATCCCCTGGGAGGCGGCCGAAGGCACGCGGCTGAAGGACATATTCACACTGAACCCCGACGCCCGGGACATCGGCATCGTCGTAGGCCCGGAGGGCGGCATCACTGCCGACGAGATCGACGATATGGCCGCCGCCGGGGGGCGGTGCGTCACCCTCGGCCCCCGCATATTGCGCACGGAGACCGCCGCCGTGGTCTCCGCCGCGCTGGTCATGCAGCTGTGGGGAGACGTGTGAATTCTGATTTATCGAGCTTTGCTCGATAAATCAGAATTCAGGTTTCAGGTTTCAGGTTTTAGGTTTTAGGTGGAGGTGCCCTAAAGGGCTAGCTTCGCGTCGCAAATCCTTTTAACGCTTCGATAGGCCTTCGGCCACGGGATTTGTTTGATTAAAAGGAAACGACTGGGCTAACAACGATCGTTAATCATTTAGTCAAAGAAATCCGCAAGGATTTCCACATCCCCTAACACCTATAACCTAAAACCTAAAACCTCAAATTCAGATTTGTCGCCCTGCGACAAATCTGAATTTACCGGATTGGAGCGTGAAACGTGGACAGAGCAAAGACGATCGCCACCTACACCCTCGGCTGCAAGGTGAACCAGTACGACACCGAGGCCATGCTGGAGCGCTTCGAGGCGGCGGGGTATCGGGCGGTGGGGTTTCAGGACGCGGCCGACGTGTACCTGATCAATACCTGCACCGTCACCGGCACCGGCGACCAGAAGTCGCTGAAGACCATCCGCCGGGTGGCCCGGGAGCACCCCGGCTGCGCCATCGTGGTCTGCGGCTGCCTGGCCCAGCGGGAGGCGGAGCGCCTGGCCGCCATGGACAACGTGGCGCTGGTGCTGGGCGTGCAGCGCCGGGGCGAGGTGGTCGATCTGCTGGAATCGGCGCTGGCGTCGGGGCAGACCGTGAACGCCGTGGCGCCCCTGAAGGGCGCGGGGTTTGAGAGCCTGTTTATCTCCCGCCACGAGGGCAAGACCCGGGCCACCATGAAGATCCAAGAGGGCTGCGACCGGTATTGCAGCTACTGCATCATCCCCAGCGTCCGCGGGCCGGTGCGCTCGATGCCCCTGGAGGCGGTGGCCGCCGAGGCCGCCCGGCTGGGTGAGGCCGGGTATCGGGAAATCGTGGTCACGGGCATCCACCTGGCCAGCTACGGCCGGGGGACGAACGATACCCTGATGGACGCCATACGCGCCGTGCACGACGCGCCGGGGGTGCGTCGGGTGCGCCTGGGCTCACTGGAGCCGGTGACGGTGACGGAGGATTTCGCCCGAAGCGCGTCCGGGCTGCCGGGGCTGATGCGCCAGTTCCACCTGTCGCTGCAATCCGGCAGCGCGGGGGTGCTCAAGCGCATGCGCCGCCGCTACACGCCCGGGGAATACCGCCAGGCCGTGGAGACGCTGCGGCGGTACATGCCCGACTGCGCCGTCACCACCGACGTGATCACCGGCTTCCCCGGCGAGACGGAGGCGGAGTTTGCCGAGACGCTGGCCTTCGTGCGGGATATCGCCCTGGCCCGCATCCACGTGTTTCCCTATTCCCGGCGCAAGGGCACCGTGGCCGACGCCATGGAGGACCAGGTGGACGAGGCCACCCGACGCGCCCGGACAAGGAAATTGATCGAAGTGGGGAACCAATTGGAACAGCGCTTCGTCCAATCACTGGTGGGCACCTGCCAGCAGGTGCTGTTTGAGCAGGCCGCGGGCGATGGACTGAGCGAGGGCTATACCGGCCAGTACGTGCGCGTGCGGGCGGCGGCCCGGCCTGGCGAGCTGTGCCGGGTGCGCATCGACGGCGCGGAGGGCACGCTGGCCCACGGCACCGTCATCGAACACGAACAGGAGGAAGATACCGATGAGTGACTGTCTGTTTTGCAAGATCATCGCGGGGGAGATCCCCGGAAACGCCGTATTTGAGAACGATCAGATCTACGCCTTCCGCGACATCAACCCCCAGGCCCCGGTGCACGTGCTGGTGGTGCCGAAGAAGCACATGGACAATATATTGCAATGTGATGCCGGGACCGCCGCGGCCCTGACCGACGCCGTCAAGCAGATCGCCGCCAGCGAGGGCGTGGCCGAAAGCGGCTTCCGCATCATCAGCAACTGCGGCAGGGACGGCGCCCAGTCGGTCAACCACCTGCACGTCCACCTGATGGGTGGCAGGAAGCTGCCCGAGCGGATGGGGTGAGGAGGAATAGGTTAAATAATTGGGTCATACTCATTCAAGGGTTGACGAGTACACGCCTTATGCGGTATAATAACCATTGTGGCGAACCCCATGCTACATTGGCTATGCCATTCAATCGCGAGGGGAGGGAAAGCACATGTCCGAGGTACGCATTCGGGAAAATGAATCATTGGAAGCCCAGCGTAAAGCGTAAAAAGAAGGCTGAAGCTGCTCGTAAGCGCAAATATTAAACCAATGAAAGCCCCTCTGGTCGCCCCGGAGGGGCTGTTTTCAATCCTTTGGTCTCTTCATACGATTCCCTACATATGTTGAATTGAATCAACGTTTCGGCCATGGCGCGTGAAGCGCCGTTTCGGCACACGCGCCGAAACGGGATGGCCGGAACATCATACGCTGAATTAATTGATTGTTCGGGTACGTTGTTTTTGGCGAACCCTATATAGTTTATCGGAGAACTGCATATGCATTACAGGATGCTGCTCTGGCCCCACGCCAACGCCCGCTATCAAAGTGAAACGCTGAAGCTGGCGACGGCTGAGCTTGAATTGATGCTGGCGCGACTTGCCCCCGGCGCTGAAATCGCCGCGGACGAGCGCTTGGGCATGCCCTGCCTTGGCATCCGCGTGTACGCACCGCTGGACGCCGCCGCCGTCGGGGCGCTGCGCCGCCATTCGCTGCTGTACGGGCTGTTCGAGGATCAGGACGGCCTGCTGAAGCCTGTGGCCGGGCGGGGGGAGGCCGCCGTGGGGCGGGACCTGCCCGCGATTTTGAAATACAAGGGCAAGACCAACGAGCTGTTTTTGCAGCTGCTGATCAACGCGGCGCTGTATGCCGGCGATTATTGGCGCGAAGGCGGCCCCCTGTCGATGCTCGACCCCATGTGTGGCCGGGCCACCGGGCTCTTCGTCGCGGCCAACTACGGCTGGGACGCCCTTGGCGCGGACGTGGACCGGGGCGATCTGAAGGAGGCGGAGCAGTTTTTCAGGCGCTATCTGGAATATCACCGCTTCAAGCATACCGTCACCCGGCTGTCGCGTACCCTGAAAAGGGGCGGCAGCGCGGCGGAATGCCGTTTTGAGTACGCCCCACAGGCCCATGCCCCGAGGCGCGCGCTGAGCCTCGTCAGCCTGGACGCCGCCCTCTGCGGCGGGGCGCTGGGCAAAAACGCGTTCCACCTGATCGCCTGTGACCTGCCCTACGGCGTGCGCCACGACGCCCAGCTGGAGCGGGGCCAGCGGGCGAAGGGCAACTGGCTGGAGGCGCTTCTCGAAAAGGCGCTGCCCGACTGGAGGGCGGCCCTGAAGCCCGGCGGCGCGATGGCGCTGTCCTTCAATGCCCAGAATATGAAGCTGGAGCGCCTGCGGGCGCTGATGGATGGCGCCGGGCTGGAGGTGCTGTCGGGCGGCGCATATGACGGCTTCGCCCATTGGGTCGAGCAGGCCATCACCCGGGACATCGCCGTTTGCAGAAAACCGTTATAATTTATCCCTTTATTTTCCCATCGGAGGTAACCTATGGATTATCAATCCCTGAACCTGAAGACCGTCGTCGAGCTGCGCAGCCTGGCAAAGGAAATGGGCGTTCGAATTCCGGCGGGCACAAACAAAAGCACGCTGATCGATATGCTGATGGAGGCGGAAAAGGCCGGCAAGGGCGCCCCAGCCAGCCAGGCGCCCGCGGCAAAGCAGGGCGACGAGGGCGATAAGCCCGCGCGCCGGCAGGGCAGGCCGAGGCGCGAGGCGTCTGACAAGCCGGGGACGAAGAAGGACCGGGATGCCGCCGCGGAAGCCAGGCCCGAGCCGCGTTCAAGCGCGGCGCGAGGCGGCGGGAAGGCCGCCGACGCCCCAAAGCCGGAAGCCCAAAAGCCGGAAGCCCCAAAACCTGTAGCGCCAAAGACAGAAGCGCCGAAGCCTCAGCTTCCGGGCGCCGCGGCATCCAGCGCCGGGGAACCCCGGATGGCGGGGCCGGCAGCCAACGCTGCCAAGGCGGCTGAAGCGCCCCGGGAAGCGCCGACCCCTGCGAAGCCCGAGTTGAAGCCTGAGCAGGCCCCGGGCGCGGACCCGGCGGGTGAACAGCCCCAGGCCGCGCCTAACGACGTTCGTCCCGGGTTCAAGGGCAGGCCGACGCCCGCGACCCGAACCTTCCAGCGGCCCATGAGCGACGCCCAGCCGCGGCAGAACCGCTATCAGAACTGGAACGCGGGCCGCGCCCCCCAGGGCGACGCGCGGCCCCAGCGGGTGCAGCAGGTCGGCCAGGCAAGCATCTCCCGCCCCCTCAATCCCCGCTTCAATCGCCAGGGGGACGGGCGCGCGCCCCAGCAGGCCTGGGACAACCGGGATTTCCAGCGCAGCGCACCCCAGCCGCAGGCCCCGGCGGCGGCACAGGCGGAGAACGACGCCCAGCCGGCGGAGCAGCCGGAGCGGGCCGAGCGCCAGCGCCCCGAGGGCTATTACAATGCCGAGCTGAAGACCTCCAATCCCGCCGTGCCGGAGATGCTGGCCTCGGGCGAGTGCGGCGACGGCGCGGGCGTGCTGGAGATCCAGCCCGACGGCTACGGCTTCCTGAGGGCGGAAAACTGCCTGCCGGGGCCGAATGACGTCTACATATCCATCGCCCAGATCCGCCGCTTCAACCTGCGCAACGGCGACCACGTGACGGGCAAGACCCGCGCCCAGCGGGAGGGCGACCGCTACAGCGCCATGATGTACATCACCGAGGTCAACGGCGAAAGCCCCGAGAAGGCCGCCGAGCGCCCCCGGTTCGAGGACCTGGTGCCCGTCTATCCCGACGAGCGGCTCAGGCTGGAGCCGCCGGAGGGCAGGGGAGATTTGTCCCTGCGGCTGATCGACATGCTGGCCCCCATCGGCAAGGGCCAGAGGGGCATGATCGTGTCCCAGCCCAAGGCGGGCAAGACCACGTTGCTCAAGAAGGTGGCCAACGCCATCACCGCCCAGTATCCCGACGTGCACCTGATCGTGCTGCTGATCGACGAGCGCCCCGAGGAGGTCACCGACATGCAGCGCTCCATCAAGGGCGAGGTGATTTACTCGACCTTCGACGAGGAGCCCGAGCACCACACCCGCGTGTCGGAGATGGTGCTGGCCCGGGCCCAGCGCCTGGTGGAGATGGGCAAGGACGTGGTGGTGCTGCTGGATTCCATCACCCGGCTGGCCCGGGCCTACAACCTGACCATCACCCCCACGGGCAGGTCACTGTCCGGCGGCCTGGACCCGGGGGCGCTGTTTAAGCCCAAGCGCTTCTTCGGCGCGGCCCGAAACATCGAAAACGGCGGCAGCCTGACCATCATCGCCACTGCCCTGGTGGAGACCGGCAGCCGCATGGACGACATCATCTTCGAGGAATTCAAGGGCACCGGCAACATGGAGCTGCACCTGGACCGCAAGCTCTCCGATCGCCGGGTATTCCCGGCCATCGACCTGCTGAAGTCAGGCACGCGCCGGGAGGAGCTTTTGCTGACCGAGGACGAGATGAACGGCGAATACCAGGTGCGCAGGATGCTGGGGGGCCGTCAGCAGGAGATGTACGAGCAGCTGATCGACCTGATGACCAAGACCGCCAGCAACGCCGAGTTCTTCAACAAGCTGAAGGGCTGGCTGGCCGTGTATGAAAAGGAAGGGTATTCGCTGGGGAAATGAGCGTATGCCTTCAATATTGACGCTCCTTCGACGAAGCTATTAACAACTGTGACAATCGCTTGAAATCCTATCTCTGTGACGGTATAATCCGTATCGTACATGGACGACCGTCCGACGACAAGGAGGGAGATATCAATGAGCAAGAAACTGATTGCGGAGGCCATCGGCACGGCGACCCTGGTCATACTGGGCTGCGGCACGGCGATGCTGGTGGGCTGCGACGCCGCCGCGGGCGGCGGTTACATCCTCACCGCGCTGGCCTTCGGCCTGACCATCGTGGCCATGGCCTATTCCATCGGCAACATCTCCGGCTGCCACATCAACCCGGCGGTGTCCCTGGGCGTGATGCTCAGCGGCGGCATGGACGTGGGCGAATTCATCGGCTACGTGATCGCCCAGTGCGTTGGCGCGATCTGCGGCTCCGCGGTGCTGGCGGCCATCTTCGGCCTGGGCCACGTCACCGACATGACCGGCGGCTTTGGCGCCAACGGCCTGGCGGGCGTGGGCGGCAACGTGCTGGCGGGCCTGCTGGTGGAGATCGTGCTGACCTTCATCTTCGTCATCGCCATACTGGGCGTCACCAGCAAGCGGGCCGGCCATGGCAGCTTCGGCGGCCTGGTGATCGGGCTTACCCTGGTGGTGGTGCACATCCTGGGCATCGGCCTGACGGGCACCTCCGTCAACCCCGCCCGCAGCTTCGGCCCCGCCCTGTTCGCCGCCTTCAGCGGAAACCTGGCGCCCCTGGGCTGCCTGTGGGTGTTCATCGTGGGCCCCATGATCGGCGCGGCCCTGGCGGCGGTCACCTACAACTTCCTGCAGAACAGGTAAACGAACGGTTCGAGGCGAACGCCCCCGGAATGCATTCCGGGGGCGTTCGCAATGCTTATCGCAAGCGGTGAATGCCCTTCGCAAATTGTGAGAAGAAAAATTGTGAAAAACAGTAGACAACCTCGGATCATTGTGTTATAATATTATGCGTTGGTTGATGTGCTGTAATTTTTGGAGCTTGCTTGTGCGGCACGCACAATCCGTTCCGCAGAACCGGCGCATCGGCCCGATGATCGGATGCAAGGCCGCATGGCCTGCACAATATAATCAAAGGAGTGTACCCGAGTATGAAGAAGATTCTTGCATTGGTACTCTGCGCGATGCTGGCTCTGGGCTGCGTCGCGGCCCTGGCCGAAGGAGAACTGGTCGGCGTTTCCATGCCCACCAAGGACCTGCAGCGTTGGAATCAGGACGGCGCCTACATGGAAGAGAAGCTGAAGGAAGCCGGTTATGCGGTTGAGCTGCAGTTTGCCTCCAACGACGTTCCCACCCAGCTGAACCAGATCGAGACCATGATCGACAATGGCTGCCAGGTCGTTGTCATCGCCGCTATCGAGGGCTCCTCCCTGGGCACCGCCCTGGACAAGGCCGCCGAGAAGGGCGTCAAGGTCATCGCTTATGACCGCCTGCTGATGGACAACGGCAATGTTGACTACTATGCCACCTTCGACAACTACAAGGTCGGCACCGTGCAGGGCACCTATGTGAAGGACGCTCTGGATCTGGACAACGCGGAAGGCCCGTTCGTGATGGAAATCACCGCTGGCGATCCCGGCGACAACAATGCCCGCTACTTCTATCAGGGCGCCATCGACGTGCTGAAGCCCTACATGGACGCCGGCAAAATCACCGTGCCCTCCGGCCAGATCGAGTTCGACCAGGTTGCCACCCCCACCTGGAAGACCGACGTCGCCCAGAAGCGCGCTGAGGATATCCTGACCGCCAACTATGCCAATGGCGAGAACATCGACGTGTGGCTGTGCTCCAACGATTCCACCGCTCTGGGCGTAACCAACGCGCTGGAGGCCAACTACGGCGGCGAGAACTGGCCCATCATCACCGGTCAGGACTGCGACGTTGCCAACACCAAGAACATGATCGCCGGCAAGCAGAGCATGTCCGTGTTCAAGGACACCCGCACCCTGGCGGCTCAGGTCGTGAAGATGGTCGGCCAGATCCTGGCTGGCGAAGAGGTTGACGTGAACGACACCGAGACCTACGACAACAACGTGAAGGTTGTTCCCTCCTTCCTGTGCGATCCCGTGTTCGCGGACGCCAACAACTACAAGGAGATCCTGATCGACTCCGGCTACTACACCGAGGACGATCTGAAGTAATCCGGGCTTATGCTCATTGTGATGCAGGCGGGGCTCTCCCGCCTGCATCATTTGGGCATATTCCGGGTTCCGCCGACAGGAAGGCACGATAGAACGACAGGTCTGCTCGCTGAACGAAGGTCATTCAGCAGCGTTGCGTACAGATCCTTCGCTTCGCTGGGATGACGGCTTGACGGCGTTGTCGTCCTGAGCGAAGCGAAGGATCTGTACACAGAGGCGACATATCGTGTGCCGGCAGCGTGAAACCGCGGCGGGGCTGTGTCGGAATTGATCTGCGGCAGCTTTGGGTTTTCCCATTTGACTGGAAAGCAGGAGGAGAGCAATGGCAAAGATACTGCTGGAAATGAAGAACATCACCAAGACCTTCCCCGGTGTGAAGGCCCTGGACAATGTCAACCTGCAGGTGGAGGAGGGCGAGATTCACGCCCTGGTGGGTGAGAACGGCGCGGGCAAGTCCACGCTGATGAACGTGCTCAGCGGCATCTACCCCTACGGCACCTATGAGGGCGATATCGTCTACAACGGACAGGTCTGCAAGTTTTCAAACATCAAGGATTCGGAAAAGCTGGGCATCGTCATCATCCACCAGGAGCTGGCGCTGGTGCCCGAGATGACCATCGGCGAGAACATGTACCTGGGCAACGAGCGCGGGAGCAAATTCGCCATCGACTGGAATACCACCTACGCCGAGGCCGACAAATACCTGAAGATGGTGGGCCTGCAGGAGAGCAGCAAGGTGCAGGTCAAGACCATCGGCACCGGCAAGCAGCAGCTGGTGGAAATCGCCAAGGCCCTGGCCAAGCAGGCCAAGCTGTTGATCCTGGACGAGCCCACCTCCTCGCTGAACGAGGAGGATTCAAAGGCACTTCTGGACCTGATGCTGGGCTTCAAGAAGCAGGGCATGACGATGATCATCATTACCCACAAGCTCAACGAGGTGGCCTACGTGGCGGACAAAATCACCGTCATCCGCGACGGCACCACCATCGAGACCATCGACAACCACGGCCCGGAGCCGGTCAGCGAGGAGCGCATCATCAAGGGCATGGTTGGCCGCGAGATGACCAACCGCTTCCCGCCGCGGCAGAACGTGAAGATCGGCGACATCATGATGGAGGTGGACCACTGGACGGTGCACCATCCGCTGTACCCCGAGCGCAAGGTGGTGGACGACGTGTCCATGTACGTGCGCAAGGGCGAGGTCGTGGGCATATACGGCCTGATGGGCGCGGGCCGCACCGAGCTGGCCATGTCCATCTTCGGCCAGAGCTACGGCGTGAACTTCTCCGGCGAGTTGAAGATCGACGGTAAGCCGGTAAAGATGAAGAAGAGCGTCACCGACGCCATCAAGCACAAGATCGCCTACGTCACCGAGGACCGCAAGGGCAACGGCCTGATCCTCAGCCAGTCCATCAAGGTCAACACCTCCCTGGCCAACCTGTCCAGCCTGGCCAGCATGGGCGTCATCGACCAGGACAAGGAATATGCCGTGGCCGAGGAATACCGTGACAAGCTGCGCACCAAGACGCCCACGGTGGAGCAGCTGGTGGGCAACCTCTCCGGCGGCAACCAGCAGAAGGTGCTGCTGGCCAAGTGGATGTTCGCCGAGCCGGATATCATGCTGCTGGACGAGCCCACCCGTGGCATCGATGTGGGCGCGAAGTACGAAATCTACTGTATCATCAACGACCTGGCGGCGGCAGGCAAATCCGTGGTTATGATCTCCTCGGAGCTGCCGGAGGTGCTGGGCATGAGCGACCGCATCTACATCATGAACGAGGGTAAGATGGTCGGCGAGATGAAGGCGGAGGACGCCACCCAGGAGAACATCATGGCGCTGATCCTCCAGTCGGGAAGGGGTGCATGACGATGAGTGAACGCAAAATGAGCCTTGGCGCTTTTTTCCAGAAGTATACCATGGTGATCGCGCTGGTGGTTGTGGTCGTTTTCTTCGCCATCGCCACTGGTGGCGGCTCACTGAAGCCGGGTAGCATCAACAACCTGATTTCCCAGAACGGCTATGTTTTCGTGCTGGCGGCCGGTATGCTCTGCTGCATACTGACCGGCGGCAACATCGACCTGTCTGTCGGCTCGGTGGTCTGCTTTACGGCCTCCATCGGCTGCGTCATGATGGACAGGGGCGCAAACATGTGGCTGGCGGTGCTGATCATGCTGGCCATTGGCCTGGCCATCGGTGTGTTCCAGGGCTTCTGGATCGCCAAGGTGCATGTGCCGGCCTTTATCGCCACACTGTCGGGCATGTACGCCTTCCGAGGCCTGTCCAATGTGGTACTGCAGGGCTACCGCGTCGACATCAGCAATGAGAATTTCCTGTTCCTCTTCGGCGGCGGCAGGGATTGCTACATTCCTGATTTTGTTCGCCAGTGGACGGGGTCGGAGGGCAAGCCCAACCTGACCTGCATGGCCATCGGCATCATCGCGATCGTGATCTACATCCTGATGACTGTCCGAAGGATTCACGTCCAGAAAAAGCTGAATCTGCACCAGTCTGTCCTCGGCCAAGTGGTCACCACGGCCGTCATTTCTGCGGTGATCCTGTTTGTGACCTGGCAAATGGCCAGCTTCAGGGGCCTGCCCACCGTGCTGATCTGGATCGCGCTGGTGCTGGGAATCTACCAGTACATCACCACCAAGACCGCCATGGGCCGCCATCTGTATGCGGTGGGCGGCAATGAGAAGGCCACGGCGCTGTCCGGCGTCAAGACCCGCAACGTATATTGGTTCGCCTATGCCAGCATTGGCCTGATGGCCGGCCTGGCCGGTATCCTAACGGCGGCTCGCGCCAAGGGCATTGACCCGACCTATGGCGAGGGCTATGAGATGGACGCCATCGCTTCCTGCTTCATCGGCGGCGCTTCCGCTTACGGCGGCATCGGCAAGGTGTCCGGCATGATCATTGGCGCGGTGCTGATGGGCGTCATCAACCAGGGCATGAACATGGTGGGCGTCGACTCCAACCTGCAGCGCGTGGTCAAGGGCTTGGTGCTGCTGGCGGCCGTCATCTTCGATGTCGTGTCCAAACGGCAGAAGCGATAGGAAAGGAGGATGGCAATTCATGGAGAATAAAGTGGTAAATCGTTCCAATATCAGGCAATCGAATCCGGTTGCCATGTTGAAAAAGAATGCCATGCTCATTATCCTGGTGCTGGTGTACATCTTTTTCACGATCATGACCAAGGGGCGCATGTTTAAGTCGACCAGCTTTGCTTCTCTGATCAACCAGAACGCTTACGTGTACATCCTTGGCTGCGGTATGCTGATGTGTATGCTGACCGGTGGCAACATCGATCTGTCCTGCGGCGCTTTCGTGTGCCTGCTGGGTGCGCTGGGCGGCATGATGATGGTGGTCTGGAAGTGGGGAACCGCCTTGTCTCTGGTGGCCATGCTGGCCGTCGGCATCATCTACGGCTGCAGTCTTGGCGCGCTGATCGCATATGTGATGGTTCCGCCGTGGATCGCGACCCTGGCAGGCTATCTGGCTTTCCGGGGCTTGGGCACGTCCATACTGGGTGTCTCCTCCACGAACTCCATTTCGTTCAAGGACAGCCCGGATTTCCTGAGAATCTTCTCCGGAACGATGTTCAAGACGCCGGAGGGCCAGTTGAATATGCCCTGCCTGATCGTGGGTATCGTCGCCGCAGCGCTGGTGGTGCTGATGGTTTTCAAGAATCGCGCGACGCGGCTGAGGAAGGGGTATGAGGTGGATGCTCTGGAGATGGATGCAGCCAAGAGCATTCTGGGCGCTTTCGTCATCCTGCTGGTTATGTACAAGCTGGCGATGGCTGGCGGCATTCCAACCGTGCTGGTTTGGGTGGCGGCGGTTGTGTTGATTTATGCCTTCATTACCGGCAAGACCACCATAGGCCGCCACTTCTACGTGGTGGGCGGCAACATCGAGGCCGCGCGTCTGTCCGGCGTGAATACCAAGCGTATCATGTTCCTGGCTTATCTGAACATGGCGATACTGACCTCGATCTCCGCCATGACGGTCATCTCCCGCTTTACTGCGGCCAATGCCGACGCGGGCAAGAATTTTGAGATGGATGCCATCTCCGCCTGCGTGGTGGGCGGCGTCTCCGCCAGCGGCGGCTCGGGCACCGTACTGGGCATGGTCATCGGCGCCACGCTGATCGGCGTGATCAACCTGGGCATGTTCCAGATCAACCTGGATGCCAACTATCAGAGGGTCGTCAAGGGCTTCGTGCTGCTGGCCGCCGTGGTATTCGACATCCTGTCGAAGAAGCGGGAAAGGTGATAGAAATGCACAAAGAGGTCGCCGGCTTTTGAACCCGGCGACTTTCTTTGTGCGTGAATGAACAGTCGGGTAAATACTGATTTGTCGCGCTGCGACAAATCAGTATTTGAGTGGCTAGTGGCTAGTGATTAGTGGCTAGTGAAGGATGAAATCCTCACGGATTTCTTTTGATTTAATAGACCTATAAACGTTGAAACCCCTATCGTTCCCCTTGAATCAAACAAATCCTGAAGGGATTTGCACCACCACTAACCACTAGCCACTAACCACTAATCACTCAATTCTGATTTATCGAGCCCAGCTCGATAAATCAGAATTTATCGCACTGCATCTTCGGATTATGTGTGACAGGCTCAAGCATTCATGCGTGAGCCCTGACAGTGCCCCTGGATAACATTGACAAACACCCGCCCGCTCGATATAATGATATAAACGCCGCAGTGCCCCGCCCGTGCGGGGATGATAGGGAACCGGGTGGAAATCCCGGGCGATCCGGTCACTGTGAGCGGGGAGCGGGCCGCATTTGCCATTGCGTATTCACGTGAGAAGGCGTGGCGCCGCCGTGATCCGCGAGCCAGGAAACCTGCTGCCGCGTGGGTGAAGCGCTTCCGATGAAGGCGGCTTGCCCCGGCGACGCGCCGGCTGGCTTTGCCATGCCCGTCTCTCTTCGGAGGCGGGCATGTTTTACGTTTTTGGAGGTTGTTCTATGCCCAATCCAACCGATCCGGGCGCGCGCAGCGCCTTCCTCAGCGAAAACCTGCGCCGGCGGGGGCGCTATCAGCTGGTGTTTGTGCTGCTGGTGGCGGCGCTGGTGGTGATCACGGTGCTGAACGTCAACACCGGCAGCGTGGCCATACCGGTGGGGGAGATCTTCCGCATACTGCTGGGCCAGGCCCAGGATTCGCCCCAGTACAGCATCATCTGGAAGATTCGCCTGCCCCGCATACTGATGGCGGCGCTGCTGGGCGGCGGGCTGTCGCTGTCCGGCTTTTTGCTGCAAACCTTCTTCGGCAACCCCATCGCGGGCCCCTTCGTGCTGGGCATATCGTCCGGCGCGAAGATGGTGGTGGCGCTGACGATGATCTACGCGCTGCACTTCTTCAGCCATGTCTCCTCCTGGGCGCTGATCATCGCGGCCTTCGCCGGGTCGCTGATGTCGGTGGGCTTCATACTGCTGCTCTCCCGGCGGTTGAAGCACATGGCGATACTGCTGGTGGCGGGCATCATGATCGGCTATATCTGTTCGGCGGTGACCGACTTCGTGGTCACCTTCGCCGAGGACGCCGACATCGTGAACCTGCGGGGCTGGAGCCTGGGCAGCTTCTCCGGCATGGGCTGGGACAACGTGGCCGTGGCGGCCGTGGTGGTGGGCATCACGGCGGCGGTGACCTTCACGATGGCCAAGCCCATCGGGGCCTACCAGCTGGGCGAGGCCTACGCCCAGAGCATGGGCGTGAACATCAAGGCCTTCCGGGTGGCGCTGATCGTGGTGTCCAGCCTGCTCTCCGCTACGGTGACCGCCTTCGCCGGGCCGATCTCCTTCGTGGGCATCGCGGTGCCCCACCTGGTGAAGCGGGCGCTGAACACGTCGAAGCCGCTGATCGTCATCCCAGCGGTGTTCCTGGGCGGCGCGGTGTTCTGCATGGGCTGCGACCTGATCGCCCGCACCGCCTTCGCGCCCACCGAGCTGAACATCAGCACCGTCACCAGCGTGTTCGGCGCGCCGGTGGTCATCGCCATGATGCTCAAGCGGCAGAGCGGGAGGTGAGCGGCATGAGCAACTATTACTTCAGGACCCGACAGCTGACCGTCGGCTACGACGGGGTGCCGCTGATCCGCGACATCACCATCGACATCGAAAAGGGCGAGATCGTCACGCTGATCGGCCCCAACGGCTCGGGCAAGTCCACCATCCTCAAGAGCATCACCCGCCAGCTGCGCATGGTGGGCGGCCAGGTGTTCATCGAATCGGAGGAGCTGCGCAGGCTGTCCTACAAGGACCTGTCCACGAAGATGGCCGTGGTGCTGACCGAGCGCATGAAGCCGGAGCTGATGACCTGCCGGGACATCGTGGCCACGGGCCGCTACCCCTACACGGGCCGCCTGGGCATACTCTCGGCTGAAGACGAGGCGAAGGTGGAGGAGGCCATGGCCGCCGTGCACGTCCTGGACCTGCGCAACCGGGACTTCAACGCCATCAGCGACGGCCAGCGCCAGCGGGTGCTGCTGGCCCGGGCCATCTGCCAGGAGCCGGAGATCATCATACTGGACGAGCCCACCTCGTTCCTGGACGTGCGCCACAAGCTGCAGCTGCTGAGCATACTGCGCGGCATGGCCAAGCAGAAGGGCATCACCGTCATCATGTCGCTGCACGAGATCGACCTGGCCCAGAAGATCTCCGACAAGATCATCTGCGTGCAGGGGGACCACGTCGCCCGGGCGGGCACGCCGGAGGACGTGTTCGACGAGGACGCCATACGGAACCTGTACCAGATCGACCAGGGCACCTTCGACCCGGTGTTCGGCAGCATCGAGCTGCCCCGACCCGAGGGCGACCCCCAGGTGATGGTGCTGTCCGCCTGCGGCACGGGCATACCGGTGTTCCGCCGCCTGCAAAAGCAGGGCGTGCCCTTCGTGGCGGGCATACTCTACACCAACGACATCGACTACCGCCTGGCCCGGGTGCTGGCCATGGAGGTCGTCGAGGCCAGGCCCTTCATGCCCATCCCCGACGAAGCCTTCAACCGCGCCCTCTACTGGATCGACCGCTGCCCCCGCGTCATCAACGCCGGGGTGGAGATCGGGGAATGTAATAAGAGGATGGGGGAGCTGATTGAAAGGGCGAGAGATAAATACTGATTCAAACTTCCCACACCGAAAATGCGTGAAAACGCCTGTCAGTACGGGGAAGTAAGCGAAAAAATAGTCAGGAAGCGCCTAATAGAGCACGAAAA
>CACWZI010000080.1 GCA_902765305.1 uncultured Eubacteriales bacterium
TATTATACCAATTATCTACTGCTGTTTTTACTGTCGAAGAAGCATATTCAACATAGCTTCCAGAAGAATTATACTGCGACGCAGCAACACATTCCTTTGAAAGCAGGGTGACTGTCCCGGCATCCACAGCCGTGGAGTTGTTCTCGATCAGATACCATTCTTTGCCGTCAAAATTTACTGCTGTTGTAGTATTCAGCAGCTCGGCATAAGGATCACCATCCCACGCCAGTGCCGTCAAACCCATCCCCGGCAGCAGCCCGAGGACCATCGCCAGCGTGAGCAAAACGCTCAGCAGATACTTTCCCGTTCTTTGTTTCATCTTCCTGCCTCCTGTCAATTCTGTCTTGCTAATCGCATGTATTTCGGTTATAATGTTGCCATAGAGTTACGAGGGGGAATTGCCCGTGCAATTCGAGTGGGACGAGGACAAGGCCGCGCTGAACCTGAGAAAGCACGGTGTGCGCTTTGAAACCGCCGCGCTGGTCTTCAATGACGAAAACAGAATTGAGTTCTACGATTCCGCGCATAGCCTGTTTGAAGATCGTTATAATACCATTGGCAAGGTTGACGAGATTCTCTTTGTCGTTTACACGGAACGAAAATCTGTGACCCGTATCATCTCCGCCAGAATAGCAACCCCTGCGGAAAGGAGAATGTACAATGATCGTAAGCTATTCCATTACTAAGAATCAGAAGCCAACCCCTGAACAGATCGCCGAAATCCGCGAAGCCGCCAAGCGCCCCATCGTGTTTGACGAGGATTGCCCCGAAATGACCGAGGAGCAGCTTAAGCAGTTCAAGCGGGTGCATCCCCGCGGGGAGGACGCGGGCCCGGAGCGCAAGCTGGGCTGACCCCTTCCAAAGCGCGGCAAAACCGCCGGACCTGCCAGGGCATAATACCCTGACAGAATCCGGCGGTTATCCATCGTCAATATATTCAGTTCCAGCCCAAAAAAGGGCAGAGTTACCCTTACTCTGCTCTGCTCTGCTCTGCTCTGCTCTGCTCTGCTCTGCTCTGCTCTGCTCTGCTCTGCTCTGCTCTGCTCTGCTCTGCTCTGCTCTGCTCTGCTCTTGGCTGTCAAGCCCCCTGTGGTTATTTTACTAAAAAATCTTCATCAGCAGAATATAATTCTGTTTGTCGATCTGTGAATACCTGTGATCAAATTCCTTAAAGCCGCATTTGATGTAAAAATCATATGCCTGGCTGTTCTCTTCTTCACATTCCAGGTATACAAGTCCACCACCGACCATCTCCTGCGCATCATGAAGCACACTCATTGTGCATTCCATCAGCTCTGTACCCCGGATGCTCATTCCGTTGTTCACAGCATAGTTCTTGCCAAACTGAGCAATGAGATATGCAGAGGCTCGAAAAAACACCTGTGTCCTGATCTAACTGTGCAAACCGCTGAATCTTTTTCTTCTGAGCATTGCTCATTCCTTCAGCAGGAATATCAACTGCCTTATGCGTCAGTGTGAATATTCCTGCCAACCTGTCGTCTTCGTCATTCACAAGGTATGTGACTGACATTTTGCGTTTATAGAACTCAATGGAACTGTTCCTTACAAACTTTTCCACCTCTTCATTAAGCTGCACACCCTCAGATACGCAGGAAAAAGTCTGCAACATATCAGTTACGGTTTCTTCTCCCACTGAGTCTAACAGCGAAGGTATGCTGAATACCGATCCGATCATTTGTGAGTTTTCTCCTTTGGCAGGTTTTTGCTAACGAACCGTCTGATTGCCTCCGGATTCTTCTCCACATGATATTTGTATTCAGAGGGAGATTTTCTCGGCATGCTGGCTGATTCCTCCAGCGCATCAACAAACATGGACGCGGCTTTCGGTGAAGACAGCCTGACGCTCTCCAAAATACTTGATGTGGCCATATCGACACCTCCTTCTCCATGAGCCTATGCCCCTCATACTTGTATCGGCACACTGCCCCGGATTCTTAACCCCTCCGGAATGGCACAATGAGCCATATATAGTATAGCAAAGATCCCGTCCAACTTCAACGGAAATTTCGATGAATTTTTGGACGAGAAATAGGCGAGAATCGCTGCCTCGCCTAATGTCAAGGGGACGGTTCTCCTGACAACTTATCAACGCAGAAAGTTGTCAGGAGAACCGTCCCCTTGACACATGCCTTCCGCCATGAACGGCAAAACCTTGTCATATTTCATCTATAGAATAGACATAATGATGTGATATAATATTCATATCAATCGTCAAGGAGTAATATTTGCCATGAAAGCAAGGCGGCTTGCGCTGTACAGCCTGATATTGACACTCCTGCTGGGCGCGTTCGGCCCGATCGGCCGCGCGCCGGCGGAGGCGGAATCCCCCTACCGGGTGGATGTGGACATCGTCAACCAGATCGTCACCGTCTATGAAAACCGGGACGGCGGCGCGATCGTGATGCAGGGGCTCTGCTCCTCCGGCGCGGAGGACGCCACCCCCCTGGGCAGCTTCAAAATGCCCGACAAGGAGCGGGACGGAGAGCGGGAGGAATGGTTTCACTTCCGGGCCTTCGGCGGCTATGCCCGCTACGCCACCCGCATCCACTACGACGTGATGTTCCATTCCCTGCTGTACAACCGGCCCAACGAGAGCGCCATCAACGAGCAGTCCGTCCGGGATTTCGGATATCCCGTTTCCCACGGCTGCATCCGCATGCGCACGGAGGACGCTCGGTTCATCGCCGAGAACTGCCCCGTGGGCACCCGGGTGAACATCCACAAGGACAGCGAGCGGGACGAGGAGCTTCGCGACCTGCTCTTCCAGTCCTCCTATCACGCCTCCAGCGGCCAGACCTACAGCCAGTTCCTGGGCGTGCCCGACGAGCCCGGCATGCTGGGCCGGGGCTGCACCGGCAGCGAGGTGCGGGATCTGCAGCTGAAGCTGAAGGCGCTGGGCATCTACGACCAGGAAATCAACGAGGAGTATACGCTGGCCACCGTGCGCGCCGTCCGCGAAGCCCAGCGCCTGCTGGGCCAGCAGCAGACCGGCCTGGCCACCCGCCAATTCCAGCAGGCCATCACCGACGCCTCCGCCCCCGCCGCCATGAACGTCACCCTCGACCACGGCAGCAGCGGCCCCGCCGTGCGGGCGCTGCAGCGGAATTTGCAGGCGTTGAAGCTGTACGGCGGGGCCGTCGACGGCGTCTACGACGTGGACGTCACCGAGGCCGTGACCGCCTTCCAAAACGCCTACGGCTTTGAACCGGACGGCGTGGCCACGCCCATCGTGCAGAAGGCCGTCTACTACGAATCGGCGCACGTCAAGGCCATGTTTGTGGACGCCGGCGACTATCAGTTGACCACCCGTGAACTGGAGCTCTTCCTGGGCACCGTCAACTGCGAGGTGGGCATCAAGCTCCGGCAGGCGCCCTCCACCGAATCCGAATCGCTGGTGAGCCTGAAGGACGGCACCACCGTCGTCGGCGTGGAGCGCGGCAAGGAATGGTCGAAGGTAATGAAGGGCGCGTATACCGGCTATGTGATGAACCGATACCTGGATTTCACCCTCAGGACCGCCGTCACGCTGGATTATTCGCTAGATGGCGCCACGCCGGTGTATTCCATCGGCATCACCGACCTGAACGAGAGCCCCGCCGAGCGCTTCACCGCCTACGTCGAGGGCGGCGGGTCGCTGGAGCGCCATGAGGACCTGGCGGAGCGGGCCATTGCCGACATGGACCTGGACATCCAGAGCGCGCCGTCCGACTCCGGCGAGGTGCTCGGCGCGATGCCCAAGGGCGAGGCGGCCAGCGTACTGCTGCACAGCACCGAATGGTCCCTCGTCGAATACGGGGGCCTGCAGGGCTACATTCCCAGCGACGCCGCCACCTTCCAGTTAGTACCTTCTCAGGCGGAGGACATGCCTGGCAGCGCCGACGTGGTCTTCGAGGACGACACCACAGAGAAGGCCCTGGCCAGCCCCCACGAGGGCCGCGCGGTGCCGGTGTACGAATCCGCCGACGAGGGTAGCGCCGTCCTGGGCAGCCTGAAGCCCAACATGGAGGTCGACGTCATCGAGACCGTGGAGGGCTGGTCCCTGATCGAATTGCAGGGCCACCGGGGCTATGTCAAGGAGATCGACCTGAAGTTCACCGCCCAGCTGTAAACGTCAACGCACAACGGCCCCCGGCGCTTCTGCTGCGAAGCGCCGGGGGCCGTTGTGCGTCCTGGCGCGCCATCATAATTTATCATTCCGTCATTCTCAATTTCATTGAAGAAGCGCCTGTTATCTGATATAATAGCGGTTGTTCAACAGATACGCGAGAGAAGTGAAAGGAATGTCGGACCATATGCAAGCCCTGAACAGAGCGATCGAAAAAGCCTTCGCCCACACCGAGGGCGACAACAATATCGACGGTCTCCTCGCCTGCATGGGAGAGGAGCTCGGCTGCAGCCGCATCAGCATCTTTGAGGAAAACGAGGAGGGCTTTTGCGACAACACCTACGAATGGTGCTGCCCCGACGCGGTGCACGAGCGCATCATGCTCCAGCACATTGCCATCGCCAAATTCGATTCCTGGCACGATCGCCTGGTCAATCGCGAGACCATCGTGGTGCGCGCGCCCGAGGACCTGCAATCGCGGGACCCGGACGTCTACCGGATGTTTGTCGAGCAGAACATCCACTCCGCGCTGGTGACGCTGCTGGCCTATCACGGGAAAAACTTCGGCTTCTGCATATTGGAGGACCCCGACGCCGCCGTCATGGCGGACGCGAAGCTCATCATGCCCGGCATACGCTATATCCTCTCGTCGATGATCTACAGCCGAAACCTGGTGGGCAAGCTGAAGCGCCTGGGCTACATCGACACGCTGACCGGCGTGGGCAACCGGGTCTCCCTGCACGAGTACCTGGAGCAGATCGATCGCTCAAAATCCATCGGCATGGTGGCGGTGGATGTGATCGGCTGGGACGACGGCACGGACAAGCTGCCCTATCTGGAAAAGGAGCAGACCCTGATGCGCGCCGGCGAGGTGCTGACCAACCTGTTCGACAGCGACCACGTCTTCCGCGTTGCCACCGGGGAATTCATCATCATCGAAAGCGGACTGGAGCAGGCCGCCTTCGAAAGCAACATGCGCAGCATCCGCAGCCTCTTCCGCGAGCACAACCTGCTGACCTCCGTGGCGGGCGAATGGCACGCGCAGGCGCCGGAATCCTTTGACGGGCTGATCAAGGCGGTCCACCAGAAGGCCGAGGGCGAGAAGCGCGTGATCATGTCCCACCGCGGCAAGGCCGCTTCCGGCGACAGGGCCAAGCCCGAAAGCGAGGGCAAGGCCGTCATCGACCTGCCCCACGGGGATACCTTTTTCAGGATCGCCGACCACTTCCTCGCGGAGTTCTTCGAGGAATCCATGCTCTGCATCGTGTCGGACATCAATTACTTCAAGCTCTACAACGACATCTTCGGCCGAAAGTCCGGCAACCGTTTCCTCGAAACCATCGAGGACGTCATGCGCGCAGCCGCGCGTCAGTATGGCGGCATCGCCGGCTACATGGGTGGCGACAACTTCTGCCTGATCGTGCCGGTCCGCGGCAAGAGCCCCCGGGAGATCCAGCCGTTCATCGAGCAGTTCTATCAGTCGCTGGACTACCCCGAGGGCTTCTCCCCCGCCCTCGGCGCGTACCTGTCGGACGACCGCAGGGAGAGCGCCATCACGCTGTACGACCGGGCGATGGGCGCCCTGTCGGAGATCAAGGGCGACTATATCCGGCACATTCACTTTTACAGTTCGGAGCGGCACAGGCACCAGCGTGAGGACAAGTTGCTGCTGATGGAGGTCAAGAACGGGCTGGCCAACGGCGAATTCATATTCTACATACAGCCCCAGGTCTACGAAAAGACCGGCAAGATCATCGGCGGCGAGGCCCTGGTGCGCTGGCTGCACGAGGGCAGGCTGATCTCCCCCGGGCGCTTCATCCCCATACTGGAAAAGACCGGCTACGTCTATACGGTGGACTGCCACGTCTGGGAAAGCGTCGCGAAGTGGCAGCGCAGCCTGATTGACCGCGGCATAAAGCCCGTGCCCGTCTCGGTCAACGTATCCAGGGTGGATTTCTACTTCACCGACATCGCCGAAACCTTCATCCGGCTGGTTCAGAAATACGGTCTTCCCCCCGAGCTGATCGGGGTGGAGATCACCGAGAGCGCCTTCACCGACAACAACGCCACGATCCTGGAGGCCATCGAAAAGCTCCACGCCGCCGGCTTCCACATCCTGATGGACGACTTCGGCAGCGGCTCCAGCTCGCTGAGCATGCTGCACACCATGAACCTGGATGTGCTGAAGACCGACGTACAGTTCATGTCCAAGGGCACCGACAACAAGCGGGCCGTCAGCATCGTGGAATCCATCATCTCGATGGCCCACATGATCGGCATGAGCGTGGTGACGGAGGGCGTGGAGACCGAGGTCCAGAAGAACAACCTGATCTGCATGGGCGAAAACTACGCCCAGGGCTATTATTTTTACAGGCCCATGCCCGTGGAGCAGTTCGAAGCGCTGATCAGCGATCCCGGCAACGTGACCCAGGGCTACAGGAAGAAGGCCGAAAGCGCCGCCGGACAGCTGCGCTTCCGGGATATGATCCAGAAAGGCCTCGTCTCCGAGACGCTGCTGGACAACATCATCCGCGCGGCGGCGATCTTCAAGGAGGAGGGCGACGAGATCTCCATACTGCAGATCAACGAGCAGTTCGCGGCGATGCTGGGCCTCTCCGCCCACGACGGGGAGACCGGGCGCTTCCTGGAGCACCTGGACGAAGGCTGCCGCCAGACCTTCCGCGAGCTGCTTCGACAGGCGAACACCCACCCGCTGGGCGGAAGCGAGGGCATGGTCCGCTACCTCCAGTCGAACGACAACGTCCTTGATCTCAACCTGCGCGTCTTCCTGCTCTACACGCTGGACAATCACCGCCTGTATCTGGCGACCGTCGGATAACGACGCCAAGGAGATACCCCATGGCAGGTAAAATGCTGTTCTTCTTTGCCGTGTGTTCCTTCGCGGCCTGGTTCCTGCTGTTCGCCGGCATCGGAACGCGCAGGGACGCGAAAAGCCGGGAGGATCGGGAAAACACCCGAACCACCGGCGTCATCGTCGCCTACGTTCCCCATGAGATGAGGACCGGGCGACGAGGCTCGATGGTTTCCTGGCGCCCGATCGTCGAATACACCGCCGAGGGACAGTCCTGCCGCGGGGAATACGATAATTCGATGGACAGGGCGCAATTCCCGGAGGGCATGAACGTGGAGGTGCTCTACGACGTGAGCGCGCCCGATCATTTCCACCTGGAGGCGGACCCCGTGTTCATCCACAAGGGCGCCGGCGCCATTCGCGTCGCCCTGATCTGGATCCTCGCAAGCGCCGCCCTGACGATCCTGCTCGCGGTGTTCGTGGGCGGCGCGCGGTTTGACTGGGATGGGACGCTGCACCACGCCACGCAGTTCTTCAACGGCCGGAGATAGGCCCCGTTTTAACCGATACGTCTTCCGGTTCTTTTTTATGTTTTTCCCCCCCTGTCTGGTTAATGCGGTCTCCTGTACCCATGCAGGAGACCATGTATAACCCCCCGCAATCCGGCACAGCCGGATTGCGGGGGTTCCTTCAGGTTTACGCTACAGCCTCAAACCCAGCCTCGAAGGTGGCCAGGTCGATCATGAACCTGTCGCCCAAATCGGTGTAGAGTATGATGCCGTTATAATTGGCACATTTTTTTCATATTTTGCCCTTCCATTTACATCATTTATATCCTATAATTGATACAGCAAAGAACAGAAAGGAGCTGTAAAAAAAACATGAAAAAACTCATCGTATCACTCCTGGCATTGTTGCTGATGGCCTCGCTCGCCTATGGCGCGCTGGCAGCCTATCAGGGCACAATGTACGTCAACAGGAGCTCGGTCAATGTGTACAAGGAGGACAACACGAACTCCAAGGTCATCCGGAAGTACAAGGGCGGCCAGGCCGTGTACGTTGACGACATCTCCCCCAACGGCAAGTGGGCGCAGACCCTGGTGGAGGACACCAAGCACGGCGGCCAGATGCTGGGCTTCATCCAGATGAAGTATCTGAGCAAGAAGATGCCCCCGGAATACTGCAGCCACGAATGGGGCAAGTGGAAGGTCACCAAGGAGGCCACCTGCACCGAGAAGGGCAAGCGTGAGCGCACCTGCAAGATCTGCGGCAAGAAGCAGACGGAGACCATCAAGGCCACGGGCCACAGCTGGAACAAGTGGAAGATCACCAAGGAGGCCACCTGCGTGGACAAGGGCTCCCGCACCCGCACCTGCAAGGTCTGCGGCGAGCGGGAGACGGAGCAGTTCTACGCCGAGCACACCTGGGGCGCCTGGCGCATGACCAAGGAACCCACCTGCACCGAGAAGGGCGAGCGGGAGCGCAAATGCAAGGTGTGCGGCAAGGTGAGCACCCAGGCGCTGGACAAGCTGCCCCACGAATACGAGTGGGAGGTCATCGTGGAGACCACCGACCATTCCGCCGGCACCCGGGCGAAGATCTGCAAGGTCTGCGGCCACGACGGCGGCGAGGAGTCCTTCGACCCCGAGGGCACGCTGCGCCGCGGCGACCGGGGCGACGCGGTGCGCAGGATGCAGCAGCTGCTGGTGGAGCAGGGCTACCTGAACGCGAATGGCGCCGACAGCATCTTCGGCGGCGGCTCTGAAAAGGCCCTGATCCAGTACCAGAAGGACCGCAACCTGAACCCGGACGGCATCGGCTGGCCCCAGACCCTGAAGGACCTGGAGCACGACTTCGGCCCCTGGGAAATCGTAAAGGAAATGACCCGCACCGAGGCCGGCGAGCGAAAGCGCGTCTGCCAGGGCTGCGGCTTTGAACAGACCGAGGTCATCGAGGCCGGCACCACCTTCGAGCGCGGCCGCCGGGGCGACGACATTCGCGCCATGCAGCAGCTGTTGAACGCGCTGGGCTACAACGCCGGCGGCGTGGACGGCATCTATGGAAAGAAGCTGGACGCTGCGCTGGCCGCCTTCGCCGCTGAGCGCGAGCTGGTGGTCGAGGACGGAAAGGTCCGCCCCGCCGACGTGGACGCGGTGTTCAACGAATGGCTTAAGACCGTCTCCGCCGACAAGTGGAAGGGCGAGGGCGACACCGCCAGCGCCGTGAACCTGGCCCTGACCGTCACCCCCTCGAGCGATGCGGACGACACCGGCATACAGACCTACAGCTGGTCCCTGACCAACATGGGCAACACGGACGCCAACTTCACGGCGCTGCTGCTGACCTTCGGCGACACCCCCGACTTCAAGGCGGACAACCTGGTGATGCAGCTGGACGGCTACACCATGAAGAAGAACAGCGGCAACAGCGTCTCCGGCACCTTCAGTGTCGACGCCAGCTGGGGCGAGGGCAACCTGAACTTCGCGGGCCTCGCCGTGGACGAAAAGACCGGCGATATATGGCTGAGCAACGCCGTCGAGTTTGATAACAGCACCGAGCCCGCGACCAAGACCGTGGCGCCCCAGACCGTCGAAGTGGACGTCAACGCGCTGCCGGACGGCGAATATCCCGTCGCCTTCAACCGCGGCGATATACTTAGCGGCGCGACCGGCATCTACATGAACGCGGTGCATATCTTCTCGATGGACATCTATGACATCGTGGATGTGAACACCCTGACCGCGGGCGACACCCTGGTGGTATCCGGCGAGGAAATCCCCGTGACCAGCGTCGAGAGAAGCGACAGCGAAGTGCTGGTCAACGGCGGCCTTGACGGTGAAAACGGCGTGGTGCTCGGCCCCATTGACGAGGACACCAACGGCTACCGCGTGTGGAAGGAGAGCGACATGGCGACCTTCACCGAGTTGGGCGCGACCACCCTGGTGCTGGCCGACAACGCCGAGTTCAACGATTCCTGGAACATCGACGCAGAACCGGTCAAGGTCAGCCATGACGGGATCGTCAGCGCGATTGCGGAATCCGATAACGATTATTTCAACCAGTACAACACCTCCATCCGCGTTGAGGATGGAAAGGTTGTCGAAATCAAGCGCGTATACGTGCCGTAATCCAACAAACAACCTTGACAGCGCCGTTTTTTCCCGATATAATATAGTTATAATCAAAATGCCCGATTTTGTGGCAAATGAGGAGGAGAAAACACATGAGGTCCGATATCGTCAGCATCGACAATTCCGGCAAAGGCTTCCAGTGCGCTACCGATCAGGCGAAGAAGGTCGCCGTCTACAAGGGACTGGCAGAATTGGACGGCATACAGCTCCAGGTACTCACCGAGGAGTTGCTCAGCATGGCCCGCAGCGTCACCGGCGAATTGGACGCGTCCTTCTGGATCGAATTTGAAGGCGCGAAGGCCGACCTGCACCTGACCACCCAGGCGGTATTGGACAAGGAAAAGCGCGCGGCGCTCATCGCCTCCTCCACCTCCAGGAAGAACGAGGCTGCAAAGACCTTCCTGGGCAGTCTCAGGGATATGTTTGAAGAAGCCATGGCCGCGGATGCCGAGCATTTCGTGCCCTCGAACGACCTTCTGCAGGATCTGCCCCAAGGTATCTATGAGGAGCCGGAATGGGACGGCTATGAGCGCTCGATCCTGCGCAACCTTGCCGACGAGGTCAAGATCGGCATCCAGGGCCATACCGTGGATATCACCGTGAGCAAGCGCTTCAACATCCAGGATTAATCAAGGAGGACGATCATCATGACTTATTCAATCAACCGAAACGGAAGCGCGCTGGAGCTTGCGCTGGAAGGCCGCCTGGACACCGTCACCGCGCCGGATCTGGAAAAGGCGCTCACCCCGATCCCGGAGGGCGTGAACACCCTCGTCTATGATTTCAGCAAGCTGGAATACATCTCCTCAGCAGGGCTGAGGGTTGTACTTCGCGCCCATCGCGGCCTGCCCATGGGCGGCAAGACGAAGGTACTGAACTGCAACCCCGTGGTCAAAGAGGTCTTCTCGGTCACCGGCTTCTCTGATATCGTGGAATTTGAATAATGCATTCCAAACAAAACCCCCTGCCGTCGGGCAGGGGGGGTTTTGTATGGAACGACTTACAGCGTGCCGTTCAGGTTCTCCAGCGTGTCGATCACCACGACGCAATCCTCACGCACGTTCTGCATCACGAGCTTCATGATGTTCTCGGGCAGCGCCACACAGCCGCCCGTGTAGGGCTTGGTCGGGCCGAAGCAATGCAGGAAGATGGCGGAGCCGCGGCCGGGCGTGCATTCCTCGTTGAAGCTGATGTTCAGGCAATACTGGTACTGGTACTCGTAATCAACGATGTGCTCGCTGTCGTCCATCGCAAGCTCGGGATAGTCCTTGATGTTCACCATCTCGTTGTAATGATTGTCGGGATCGCCGGACCAGTAGATGTCATCGTCGACCTGGATGTAGGGTATGGCGCAGCCGGGGTCCGCGGCGATGCCGAAGGCCTTGTTGAAATGGTACACGCCGACGGGCGTCTGTCCGCAGCCCTCCACGTGGTCGGCGTCCAGGCAAAGTCCGTTTTTGCCGACGAACCCGGGCGTGGACAGGATCTGCTTCCAGTTGCCGTCCGCGTCCTTCTGGTGCATCGATATGCTGGCGGTCGTGCGGTCCATGGCCATGGCGGCGACCACGAACAGCTGCCCGGCCTCCTGGGCGGCGGGCAGGCCGGTCACCCACTCCGGGGAATCCACGACCGGCTGGATACTTGCATGCAGGCCATCCTCCCCCAGCGCCGCCATGCCGCTGAGCAGGCAGGTCAGAGTCAGCAAAAATGCAATCAGTTTCTTCACGCTACAATCCTCCTTTTTCACTGTCGATCATCTGATATCGTCCTGCAACAGTTCGAGGCAGGAGCGACACTTGGATTATACCATATTCAAATGCCCACTGACAATGCATAATTTCAAATACTGCGTATGTCCTCCTCTTTATACCAAATACCGGAAACGGGCGGAACGCATTTCCCCCTTTATCCGTCAAAGCAGAAAAGCATTTTCAAAGGGGGCATTCAACTATGAAAAACCTGCGCGCGCTACTTATGGGCCTTGCGCTGCTGCTGTCCGGCATCGGCGCTTTCGCTGAGGACGAGGCGCCGTCCTTTGAACGGCTAGCCGGGCTGCAATGGGAATTCAGCAGCGGCGCCGGCGGCTGGTCCACGGAATTGAAGATCAACCCGGACGGTTCCTTCAGCGGCAACTTCCACGACAGCGAGATGGGCGAGGTCGCAGGCGATTATCCGAACGGCACCGTCTATGTGTGTGCCTTCACCGGGCAGATGTCCGGGCTTGAGCATATGGACGGGCATACCTGGCGCGTTCAGGTCGACAGCGTGACCCCGGACGAGGCCCCGGGACACGAGACGATCGACGACGGCATACGCTACGTCACAAACGAGCCCTACGGCCTGACCGCGGGCGACGAAATGCAGATCTACCTGCCCGGCACGCCGATCGAAGGATTTACCGAGGAGATGCGGATGTGGGCGCATCTGCCCGATGAGGAGAACGCCTCCGCCGCGCTGGAGGACTGGTTCCTCTACAGCCGGAAGAACGATACCGGCTTTGTGGGCTATCCCGCCGTTGATGACGCGGCCCTCGCCAATCCCTGGAAGGATCTGACCGGGGATGAACTGGCACAGGTATCCGGGATATCCTTCGGCGTGCCGGAGGGCGCGGAAGGCATCGTCTATCGCTGGATGGAGAGCGATGGGCTGGCGGAGATGCAGTTCACGATGGACGGCGACGAATACTGCGCCCGCGCCCAAGGCGCCGAGCTTGCCGGCGGCGAGCTGATGAACATATCGGGGATGTACTTCCAGTGGGATCACGAGGAGGACGTCGAGGTCAACGGCTGCCGCGGCACCCTTGGCCTGGCCCAGACCGGCAGCGAGGACTGGGTGGAGCTGTGCCTGTGGTACGACGCCGGCGCAAAGCGGATGTATTCCCTCTCCGTCTACACCACGGACCCCGACGGCCTGGACCTGACCGCCGTGGCACAGATGGTGCATAATGGCAAAGCGGAGGCGGTTTTCAGGGGAATGATTGGTTAGGTAAATACTGATTTGTCGCGCTGCGACAAATCAGTATTTAGGTTTTAGGTTATAGGTTTTAGGTGTTAGGGAAGGTAGAAATCCTGACGGATTTCTTT
>CACWZI010000081.1 GCA_902765305.1 uncultured Eubacteriales bacterium
TAGGGAAGGTAGAAATCCTGACGGATTTCTTTTATTCAAAGGACCGAGAAACGTAGTAACTACTGCCGTTTCCTTTGAATCAAACAAATCCCGTGGCCGGAGGCCTAGCGAAGCGTTAAGGGATTTGCACCACCCCTAAAACCTAAAACCTAAAACCTAAAACCTGAAACCTAAAACCTAAAACCTGAATACTGATTTATCGAGCATAGCTCGATAAATCAGTATTTGTCTCCCGCTTGTAAAACCCCGTCACACGTGGTACAATAAACCTATGACCAAAACCTCAAAAGGAGAAACGCCTATGATTCTAAAATCCACTGCCGAGCAGGTGCTGGCGGCGGCGCTGAAGACCGGGGGGGACTTCGCGGAGCTGTTCTGCGAGGACCGGCGCTCCGGCGGCCTGGGCCTGGTGGACGGCCATGTGGAGAGCGCCTCCACCGTGCGCCGCCACGGCGCGGGCATCCGCGTCTACAACGGCTTGAACAGCGTCTACGTGCATACCAACGATACCTCCCTCACCGGCCTGATCTCCGCCGCGCGCAAGGCGGCGGACGCGGTGGAGGGCACGGGGGCGGTGGGGGACGTCCGCCTGACCCGCGCCGTGGCGGCGAACGTCCATCCCGTCAGGGCCCTGCCCATGGACGTGGCCGGGACCCGCAAGGCAAAGCTGCTGCGGGACATGGACCTGGCCGCCCGGGCGGTGTCCCCGAAGATCCGCCAGGTTCGCGCAAACCTCATCTACTGGGACAGCGACGTGCAGATTGCCAACAGCGAGGGGCTGTTCACCGGCGATCGGCGGGTGTACACCCGCATGGCCTGCTCCGCCGTGGCCGAGGGCGGCGGCGAGAGCCAGTCCGGCAGCACTTCCCCCGGGGCCATGATGGGCTTTGAGCTGTTCGAGGGCCGGGTGGACGTGGCCGAGCAGGCCCGCATCGCGGCTGAGCGCGCCGTGACCATGCTCCACGCCGAGCCCTGCCCCGCGGGCGTCATGCCCGTGGTGATCGACGGCGGCTTCGGCGGCGTGATCTTCCACGAGGCCTGCGGCCACTCCCTGGAGGCCCAGGCCGTGGCCTTCGGCAATTCCGAGTTCGCCGGCAAGCTGGGCCAGCGCATCGCCTCGCCCATCGTCACCGCCGTGGACGACGGCACCCTGCCCGGCGAGTGGGGCAGCCTGAACATCGACGACGAGGGCACGCCCACCACCCGCCTGGTGCTGATCCAGGACGGCGTGCTGGTCAACTACATGGTGGACCGGCTGAACGGGCGGCGCATGAACATGGCCCCCACCGGGTCCAGCCGCCGCCAGGACTACACCTTCGCCCCCACCAGCCGCATGCGCAACACCTATATCGCCGCCGGCAGCGACGACGAGGCGGAGATCATCGCCACCTGCGGCGACGGCCTCTATGCCAAGAGCATGGGCGGCGGCAGCGTGAACCCCGTCACCGGCGAATTCAACTTCGCCGTGGCCGAGGGCTGGCTGATCAAGGACGGCAAGGTGGACCGGCCCGTGCGCGGCGCGACCCTGATCGGCAGGGGCGCGGAGGTCCTGAAGAAGATCGACCGGGTAGGCGGAAAGATGTGGATGGCCCAGGGCATGTGCGGGGCCTCCAGCGGCTCGATCCCCACCAACGTGGGCCAGCCGATGATCCGCGTGACCGACATGACGGTGGGAGGGCGATGAGCATGGACAGAAGGGAATTTATCGACAGGCTGTTTGCCCGCGCGAAGGGACGGGCGGGGAACGCCCCCGATTTCGCCTGCGAGGCCTGCTTCGGCAGCAGCGAGAGCTTCGAGGTGCAAGTGAAGAACGGCGAGATCTACCAATACAACGTCTCCGAGGGCGGCGGCCTGGGCTTTAGGGCGTTGGTCAACGGAAAGATGGGTTACGCCTCCACCCAGATCCTGGACGAGGATGCCATCGACATGCTGGTGGACGGCGCGCTGGAGAACGCCGCCCTGGTGGAGAGCGTGGACAGGCAGTTCCTGTTCGCCGGCAGCGAAAGCTACCCCGAGCTGAAGCTCTACGAGCCCCGGCTGGACGAAATTGGCGCGGCGCAGAAGATCGACATGGCGAAGCGGCTGGAGAAGCTGACCCTTGAACAGGACGGACGCATCGCCCAGGTGGAGGACTGCGCCCTGTTCTCGGAGAGGGCGGAGAGCGCCATCGTCAACACCCTGGGCCTGGACGTGTCCACGAAGGGCAACCTGGTGGGCGGCTACGTGTCCGCCGTGGCCAGGGACGGCGAGAAGGTCAACACCGGCTTCAAGCAGTTCTTCACGATGGACCCGGACGACATCGACCTGGAAAAGGTGGCGAAGGTCGCCGCGAAGGAGGCCCTCTCCGGCCTCGAGGCCAGGCAGGCCCCCTCCGGCGCCTACCGCACGCTGCTGAGAAGCGACGTGGCCGGCACGCTGCTTTCCACCTTCTCGGGCGTGTTCTCCGCCGACAACGCCCAGCGGGGCCTGTCCCGGCTGAAGGGCAAGGAGGGGGAAGTCGTCGCCGCGCAGTGCGTCACCCTGATGGACGATCCCCACCGCCCCGGCAGCGCCTCCTCCGCGCCCTTCGACGGCGAGGGCGTGGCCACCGCGCCCAAGGCGGTGATCAAGGACGGCCGGCTGACCACGCTGCTGCACAACCTGAAGACCGCCCATAAGCAGGGCGTGACCACCACCGCCAACGCCGCCCGCCCCGGCTACGCCTCCCCGGTGGGCGTCGCGCCGACCAACTTCTACTTCGAGCCCTCGGACGCCTCTTTCGACGCCATGCTCGAAAAGCTGGGCGACGGCCTGCTGATCACCAGCCTTCAGGGCATGCACGCCGGGGCGAACCCCATCACCGGCGACTTCTCCCTGGCCGCCAAGGGCTTCACGGTGAAGGACGGACGGATTGGGGAAGCTGTGAACCAGATCACCGTGGCCGGCAACTTCTACGAGCTGCTCACGGGCATCGAGGCCGTGGGCGGCGACCTGGAATTCCACGCCCCCGGCGCCAGCTGCTTCGGCAGCCCGAGTTTGCTCATCAAGGCGTTGAGCGTGGCAGGGAAGTGACAAATACTGATTTGTCGCGCTGCGACAAATCAGTATTTAGGTTTTAGGTTATAGGTTTTAGGTGTTAGGGAAGGTAGAAATCCTGACGGATTTCTTTATCAAACAAATCCCGTGGCCGAAGGCCTAGCGAAGCGTTAAGGGATTTGCACCACCCCTAAAACCTAAAACCTAAAACCTAAAACCTAAAACCTGAATACTGATTTATCGAGCAAAGCTCGATAAATCAGTATTTCACCCGTCAAATTATTGTCCACAAATCCTCCTACCGCTGTCCTTGCCTGCGGTGTGTCCCTGGCTTATAATGACATCACAAATTGCCTGATTATGGGATACACAGGAGGAATCGACGATGAAATACTGCTGGATTGCGCGCGTGTTGGCGCTGGCGCTGCTGATGGCGTCTGTTGTGGGCTTTGCGGGCGTGGCCGAGGGCTTCGGCCAGACGCCGTCCTCGAGCGTGAAGCTGGGCCGGGGAGAGACCTGCCGGTTCGATACCTCGGCCATACTGGTCGGCGAGGGCCAGGTGCTGAAATACAAGAGCGACAACCCGAAGGTGGCCACGGTGGACGCCGACGGCGTGATCACCGCCCTGCGCAAGGGCAAGGCCACCGTCGCCGTGGGCTACGACAAGACCCTGCTGGGCGTGTGCCACGTCACGGTGGTTGCCGCCCCGAAGCGGGTGACGCTGTCCGACAGCTACGCGGTGCTGTCCGTGGGCGACGTGAAGGCCCTGACGGCGAAGCTGCCCGGCGGCAGCGCCTCGGCGCTGAGCTTCACCAGCAGCAACGACAAGGTGGCCACGGTGGACGGCGAGGGCAACGTGACCGCCATCGCCGGCGGCAAGACCACCGTCATGGTGAGGACCTACAACGACATCGCCGCGACCTGCGACGTCTACGTGCTGGGCGGGAAGGCCCCCACCACCCTGAGCCTGAACGTGACGACGGTGGACATCCAGGTGGGCGAGACCTTCCGGCTGTCCCCCAGCGTGGACGAAGGCAGCGACGCCATCTATAAGTACGCCTCCCAGAACCGCAGGATCGCCTCGGTGAACAGCGAGGGCGTGATCACCGGCATGCGCAAGGGCACCACCAGCGTGGCGGTCAAGACCCACAACGGCCTGATCCAGGCGGTGGAGGTCAACGTGAAGGCCCGGCTGAAGGACGCCTTCAAGTGCCTGACCAATGACCCCGCCACCTACATGCAGGTCACCCGGAAGCTGGACCTGACCCGAAACAGCGAATCCGGCGACAACGCGGTCACCTGGCAGGACGGCGAGCTGAGCCTGACCATGACCGCCTCCAGTTGCACCGCGGCCATCGTGAACGTGCTCAAGCCCCGCTACTGCATCGCGGGCATCGACGTCACCATGACCCCCGAGAACGCCGCGGCGAAGCTGCTGGCCAACGGCTGGGCGCTGACCGCCACGAAGTCCACCGACGGCGTGGAGCAGCGCGCCTTCACCAAGGCCGACGCCCCCGCCTTCGCCATCGCCATCGCCACCGCCGACGGCGCGACCATCCAGGGCATCATGGCGCAGTGGAATTGGGGGTAATTCAGATTTATCGAGCAAAGCTCGATAAATCTGAATTAAGGGGTTAGGTTTTAGGGGTTAGGGGTTAGGGATGGTGCCCTAAAGGGCTATCTTCGCGTCGCAAATCCCTGCGGGATTTGTTTTGATTCAATGGAAACGGCAGTAGTTACTACGTTTCTCACTCCTTTGAATAAAAAGAAATCCGAAGGATTTCCTCCTTCCCTAACCCCTAAAACCTAACCCCTAACCCCTCAATCCGCCCACGACAACACATTACCGACAAAGGTGGTTAACAATATGATACACGTCGACAACGCCGTGTGGCTGCTGATCGAGAAGGATCCGTGGCTCGGGCCTTACGCCGGGGAGGTGCGGATGCACCTCGACCGCTACAACGACACGCGCTGGAAGCTGGCCGGGGAGGGCAGCATCGTCGATTTCGCCAACGGCCATCACTATTTCGGCTTCCATCGCACCGAGACCGGCTGGGTGTTCCGGGACTGGCTGCCCGGCGCGGACGCCGTCTGGCTGAAGGGCGATTTCAACGACTGGGAGCCCTACGACCACCCGCTGACCCATATCGGAAACGGCGTCTGGGAGATCGCGCTGGAGGGCGCGGACGCCCTGAAGCACGGCCAGTTCGTCAAGCTGATGGTGGGCCGGCAGGGCAGCGCCTTCGAGCGCATTCCCGCCTGGATCACCCGCTGCGTGATGGACGAGCGCACCATGACCCTCTGCGGCCAGATCTGGCAGCCCGACGCGCCCTTCGAGTGGACCGACGGGGATTATTACGGCGTGCGCCGCCCCGAGGCCCCGATGATCTACGAGGCCCACATCGGCATGGCCCAGGAGGAGCCCCGGGTGGGCACCTATCGGGAATTCGCCGACGAGACCCTGGACTGGATCAAGTACGCCGGCTACAACACCATCCAGCTGATGGCCATACAGGAGCACCCCTACTACGCCTCCTTCGGCTACCAGGTGACCAACTTCTTCGCGCCCTCCCACCGCTACGGCACGCCGGAGGACCTGAAGTACCTGATCAACAAGGCCCACGGCATGGGCATCGCCGTGCTGCTGGACGTGGTGCACAGCCACGCCTGCCCCAACGAGGGCGAGGGCCTGAACATGCTGGACGGCACCGAAGACCAGTACTTCCTGTCCGGCAGCCGGGGCTGGCACGACGCCTGGAAGACCCGGGTGTTCAACTACGGCAAGTACGAGGTGATCCACTACCTGCTTTCCAACCTGAAGTACTGGCAGGAGGAATTCCACTTCGACGGCTTCCGCTTCGACGGCGTCACCAGCATGATGTACGAGAACCACGGCATGGAGGCCTTCGACAACTACGACAAGTATTTCTCGATGAACACCAACGTGGACGGCCGCGTCTACCTGATGCTGGCCAACGAGCTGATCCACGAATACAACAAGAATGCCGTGAGCGTCTGCGAGGACATGAGCGGCTTCCCCGGCATGGGCCTGCCCCTGGAGCAGGGCGGCGTGGGCTTCGATTACCGCCTGGCCATGGGCGTGCCGGACATGTGGATCAAGCTGGTGAAGGACCAGATGCAGGAAGACTGGAACATGAACTACATCTGGCACGAGTGCACCAGCTGCCGCCCCGGCGAGAGCGCCATATCCTATGCCGAATCCCACGACCAGGCCCTGGTGGGCGACAAGTCGCTGATCTTCCGCATGGCCGACGCCGAGATGTACACCGGCATGATGAAGGACTACCACAGCCCCAGCATGGACCGGGCCATCGACATGCACAAGCTGATCCGCTTTTTGACCTGCGCCCTGGCCCCCGGCGGCTACCTGAACTTCATCGGCAACGAGTTCGGCCATCCCGAGTGGGTGGACTTCCCCCGGGAGGGCAACAACTGGAGCTATCACTACGCCCGCCGCCAGTGGTCGCTGGTGAAGAGCACCGAGTATAAGTACGAGTGGCTGGCCAACTTCGATCGGGCCATGACCTTCCACATCAATACCTACCACATCCTCACCGCCGGCCCCGCCGAGAGCCTGTGGCTGGACAACGAGAAGAAGCTGGTCATCTTCGCCCGGGGCGGCATGCTGTACGCCTTCAACCTGCACCCGACCTGGTCCCAGGAGGAGGTCTTCATCAACTGCCGGCTGACCGGGCCCGGGGGCTATCGCGTGGTCTTCTCCAGCGACGACGTGCCCTACGGCGGCCAGTCCCGCATCAGCACCGAATTCGTCTACCACACCCAGGACACCGAATTCGGCTGCGGCTTCAAGCTGTACCTCCCCTGCCGCACCGCCGTGGCGCTGGAAAAGGTGGAGTGGTGACGGTGAATCCCAACGGCCAAGGCCGCACGCAATCGCGTGCGGCCTTGGCCGTTGGAAAGATAACTTCTGATTTGTCGCCAGCCCGATAAATCAGAAGTTCCCCCGCCCCACCTCCGGCAGGCCGTCGATGCCGAAGCGCTCGCGCAGCAGGCGGCGCAGGTCGGCCTCGCCTGCGATTGGACGGGCCTGTGTCTCGCCGCCCCGGCGGACGGTGAAGGCGTCGTCGGTGATGGAAAGGGCGCCGTCTTCGGTGCGCAGGTTCACAAGCAGGTGTTTGACGAACAGGGATTCCGGGTCCAGGGCGCTCTTCATGTTGGCGGCGATGAACTCCTGGGGCGTCTGGGGAAAGGTGTTGAACTGGAGCACGGCCTCCCGCATGCCGGCGGAGGTGTCCCGGGAGACGGTCCACCAGTAGTCGTCGAAGCGGTCGATGCAGAAGTACTCCCCGCGAACGTCCCGGCCCGCGCCGTCGGCGATCTGAAGCGCCCCGGCGGGCATCGGGCCGCCGAAGCCCACGTCGCAGAAGTACAGCTTGCCCGCCAGCGCCACCACCACGGCCCGGTGGGCGCAGGGCGGCAGGAAGTCCCGGCCCCGCACCACCCGGCAGAAAACCGACCGGGCGTCGAAGCCCAGGTCCAACAGCAGCCGCGTGAACAGCGCGTTCAGCTCGTAGCAATACCCGCCCCGCCGCCGCAGGACCACCTTGTCGTACAGCGCCGGAATCTCCAGGGACACCGGCAGGCGCAGCCAGCTGGTGTTCAGGTCCTCGAAGGGCACGTGGGTCTGGTGCGCCCAGACCAGCGCGTTGAGCCCGTCGAGGGAGACGGCGGGGGCGGCGGATAGGCCGATGCGCCTCAAATACTCCGACACATCCGGGATCGGCCGGTTCATCGATTCGTACATGGGAAGGACCTCCTGTCGTCGGTAAATACAGATTTGTCGCGCTGCGGCAAATCTGTATTTGAGGGGTTAGGTTTTAGGGGTTAGGTTTTAGGTGGTGGTGCAAATCCCTACGGGATTTGTTTGATTAAAAGGGAACAGTGGAGGATTCAACGCTTCTCGGACCCTTTATTCAAAAGAAATCCGCAAGGATTTCCACCTTCCCTAACACCTAAAACCTATAACCTAAAACCTAAAACCTAAAACCTAAAACCTAAAACCTAAAACCTAAAACCTAAAACCTAAAACCTAAAACCTAAAACCTAAAACCTAAAACCTAAATACTGATTTGTCGCTCCGCGACAAATCAGTATTTATCCCTCCATCAATTCCAGCGATACTGCCACATGAAACACCTGCTTCGCATCGGTCAAATCCAGGCCGGTCAGCTCCTGGGCGCGGCGCAGGCGGTAGGCCAGGGTCGTGCGGTGGATGCCCAGGGCGTTGGCGGTCTCCATCTGGTTGAAGTTGTGCTGGATCAGGGCGCGCAGGGTGGGAATGTACTCGGCGCCCTCCGTCCGGTCCAGCGCCGCGAGCCGGGCCATGGCCGGGTGGACCAGGTCCTCCCGGTAGGGATGGGCGCGCAGGTGCCGGAGCATGCGGGCATACCGCGCGGCGGTGTAGTCGCAGACGCTCCCTGCCTCCAGCGCCAGCGCGGCCTCGGCCTGGCGTTGGTAGCGGGGGGTTTGCAGCAGATCGCGGAAGGGCTCGCTGACCCCGGCGCGCAGGTGGTTTATGGCGCAGAAGGGCTCGAGGAGCTCCAGCGGGCGGCCAAAGGCCTCCGGGGAATCGCCGGTGAGCAGCAGGCAGATGTGCGTCCGGTCCCGGTCGTCCAGGCAGCTCAGGCCGTTCAGCGACAGCGCCGCCAGCCGGTCGTAGGCGCTGGACCACTGCTCCCCCGCCAGCATCGGCAGCGCCGCGCGCAGGCTGACGAAGCGGAACCACTCCCCCGCCCGCCAGCCCACGGCGATCAGGCGCGAATTCAGCCGGTCGTGGGAGGCGATATCGCCGGCCAGCAGGTCCAGCATCAGCTGGAGGGGCACGGCGTCGGGCACCGGCGCGCCGAAGCCCGCGGCGGCCATCCGTATGGCCACGAATTCCGTGAAGAAGCACAGCAGATCCCGGTCGCCCCGGCTCAGCGGGCGGTGCGCCTCCACCACGTTCACCATGCCCCGGCGTCGGCCGTCCACCAGCACCGGCGCGGACCAGAAGGGCGCGCTCATGCCCTCGCCCTGGTGGCGGAAGGGGGCGTCGTGGCGCTCCACCTCGGCCAGGAAGCGCATCAGCTCCTCTCCCTGGCGCTGGGAATCCACCCGGGCCACGCCCTCCCGGATGGTGTCGGTCCACATGGCGTCGCTGGTGCCGTCGCTGGCGGTGTAGGCCAGTATCCGCATGCTGCGGCTGTAGATGATCATCGGGTTCTTAAGCGCCCGATGGCCGACCTCCAGCAGCGCGAACCAGTCCCCGCCCCGGCGCAGCACCTCCAGCAGCGCGTCGCCCCAGTCGTTGTAGAAGGCGAAGCAGGCCTCCATCACCGTCACCAGCCGCCGCAGGGTCACCGTGCGGGGCAGCACGATCAGCGAGCGATCCCCTTCGCAGGCGGGCAGCTCCCCGGCCTCCTCGGCCCGGGAGGGAATGTAGACGCAGTGTCTGGCCCCGCAGGCGGCGTAAGGCCGCGCCCCCGACGCGTTGTCCTGGAGCCACAGCAGGTCCTGCCGCCCCCGCTCCCGGTAGTTGGGGGAAAAGCCGTTCACGTCACAGTGATCGGCATAGTGGACCGCCAGCGGCTTGACGTCCAGCAACGCCAGCGCCTTCTCCACCACGATCGGTACGGTATAGTGCACGGCTGTCCCTCCCGTTTTTTTCGTTATTGACTTTATTATATACTACAATATGTAGCAATGTCAATGTAAAATTCCCGCAAATCGCGGATTGACAACGGTGGCAAAGATGTTAAAATCTTAATATACAGTTTTCATGGTACAAATGGGTAAGAAGGATGGTCATCATGAAAAGTCAGCGGAAATTCCTGTTCCTGCTGCTCGCCGCGGCGCTGATCCTGCTCTCGAGCTTCCTGCCCTGTCCCGAGGGGCTTACCCGGGCGGGCATGCAGTCCTTCGGCATCATACTCGCCGCCATCGTGCTGTGGGTGACGGAGACCATGAACATGGCCGTCACCGGCATATTCATGGCGACGCTGCTGGTGTTCATGAAGATCCTGTCGCCGGGCGACATGTTCAAGGGCTTCGGCGGATCGGTGTTCTTCTTCATGGTGGGCACGATGTCCATCACCACGGCCATGGCCTCCACCACGATCCCCACCCGCATCGCGGGCATGATCATGCAGTGGGCAAAGAAATCGCCCCGGAAGCTGGTGGTGGGCTTCGGCATCGGCACGGCGCTGCTGTCGTCGATCATGTCCAACATCCCCACCTGCGCGCTGTTCGCGTCGCTGGGGCTGGCGGTGCTGAAAGCCAACGGCGACCCGAAGCCGGGCGCCTCGAACCTGGGCAAGTGCCTGATGATCGCCATACCGGCGGCCTCGGTGGTGGGCGGCTACATGACCCCCGCCGGCGGCCCCACCAACATCATCGCCATGAACTACCTGGCCGAGATCGGCCGGCCCGTGACCTTCCTGAAGTGGATGATCCAGGGCTACCCCATCGGGCTGGTGGTGATCGTGCTGGTGTCGCTGTGGATCACCTTCGTGCACAAGCCCGAGGACATCTCCGACGAGGCCATGCGCGAGGCCGAGAAGATGGTCCACGGCGCAGGCCCGCTGACCGCCCGGGAAAAGAAGGCCCTGGCGGTGATCGCGGCCATGTTCGTGGCCTGGATCGCCTCATCCTGGGTGCCGGTGCTAAACACCACCTGCGTGGCGCTGATGGGCACGTGCCTTTTCATGTTCCCCGGCATCGAGGTGCTCAGCTGGCAGGAGTACTCCCAGAAGGGCGGCTGGGACGCCACCTTCATGGTGGGCTCGGTGGGCGCGCTGGCCGACGCCACGCTGGCCACCGGCGCGGCCAAGTGGCTGATCACGGTGACCCTGGGCGGCGCGACGCACTGGCCCGCCTTCGCGATCTTCCTGCTGATCTCGTTCCTGGTGTGCTGCATCCACATCCTCATCCCCTCCGGCCCTGCGGTGGCGGGCCTGGCGGTGGTGCCCATCGTGGAGCTGGCAGTGCTGGCGAACATCAACCCGGCTGGCGCGGCGATCCTGGTGTCCTTCTGGTCGGCGGTCACCTTCGTGCTGCCCACCGACGCGGTGCCGATGTTCACCTATAAATTCAAATACTACAGCTTTTCTGACATGGTCAGAACCGGCGTGCCCGCCTCCATCTTCGTGGCGGTGCTGGTGGCGATACTCATTCCGGGGGCGTGTGCGCTGCTGGGATGCTGAATAAGGGGTTAGGTTTTAGGGGTTAGGTTTTAGGGGCGGTGCAAATCCCTTTGGGATTTGTTTGATTCAATGGGAACGGCGGAGGGATCAACGCTTCTCAATCCTTTGATAAAAAGAAATCTGCAAGGATTTCCGACGCGAAGCTGGTCCTTTGGACCCCTTCCCCTAAAACCTAAAACCTAAAACCTAAATCCTGGCTTTATCCGGAAGGCGCGAAATCCTTCCGGTGACCCGTGTCGGGGTACCAGACCGGCGCGGGATAGAGCATCGGGGCGCGGTTGAGCGACGTGGCCCGGAACAATCATATTATCAAAAGGGGGATATTCATTATGGCAACATTGCAGGACGTGGCGGATATCGTCATCGCGGGCAAGGCAAAGAAGACGCCGGGCGTGGTTCAGGAGGCACTGGACGCGGGCCTGGCGCCCAAGGACATACTGAACACCATGATCGACGCCATGAGCGTCGTCGGCGAGCGCTTCTCGAAGAACGAGATCTTCGTGCCCGAGATGCTGGTGGCCGCCAAGGCCATGAAGAAGGGCGTGGAGGTGCTCAAGCCCCTGCTGTCCGACGGCGGCGTGGGCAGCATGGGCAAGATGATCATGGGCACCGTGGCGGGCGACCTGCACGACATCGGCAAGAACCTGGTCATCATGATGATCGAGTCCGCCGGCTTCGACGTGATCGACCTGGGCGTAGACGTGCCCATCGAGCGGTTCCTGTCGGCCTACGACGAGAACCCGGACACCAAGATCATCGGCTGCTCGGCGCTGCTGACCACCACGATGCCGGCCCTGGAGCAGACCGTGGCCGCCATCAACCAGCAGCCCTGGCGCAGCAAGGTGAAGGTCATGGTGGGCGGCGCGCCCATCACCCAGGAGTTCGCCGACAGGATCGGCGCGGACGCCTACACCGAGGACGCCGCCTCCGCCGCGCAGAAGGCGAAGGAATTGGTATCGTAAATTCTGATTTATCGAGCTAACGCTCGATAAATCAGAATTTAGGGATTAGGTTTTAGGGGTTAGGTTTTAGGAGGTGGACCAAATCCTGACGGATTTGTTTGATTCAAGGGAAACGGCAGAGGTTTCAACGTCTCTCGGTCCCTTATTCAAAAGAAATCCGCAAGGATTTCTACCTTCCCTAACACCTAAAACCTAAAACCCAAAACCTGCATTCCGATTTGTCGCAACGCGACAAATCGGAATGCACCGCACAACGACAACGATGGGGAGGTATCACACCATGAGTCAGAACAAGGGACAGAAGAAGGGCCTCAGCTCGGCGCTTCGGAACTTCTTCGGCGTGGGCGACGCCGGCTTCGTGCTGATGAGCAACGTCGAAACCTTCTATTTCATGACATTCCTGACGAACTTCGCCAACTTCGCGCCCGCCGTGGCCGGCGTCATCAATTCGGTGTTCAGCATCATCGACGCATGCCTGAGCTGGATCTACGGCGGCATACTGAACGGCACCAAGGCCAAGAAGTGGGGCCGCTATCGCTCCTGGCTGATCCTGACGCCCTGGATCGTGCCCTTCATCTACACCTTCCAGTTCATCCGCATCAGCGACAACGAATGGCTGTCGGCGATCATCATCATCATCGCCGCCGTCGTCTCCCACGTGATCTGGAACATCGGCTACGTGGCCAACGCCACGCTGGTCTCCGTCGTGGGCAAGACCCCCGAGGACAAGGCCACCCTGTCCTCCTCCCGCGCAACCTGGAACAACATCGGCGGCCTGATCTGGTCCTACGCCGGCCTGCCCTTCGCCACCGTGCTGGGCGGCATCATCGGCGAGAAGAACCAGTGGGCCGGCGCGGCGTTCGTGCTGGGCTGGGTCATGGTACTGGGCTACTTCGCCCACTTCAAGATGACCGAGGGCTATGAGGAGATCGAGGACGCGAGCCACGCCAAGGCGGCCAAGCAGAACAAGATCTCCATCGGCGACATGTTCAAGTCCCTGTTCCAGAACCCCCAGCTGATCATACTGATGCTGGCTGACCTGGCCAAGTGGTGCGTGAAGTTCGTCACCGCCGCCTCCGCCATCTACTACTTCCGCGACGCCGCCGGCAACCCCGGCCTGATGGTGCCCTACGCGCTGTGCATCGCGCTGGCCGCCATGGTGGGCGCCTACGTGGTGCGCTACTGGGTCAAGGTGATGCCTGCCCGCACCATCACGATCATCTCCTACGTCGGCATGGCGCTGTTCCTGTTCCTGATCTACATCGGGTACACGAATCCCACCATGGTCATCGTGTTCATGACCTGCGCCCAGTTCTTCTACGGCGTGGCCTTCGCGTCCTCCCCGGCACTGTACGCCGACACCGTGACCTACACCACCTGGAAGACCGGCAAGAACGCCGCCGGCTGGATCATGGGCCTGCAGAACCTGCCCCTGAAGGTGGCCGTGTTCCTGCGCGGCACCATCGTCGCGGCGGTGCTGGCCTCCGTTGGCTGGAAGGCCGACGTGGCACTCGAGGGCGCTGCCCGCCAGGGCATGACCGTGGCCTTCGGCCTGGTGCCCGCCATCTTCTGCGCGGTGGGCGCGCTGCTGCTGGTGTTCGGCTTCAAGATCACCAAGGACGTCGTCGACAGGGCCCAGAGGGAGATCGACGCGCGCAACGCGTAACCGGCGGGCGCGTCCCCATTGCTTCAATACTCACGGGAACGGTGGCATTTACCGCCGTTCCCCTTGGAATGTAAACGCGAGTTGTCAATATCAGACAAGGAGGAAACGAAATGCTGACCAAGCGCCAAAATATGATTGAAACCATGAAGGTGGGCGGCCATCCGGACCGCTTCGTCAACGGCTACGAGGCCCTGGGCCTGGTGATGGGCTCCCCCTTCGGAAAGCGCAACCCCAATCCCAAGCCCGGCGAGCTGAACGTGGTCAACGCCTGGGGCATCACCAAATCCTGGCCCAAGGGCACCCCGGGCGCGTTCCCGGTGCACACCCCGGAAAAGATCGTCATCAAGGACATCGAGGAGTGGCAGAAATACGTAAAGGTGCCCCGGGTCAAGTATGACGCCGAGGAGTGGGAGCCCTTCATCGAGATGGCCGAGAAGGTGGACCGGAACGAGCAGTTCGTGTGCGCCTACTTCGCCCCAGGCGTGTTCGAGCAGTGCCACTACCTGATGGAGATCCAGAACTGCCTGATGGCCTTCTACGAGGCCCCGGACGAGATGCACGAGCTGATCGACTGCATCACCCAGTTCGAGCTGGACTACGCCGCCGAGGTGTGCAAGTACATGAAGCCCGAGGGCCTGTTCCACCACGACGACTGGGGCAGCCAGATCTCCACCTTCCTGTCCCCCGACATGTTCCGCGAGTTCATCAAGCCCGCCTACATGAAGATCTACAAGTACTACAAGGACCACGGCGTGCAGCTGATCGTGCACCACTCCGACAGCTACGCCGCCACGCTGGTGCCCGACATGATCGACATGGGCATCGACGTGTGGCAGGGCGTGATGCGCACCAACGACATTCCCAGCCTGATCAAGCAGTACGGCGGCCAGATCACCTTCATGGGCGGCATCGACAGCGCCACCGTGGACTACGAGGGCTGGACCGAGGAGGAGGTCGCCAAGCAGGTGCGCAAGGCCTGCGAATCCTGCGGCACCCACTACTTCATCCCCTGCACCTCCCAGGGACTCCCCATCAGCACCTACCCCGGCGTATACGAGGCGGTCGCCCGGGAGGTGGACAAAATGTCCAAGGAAATGTTCCACTGATTTACCCTACCGCCGGCCGGGGACGTGCGCTCAGCGTCCCCGGCGCTTTTTTGTTGGAGAAAGATAAATACTGATTTGTCGGGGAGACGAGGGAACAGGGAACAGGGAACAGGGAACAGGGAACAGGAATGGCGGCTGCCGCGAACATATCGATAACGTACGAGTTGTA
>CACWZI010000082.1 GCA_902765305.1 uncultured Eubacteriales bacterium
TTCTCTCTGTGCCTTTGTCCCCGTTCCTTCTTCTTATCCTTTGTCCGGCTTGCTCTTGCTGTCATTTCGCGCTTCCGCGCCGACTTTTACAATTGCCTAGTGTTAATTCTACTGGTATAAGTATAACACAAGCGCGGGGCTGAGGCAAGTATCAAATAACGCGCGTTTTCAATATTTTGAAAAATGCGGATACAGCGCCTCACATCGACTTGAAGCCCTCGCCCAGAACCTCCTTGGCCTTGTTGGCGAGGACGAAGGCATGGGGGTCAGCCTCGAAGATGATGCGGCGCAGGCGCATGGATTCGAAGCGGTTGACCACGCACAGCAGCACCTGCTTGCGCTGCTGGCTGTACATGCCCACGGCCTCGAGGCCCGTGACGCCCCGGTTCATTTCGCGCATGATCTTGTCGGCGATGGCCTCGCTCTTGTCGGAGATGATGAAGTAGGAGTGGGCCGAGTTGGGACCTTCCAGCACCAGGTCGATCAGCACGTTGCACAGGAAGGCGCTGATCAGGCCGTACATGGCGGCCTGGGCCTCGAACACGAAGGCGCTGGCGATGATCACCAGGCCGTCGAACACGAATATGGCATAGCTGACCTTCAGCACCGGCACCAGCCGGTGCAGCAGCGAGGCCAGCATGTCCGTGCCGCCGGTGGTGGCGTTGCCCCGCAGTATGAGTCCGAAGCCGATGCCGCTGATCGCGCCGCCGTAGACCGACGCCAGCAGCATGTCGTCGGTGGCGGGGGGCAGGGGCAAGTGGTCGATCAACAGCGACAGCAGCACCATCGTCACCAGCGAGCGCACGCCGAAGCGCAGGCCCATGGATTTCATGGAGATCAGGAACAGCGGCACGTTCAGCGCGATGTTGACCAGGCCGATGCTGATCCCCGTGGCATGGTTGAGCAGCTGGCCCACGCCGGTAAAGCCCCCGTTGACCACGCCATTGGGTATCAGGTACAGGCGATAGGCCGCGGCGGCCACCAGCAAGCCCACCAAAACCAGCAGATTGTTCTTCAATTCCTCCCGCAGCGAGTCCCTCATGGCCGTGCCTCCCTTCCACACCCGATCATTTTAGCATAACCCGCCGCCGAATTCAATTGGAACGCAACGCTTTCCAGTGGCATAGTGATAACATAGCCGAAAGGTCAATATGCGCCCCGCCGATCGACTTCGGCGCGGCGATGGAAGGGCGATGTGTATATGTATTATGAAAGCATGCCGCTGTATCCCCGGATGGGATGCGATGGCGGGCGGGACGACTGCGTGCGCGTACCCATGTTCGGTTCGGAGCGCTGCGGGACGGGGCACATGCCGGACCCCTGCGCCTGCCGGCGGGTGACGATCGAAAACCCCTGCCGCCCGGGAGAGGTGGCCGAGGTGCTGCTGGGCGTGGACGAATGCGGGAACCTGGTGGTTTGCGTGAAGCGGGATTGCCGCCCGCCCTGCCCGCCGTCCCGCCCGCCAAGGCCGTGCCCGTCCAATCCCTGTGCCCCCTGCCCGCCGCCCCGCCCCCGCAGGGACGGATGCCACGGGAGATTGTACGGGAGCTGGAGGTAGATACTGATTTGTCGCGGAGCGACAAATCAGTATAATGAGGAATGAGGAATGAGGAATGGATGAGGAAATCCTAAGGGGCCGCCGCACGCACGCCGCGAATGCTGCCATATCTCCTTTTGAAATGCAACGGTTCATTCCAACGGGCGATCGCCAGATCGCCCGTTCTTTTGTGGTACGCACCGAACAATCACAGGTATTCTGTTTTACACAAACGACATACTATTTGCAGATTTCTGTGACAACTTTATTTTGAAAATATGATACTATATAATTAATATGGTTTGATTTGCGCTTGAATCAGACGGATTGCGTCGCTTTCATACACAATCACGTCACAATCAGGGGGAACGGCCGCAATGAAAAAAATGATTACCGCGCTGCTGCTGCTCGCCATGCTCATCCAGGTGCTGCCCTTTGAGGCGCTGGCCACGGTGGGCAAGGTGCTCTCCAAGGAGGAAATGGCCCGGGCCTACGCGCTGACGGGCCTGGGGACCGGCGGGCTGAAGGCCAACAGCAACGGCGCCTACCACGACGGCATGAAGCCCAATCTCAGCTGGAACGCCTCGCAGCTGGACGACTGGCTGGAGGAAAAGCTGGCGAAGGATCTGAACAGCGCCGAGGACCTGCTTTCCCAGGTGGGCTTTACCCTGGAAGAGATGAAGCAGAGCGACCCCTCCGCCTATGAAGCGTTCACCCAGGCCACGCCGCCCTTCAACTTTGCCCAGACGGCGCAGGCGTTATACCTGGAGGCCGAGGCGCTGCGTGAAACACTGCGCTGGTACCAGGACCAGCTGACGGAGGCCTCGAACACCATCGCCGAGCTGTCCCGCCGCATGGAGGAAGAGGGCGACGGCATGTTCGATTCCGACAAGGTGCGCTATTCGGCGCGCATCGAGGCGGCGGCAAGGGAGATCGTGGAGATCCGTCAGACCATCGCCAATAATTCCGACCTCTGGGAGAAGCGGATCGAAGAGATTCAGGACAACATGGTGTTTGGCCCTGCGGGCGACGCTTCAAGCCAGGCGGTTGGGACGTGGATGGACACCCTGTTTCGCGAATCCGGCAATCCTCAGACGAATCAGACATCGGTCTCCCGGGTCTCGCCCAATGCCTCCCGGTCCGGCCGGCTATCCAGCGCGGCGGGCCTGGCGGCCAACGACGTGGCGGACGCGAAGATCACCGTCATCACCGAAAACGAAGTGGCCATCGTGCTCCAGACGGGCACGACGGAAAAGCCCGTGCCCGTGAAGGGCGTGGATGTGTGGGCGGATGACGTCCTGAATGATGACGACCCGGTGCTCTGCTACCATTCCAACGAGAACGGCGCGGTGGTGCTGCCGGTCAATCTGTTCCGGACGGACGAATTCGACGTGGTGCACCTGCACCTGAGGGTGGACCCCACCGCCCAGGGCTTCCAAGACTACGTCATCGAGGACATGGACCTTGAAAAGGGCGAGGTGTTCACCCACACCCTGACGCCCATCAACGATACATCGGCAAACGCCGCCGGCGGGGCGGCAAGCAACGCCGATGGCGATCCCTACGTCTACATGATGTCCTTTGAGACAAAGGATATCCTGCACAATGAATACGACATGATCTATTCCCCGCTGAACGACTACGAGTTCGAGATCAAGGTGGGGGTCAAGAACACCGAGGGCAAGAACCTGCCGGACCTGCTGATGCGCTACTACAGCTACGGGAAGATGAACCTCGGCCCCAGCTTCGACAAGATGGATGAGTACTGGGCCTCCCCTACCCGCAAGGAGGGAGACGTATACGTCTTCAAGGGGAAGTGGAAGCAGCTGTTTGCCCCCAAGGCCAACAAGGCGCAGCGGCCCACCTTCATGTTCGGCAAGGACGCCCCGGCGTCGCTGACCTTCCCCAGCCAGCTGGTGGCCCAGCAGAGCGCCACGGAAAAGCCCCTCAACGAGGGCACCGGCGCCGACGGCGGCATATTCGCCAAGGTGCTGAAAGAGGGCATGGACTTCGGCTTTACGATTCCCGTGGTGGACATCAAGGTCAAGTTTGATCTGCCCTTCAAGAGTTATTTGCCCAGGCTGTTCGTCGATCCCGGCGGATATGTGGTCATCTACATGGGCTCGCCCATGTTTGAGGACACAATCAAAAAATGGAAGGCAAACTGGCAGAGCGAGGATCTGCGCGTATACAAGCACGTCCAGAAAACCATAGAAAGAAAGGGCATGCTGGGCAACTACATGGCCCAGTACAACCTGGCCAAGGATATCTACAAGGCAAAGGCATGGAAGTTCTTCGGCGAGTCGAAGTTTAACGTGGGCTTCTTCGTGGTGCTCACCGGACGCTGGGAGCTGGATAAGGACATCCCGAGTGTCATCTCCAAGAACATCAGCCTCCGGGGCGGCGTCGGGGTAACGCTCAGCTACAGCTACAGCTGGACCATCAGCTATCCCCTTGGGCCGGTGCCGGTGTACGTGTGCTTTACGCTGGGGGTGTCGGCGGGCTTCTCTATGGAGAGTTCGGTCAACTTCTGCATCGTAAACGGCGAATTACGGAACTGGGATATGCGCCCTGTCAGCAACATCACCATCACCGTCGGGTTTATGCTCAGCGGCCAGCTGGGCTTTGGCATCAAGGACTTCCTGGACGCCTGGGTGCGGGTGGCCGCGTCGCTGAATTTCAACCTTCGCCTGAGCATCATAGACACGTCGCCCTCGTCCTTCACCATCGTCGGCGGGGTCAATCTGACGGTGGGCGTCACGTTATTCCTTGCCTCCATCACCAAGAACTGGAAGGTGAAGGAACGGCAGTTCTGGCCCACGAGTAACGCCAACCTGCTGGACTATTACATGAACGCCGAGGCCGACGACGACACAGAGACCATCGAGGCCGTGTCCGACGAGCCCTACCGCTATCCGGCGCTGACCCCGGAGATGAAGGAGGTCCGGGCGACCTACGGCCAGGGGAACGGAGGCGCCGAATCAAAGATTCTACGGATCGGCAGCAAGATACTGCTGTTCAACATCCAGCAGACCCTGCACGACAACAAACCGGTCCGGCGCGTCATGTGGCGCTGCCTGAATGCCGACACGGACGAGGGCGGTCTCTGGAATTCGGTGGGGAACGTCATTGAAAGCGATTGGCAATACAGGTCCTTCGGGGAGTTCGTCCTTCCGAGGAGCGATTACGATTTTGACGTCTTCACCGACGGTCAGTTCGTATACCTGGTGGCCACCTGCGCAAGGGATTTCGATGTAAACGGCTATCCCGTCCGCAACGACCTGACCACGACCAACCGCAATGATATGAACATGGGCATCTACTATATGGTGCTGGAGCATGACGGCAAGGGACAGCTCAGCTGGCCCGAAGACGACGTCCTGGCGGCTGCGTACGATACCAAGCAGGGCTATGACAGCATCTACATGACCTACCCGGAATATACCCACGACAGCTATATCAATCCCCGCATTGCCCACGCTGAGGCTTTCCGGAAAAACGGCACCGTCGATTACTTTGAGATCTACGGCCAGTGCGAGACGATCGCCTATCCGGAGGCCGACGACGCGGCCGTCGGCACCACCAGTTTTGCGGTGACGAACGATGCAATGATGATTCTCTTCACCGACAAGACGGTGAAGAGCGCCTTGGGCGATAATTATGAGCGCGTGCAGGCACTGAGCCTGATGAACCTGGATGCCGTGGGACGGTCCAGGCATCGGCAATCCATGATCAACGGCTACGCCATGAGCTTCGTGGGCCTGAGCAAGCCGAAGGACGGCGCGGTAGGCGACAGCGTCATCGAGCTGTACGCCTACGACATGAACCGGGGAAAGGGCGACAGGAAGGCCATCGTGCTGGAGAAGGGCGACATCGGCCACATCGCCATGGTGGAGGACCATCTGAGCAGGGAATGGAACAAGGGCGGATGCACGGTGTTCTACACCATGCAGGAGAAGAGCGACGACGGCGTGGTCCGCAACCGGCTCCACGGCCTGTACATCGCGCCGGTGGAGGGCGCGGGCGGCGATCACCCCAGCTATGAGGTGACGAAGTACACCTACGACGCGGTCATCCCCTCCGGCAAATTCGACGTCTGCTACCTGGGCGGCGCGCCCTACCTGTATTGGGTGTCCACGACTGAGAAGCGCAAGGACAGCGACCCGGACATCTGGCGCGTGTGGACCATGTGCTACGACCCCGTCGCCAACACCGTGACCGATCCGGCGGTGTTTGCGGAGTTCACGATCCCGGACATCACCTACAGCCCGAGGGATCAGTACGGCACCGGCCATTGGTACAAACTGCCGGCGGTGCCGGGCAGCGTGATTCTCACCGGCACGGGCACGGCCTATGTGAACGCCGTCGCCACCGACTGGGAGATCGTCCCCGAATCCCTGAAGCCCGAGCTGGCGCCCACCTCGCTGTTCAGCTTCAGGGAGCTGCTCACGCCGTCGGCAAACCTCACCGTGGCCATCCCCCGACAGCTGGCCGTCAAGGCAGGCGACTTCGAGGACGTGACCCTGGGCCTGCGCAACGAGGGCAACCTGGCCATCTCCACCTTCGATATCGCCATGTACGAGGTGGTGGACGGCGTGGCGGGCAAAAAACCGGTGAGCACCGTGCACATCAATGCCAAGGACCCGGAGAAGAGCAAGGTGATATACTACGGTTCCGGAGATTTGCAGCTGACGAACATATTCTCTCCTACGGCGGTGCTCAAGTTCGTTGAAGGGAAAAAGGGCGAAGTGGTCATGGCCGGCCGACCGGCCGGCTACCGCGAGGAGGACTATGACATCACCCCGCGCAAGCGCGACTGGGTGCTGGATCAGCAGACCACCCGGTACACCCTGTCCATCGGCGATTCCGTCGGCGTGGACGCCCAGGTGACCGAGGCCAGCGCGCCCCGGTACATCAAGACGGACATACTGTTCCCCGGCTCCACTGGCTCGTTTATGGGCGCGTTCAAGATCCCCGAGAGCTGGGAGGGCGATAAGACGCTGCGGATAAAGCTGGTCAAGGCGACGGTGGAATCCAACCTGGCCCGGGCCGTGGCCAACGCCGCGGGCCTCGCCGCCAACGCCCCCGCGAGCGCCACCCTCGAATACGTGCTGAACGAAAAGACCGGGAAGCTGGAGCTGCAGGCGCCGCTCCAGGCCAACGCGACGGTGAAGAACGCCATCGCCTCCGGCCTGTACGCCAACGAGATCGACACCTCCTCCGCAGACATGATCGTGCATGTACAGGACGTAGAGGTCAAACACCGAATCTACGAGGGCCTCGGGGGCGAGCGGATGCTGGACATCGTGATCCACAACCACGCCGCCACCCGGGCCAGGCTGACCCTGTCCTGCGCGGTGTACGTGGATGGTTCCAGCGACCCTTATGTCCTGAACCTGCCCTACTACAATAACACCTCCTCCCGCAGGACCCAGACCATCACCCTGCCGGTGAGCGCCCTGGTGGACGATGTGACGAAGCACAAGAGCGCCCGGGTGGTGATCACCGCCGTGGGCGCCGACGAGCGGGCCTATGCCAACAACGAATTCAGCGTTTACTTCGATGGCGATACCCCTCTCAGCTTTGTACGCCAGCCCGGGGATACCACCGTGCAGGAGGGCGAGGACGTGGCCTTCACCGTGGAGGTGACCGGCGGTACAGAGCCCTACAGCTACCAGTGGCAGATCTACAACCCGAAGACCGGCAAATGGGAGGACCTGAAGGGCTTCACCGGGCCCACCATGAGCCGTGAAAACATCGAAAAGAAGTGGGACGGCTGCCGCTTCCGCTGCGTGGTGACCGACGCCGCCGGCACGCAGATCATCAGCGAGGCATTCACCCTGACCGTGCGCGACCGGGTGGACACCGGCGATCACAGCAATTTGCCGCTGTACCTGGGCGTGGCGCTCGTCGCGCTGGCGCTGCTGCTGGCGCTGCGCAGGTGGAGAAAGGCAATCTGATCAAGGAGGATAAAAGATGATGAACAAACGGTTCAACCAAGGAATGTTGGCCTGGCTCTGTGCCCTGCTCATGCTGGTGCTGTCGGTGGGCGCAGCCGCCCAAGAAGCGGCGGACGACCCCGTGGCGGTGCGGGTGGGAGAATTCACCTATACCCAAAGCCAGCTGCAGGGGTCGCTGGACAGCATGTTGGAGCTTTCCCAGATGCTGAGGGGCGACGCCCCCAGTGCGGAGGAGAAGCAGGCGCGCCTGCAGGCCACGGTGGACAGCTTCGTGGGCCTGGGCGTCATCGAAAACAAGCTCAGCGAGGCGGGGAAGAACGACTTTACCGACGCGGAGCTCGAGGACATCAACCAGACGGCCCGCAGCAAGTATGAGGAGCTGTGGCAGGTGCTCTACCAGCAGATGCAGAAGAGTGACTCGAGCGTCACCGAGGCGGCCGTGACCGCCCAGCTGGAGGGCATGGGCTACACCTTCGAGGCGATTTATGACGAGATCGTTCTACAGACCCGGCAGAACCGGGCCATCGAGCTGTTTTGCAAGGACATCATCCTAAAGCAGTCCCAGGTGGACGAATACTACGAGGCGCAGTTCGTCGCGCCGGACCGGGAGGCCTACGAAGGAAACATCGACCGCTTCGACCAGGAGATCCTGATGAACAACAACGAGGCGTTCTACATCCCCGAGGGCTACCGCTATCTCCGGCAGATCGTGCTGGATATCCCCCAGGCCGCGCTGGATGCCGCCGCCTCGGAAAATGTGCGCTTGAAGCGCGCCGCCCAGGCCATGACCACGGCGCTGCAGAACCTCACGTTGGCGGCCACCGAGGCCAGCGACTGGAGCGACGATCTGGCCGCGGCGAAGGCCGACTACGACGAGGCCTCCAAGGCGCTTCAGGAGGCCCAGCGCGACTACCAGACCGCCCTGAAGGCGGCCACGCTGCCTCTGATACAGGAACAGGTGGACGAGATCAAGGAGCAGTATGCCGCGGGCATCGACTTCAAGAGCCTGGTGAACCGCTACAGCACCGACAAGACCGAGCGCAACATCTCCGGCGACGGCTATCTCTTCCACCCGGATTCCCAGCAGTGGCCGGAGGACTTCAAGGCTGCCGCAGCGGCGCTGGTCAAGCCGGGGGACATCTCCGACCCCGTGGTCACCGAGCAGGGCGTGCACATCATCTGCTACGTGGGCGACGCGCCTGCGGGGGCGCACGTGTTGACCGAAGACGAGAAGCAGCTGCTCAACGCCGCCGCGCTGCGCTATTATCAACTGGAAAAGCTGAACGGACTGGTTGATGCTTGGCAGGCGGATTATGAAATCGAAACGCATCCGGAACTGCTGAAATACTGACGGGCCCGAGCGTACCGACAGAGCCATTGAATGGGCTTGAGAAATGAATATGTATCGACTATGATTTATGAAGAATTGGCAAATGGCATTATTGAATGCGTTGGGGGCACGGAGAACATCGCCTCTGCCATCAACTGCATGACCCGTGTGCGCATCCGCGTCAACAGGGACGCAGCCGTAAGGGACGACGACCTGCGAGCGCTGGATGGCGTTCTTTCCGTTACCCATAATCAGCAGGGTTATTTGGAGGTCGTTGTCGGCCCCGGCAAGAGCCGAAAATGTATAGATGTCTTCAGAACGCTCGGAATACCTTCCGCTGTTCCGGAGTCACAACCCGTTTCGGAAAAACCCGAAGAAGCGATCAAGCCCAAGGCCGGTGTTCAATTCAGATTAAAAGCGGTTTTGAAAACCTTCGGGCAGATATTCGCGCCGCTGATCCCGGGCGTGATCGCTGCCGGCATCTGCGCCGGCGTGGCATCTCTGATCTCGCAGGCAGTTCCGGGCTACACGGAAAACAAGGCGCTCTCAGTGGCCTACAGCCTGCTGACCGGCATCAACGCCGCCTTCATGGCCTATCTCACGGGCTGGGCCGGATATCGAACAGCGGAAGTATTCGGCGGCACCCCCATCCTGGGCGGCATGGTTGGCATGTTCACGACGCTGGAAAGCGTGAATACATTGTCGGCCATCGTGGGGCTATACAACGAGGCGCAGCCTTTGAACGCCATACTGCGTTCCGGTCGGGGCGGCGTCCTGGCAGCTGTCGTCGGCGTATGGTTGATGTGCAAAATTGAAGCGGCGATCCGCAGGCGCATACCAGACGCGCTCGACGTAGTCGTTTCACCGATATTGACGCTTTTCGCCACGCTGGTTCCTTATGTTTTTGTGGTAATGCCCGCGACTGGGCTGGTCTCGATGGGCATGTGCCGGGTTGTCGGAGCGATAGCTGTCAGTCCCAATCCGTTCGTCCGCATGGTTTCAGGGTTTCTGGGCGCGCTGCTGTTCCTTCCCATGGTTGCCACAGGCATGCACCATGGCCTGATCGCGCTGTATACCGTGCAACTCGAAACATTTGGATATGTAACGCTCTATCCGGCGCTGGCAATGGCGGGCGCCGGCCAGGTCGGCGCGGCGCTGGCCATCGCCTTCAAGGCAAGGCGAATTGGGAATATGCAAATATGCAGAATCATCAATGGCGCGTTTCCGGCTGCCGTGCTTGGCGTGGGCGAACCGCTGATCTATGGCGTAACGCTGCCCATGGGCAAGCCCTTTATTACCGCCGGGATTGGCGCAGGATTCGGCGGAGCCTTCGTTATGCTGATGGAGGTTGCCTCCACTACCTGGGGCCCCTCAGGCATTCTGGGGGTATTCGTGATGACTGAAGGCCCCAGAGGCGCAGTCGTGTCGATCGCCTGTTATGTCATCGGGCTGATCATCAGCTGTATAGCAGCGTTCCTTATTACCGCTGTTACTATCCGTGATGAGGATATCGCACACACGCCGGAAATCAATTGAGGATGAGGCATGTGCAGTATTTTATCATATCCTGTCATCCACCCGCATATATACTTCCAACTCAAATGACGAAAGGAAGACAGATATGGACAGGATACGTGTGATGCTGGCGGATGACAATCTGAACCTACTGAGGGCTTTGACGGACTACCTTTCCAGGAAGCCCGACATCGAGGTGGTGGCGGCGGTCTCAGACGGGGAGGAGATCCCTGACTGTGTGCGCCAATACGGGCCGGACATACTGGTGATGGACATCATCATGCCGCGGCGGGACGGCTTTATGACGCTGGAGGCGCTGAACGGAATGGATGCGGCGCTGCGTCCCCGGGTGATCGTGCTGACCGGGCTGGCCAGGGACGACTTTATCATGCGGGCCATACGGCTGGGGGCCAGCTATTACATGGTGAAGCCCTTCGACATGAACCTTCTGTATGCGCGCATCGTGGAAATTGCCGGGGACCAGCCCCAGACCGTCGCCGCCGCCCCTGAGACAGGGGAGGAGAGCGTGGACGAGCAGATCACGAACCTCTTCCTCACCCTGGGCATTCCCGCCCACATCAAGGGCTATCAATACCTGCGGGAGGCGGTGCACATGGTGCTGGAGAACCACGATGTGATCAACCGCATCACCAAGGAGCTGTACCCCGGCATCGCCCGAAAGTTCGATACCTCCGCCAGCAAGGTGGAGCGGGCCATGCGCCACGCCATTGAGGTGGCCTGGAGTCGCGGCCGCCTGGAGGCGGTCAACCAGATGTACGGCCACCGCGTCTTCGCCAGGGAGGACAAGCCCACCAACGGCGAATTCATCGCGATGATCTCCGACAAGCTGGCCGTGCGGAAGACGGCGTGAGTTGGTTTGGCGGCTCGGATAACGATAAAAAACGTAACGGTCGTGGGCAAATACTGATTTGTCGAGCTTTGCTCGATAAATCAGTATTTAGGGGTTAGGTTTTAGGGGTTAGGTTTTAGGGGTTAGGTTTTAGGGGTTAGGTTTTAGGGGTGGTGCAAATCCCTTCGGATTTGTTTGATTCAAAGGAAACGGCAGTAGTTACTACGTTTCTCGGTCCTTTGAATAAAAGAAATCCGTCAGGATTTCTACCTTCCCTAACACCTAA
>CACWZI010000083.1 GCA_902765305.1 uncultured Eubacteriales bacterium
CATTTTCGTGCTCTATTAGGCGCTTCCTGACTATTTTTTCGCTTACTTCCCCGTACTGACAGGCGTTTTCACGCATTTTCGGTGTGGGAAGTTTGAATTATGATTTATCGAGCAAAGCTCGATAAATCATAATTTGAGGGGTTGGGGGTTAGGTTTTAGGGATTAGGGGTGGAGGAAATCCTTGCGGATTTCATATGATAAAAGCATCGAGAAGCGTTGAAACGTCTGACGTTTCCATTGAATCAAACAAATCCCGGAGGGATTTGATCCACCACTAACCACTAGCCACTAATCACTAACCACTCAATTCTGATTCATCGAGCAAAGCTCGATAAATCAGAATTTATCGTCCTTCCTTCAAAACCCCCTGGCTGTACCTTGTATTCAGCAGCTCCTTGATGCGGTCCATGCACAGCTGCATGTCGGCGCGGGCGAGGTCGGTGGAGGTGTTGGTCTGGTAGGCGGTCTCGTAGGCGGTGAAGGCGCTGGTCAGGCTGTTCAGGTCCGCCTCGTTCAGCACCGCGTAGCGTGGGCCGTAGGTTTGGCCCAGCAGGCTGTTCAGCGTGATCGAGGCGATGTAGTAAGAGCGCATCTGGGGCAGTATCGCGTTGCGCACGTCGATGTTGGGCACGGCGGTGGAATCGAAGGTCTGCATCAGTATGAACAGGTTGTCGTAGAGGGCTTCGCCCGCCTGATTCCTTGCGGCTGTATATTCACGCTGTATATTCGCACGCATACCAATGGATATGCACAGCGCGACGAACAGCACCGCGATCAGCGCCAGGGCTGCGATGGCGATCGCCTTTTTTCGGGCGCTCAACCTCGAAAAACCGCGAATCCCGGACTTCATGCTTTCCATGTCAATTGACCTCCCGTTTGCTGGTTGTGATAGATCATATGCGCTGCACATGCTGTATATGCACTGAATATGGTATTAATATACGACAAATTTTGCGGACATTCCTGCATTTAGTTGTGAAAACAAATGAATATATGCAACGAATATACATATGTATATTTCACATTTTATGCGCGCTGTCACAATGGCTTCAAACGGTGAGCCATATTTAGACACAAATCTGATGATAAGAGAAAATGAAGAATACGTCACAGCGCTGGACAATCCGCCTGTTTTATGATATTATTGTATGCGGTTTAATAACCGAATTATATCCATATTAGGAGGAAGACACATGAAGAAGCTGCTTTGCGCGCTGCTGGTTGCGGCGATGGTCCTGACCATGGTCGTGGCCGCGTCCGCCGAGACCGAATCCAAGGGCTACAAGATCGCCGTCGTGACGGGCTCCATGTCCCAGGCCATCGACGAACGTGCTGCCGCCATGATGCTGGAGGGCAAGTATGGCGACATGATCACCACCGACGTCTATCCGGACAACTTCACCGAGGAGAAGGAGACCGTCATCCAGAAGATCGTGCAGTACGCCGACGATCCCGACGTCAAGGCCATCGTGGTGGCCCAGGCCGTGCCCGGCACCGCCGAGGCCTTCCGCCAGGTCAAGGAGCGCCGCGACGACATCATCTGCCTGGCAGGCGAATCCCAGGAGGATCCTTCCCTGATCTCCGAGGCTGCGGACGTGGTTCTGATGAACGACTTCGTGGCCCGCGGCTACCTGATCATCAAGACCGCCAAGGAACTGGGCTGCGACACTTTCGTGCACATCTCCTTCCCCCGTCACCTGGGCATCGAATCCCTGGCGCGCCGCCTGGCCGTCATGAAGGAAGCCGGCAAGGAGCTGGGCGTGACCATCGTCGAGGAGACCGCCGCCGATCCCATGAGCGACGTGGGTATCCCCGGCGCCCAGCAGCAGGTTCTGGAGAAGGCGCCCGAATGGATCGAGAAGTACGGCCAGAATTCCGCCTATTTCTGCACCAACGACGCCCACACCGCGCCCCTGCTGAAGCAGCTGCTGGAGTACGGCGGATACTTCATCGAGGCCGACCTGCCTTCCCCGCTGATGGGCTATCCGGATGCCCTGGGTGTGGAGTTCAAGGACGAGGACATGACCAACTACGAGTACCTGCTTAAGAGCGTCGAGGATGCCATCGTTGAAAAGGGCGGCGCGGGCCGCTTCGGCACCTGGGCCTACTCCTACCTGTTCTCCCTGGTCGCCGGCTTGACCGAGCACGCCATGAACGTGATCGACGGCAACAGCGAGCTGACCGAGATCGACGACATCTCCGACGCGCTGGCCGTGTACAGCCCCGGCGCCGAGTGGAACGGCTCCTACTACACCGATGCCAATACCGGCGTCAAGACCGAAAACTACATGCTGATCTACCAGGACACCTACATCATGGGCAACCCCGGCCACTACATGGGCAATGCCGATGTTGAGGTTCCCGAGAAGTACTTCACCGTGAAGTAAGCGTTCAACTTTGAATCAGGGGAGCTGTTCCAAAACGGTGAGCTTACGCGGTACGAACTGTAGCGGCGGCGTCTACGCCGCCACCGCGGCAGCCTGGAGGCCGTCCTAAAGGACTGACTTCGTGTCGCCGCTACAGCCGTTACCAGGTAAGCCGTTTCGGGACAGCCCCTTGTTCAATGCGTAGGGGCGGCGATGCGCCGCCCGCCGCGCTGTGGGCGGCGGATCGGTGCTCCTATGCAAGCCATTAAGAAGGAATAGGGTAGATAGACTATGAGCAATCAAGTCCCATTGCTGGAACTGAAAAACATCAAAAAGGACTTCTTCGGCAACCAGGTCCTGGAGGATATCAACCTGACCCTCGACGAGGGCGAGGTGCTGGGCCTGGTGGGCGAAAATGGTGCCGGCAAATCCACGCTGATGAAGATCCTTTTCGGCATGACCGACATCCGCGATACCGGCGGCTATGGCGGCGACGTGCTGTTGAACGGCCAGAAGGTCCTCTTCAATTCGCCCTTCGACGCGCTGGCGGCGGGCATCGGCATGGTGCACCAGGAGTTTTCGCTTATTCCCGGCTTCACCGCCACCGAGAACATACTGCTCAACCGGGAGCCCCAGCGCAAGAGCGTCGCTTCCGAGGTGTTCGGCGAGCGCCTGAACACGCTGAACCGCAAGGAAATGAGCACCCAGTCCAGCGAGGCCATCGCCAAAATGGGCGTGCACATCGAGTCGGACATGGAGATCAACGACATGCCCGTGGGCCACAAGCAGTTCACCGAGATCGCCCGCGAGCTGTCCAAGGCCCAGCTGAAGCTGCTGATCCTGGACGAGCCCACCGCCGTGCTGACCGAACAGGAGGCCGAGGCGCTGCTGGATTCCATACGGGGCATGTCGAAGCGGGGCATCGCCGTGATCTTCATCACCCACCGGCTCCAGGAGATACTGAACGTCTGCAACAAGGTGGCGGTCATGCGCGACGGCGTGCTGGTTAAGGACGTGCCCGCCGCCGAGACCAACATCTCCGAGATCACCCGCTGGATGGTGGGCCGCAGCGTGGCGGACACGGCCCAGGACCGCCGCGAGCCCCCCGAGACCGAGACCATCATGTCCATACAGCGCCTGTGGGTGGACATGCCCGGCGAGACCGTGCGCGACGTTAACCTGGAGGTGCGCCGGGGCGAGATCCTGGGCATCGGCGGCCTGGCCGGTCAGGGCAAGCTGGGCATTCCCAACGGCGTGATGGGCCTGTACCCCGCCGGGGGCAAGGTGATCTTCGAGGGCAAGGAGATCCCGTTGAACCAGCCCAGAGCGTGCCTTGACAGCCGGCTGGCCTTCGTTTCGGAGGACCGGCGGGGCGTGGGCCTGCTGCTGGATGAATCGCTGGAGTGGAACATCGTCTTCCCCGCCATGCAGATCCACGACAAGTTTTTGAAGCCCAGGCTGGGCGGCCTGGTGAAGTGGCGCGACGAGAAGGCCATCCGCGAGGTCACCGCCCGGTATATCGACGACCTGAAGATCAAGTGCACCAGCAGCAAGCAGAAGGCCAAGGAGCTGTCCGGCGGCAACCAGCAGAAGGTGTGCCTGGCCAAGGCCTTCGCCCTGGAGCCGAACTTCCTGTTCGTGTCCGAGCCCACCCGGGGCATCGATGTGGGCGCAAAGGCACTGGTACTGAAGGCCCTGGAGAAGTTCAACCGCGAAAGCGGCATCACCATCGTGATGATCTCCTCGGAGCTGGAGGAGCTGCGCCAGATCTGCGACCGCATCGCCATCGTTTCCGGCGGGCGCATCGCGGGCATACTGCCGGCCAGCCGCTCCAGCGAGGCGTTCGGCGAGCTGATGGTCAGTTCGGTGGTTTAGGAGGAGGCGCACAATGAGTGAAGTCAAAGAGATAAAACGCACCTTTATCGATGGGGTGCGCGAGAACCTGAAGAGCTTCGGCCTGCCCAGGCTGATCATCACCGCGTTCCTGCTGCTGATGTTCATCATTGCGCCGTTCACGGGCGCAAACTTCTGGGTACAGATCACCAACGTGATCAACCGCTTCAGCTGGAACGCGGTGCTGGTGCTGGCCATGGTGCCCATGGTACATTCCGGCTGCGGCCTGAACTTCGGCCTGCCGGTGGGCATCATCGCGGGCCTGCTGGGCGCCACGCTGTCCATCGAATGGGGCTTCATCGGTCCGATGAGCTTCGTGATGGCCATCGTGATCGCCACGCCCTTCGCGCTGCTGTTCGGCCTGGCCTACGGCTGGCTGCTGAACAAGATCAAGGGCGGCGAGATGATGATCGCCACCTATGTGGGCTTCTCCGTGGTGTCGTTCTTCTGCATGATGTGGCTGGTGCTGCCCTACAAGAAGCCGGACATGGCCTGGGGCTTCGAGGGCACCGGCCTGCGCACCACGTTCCCCATCGACAAGTATTACGGGGGCGTGCTTTCCAACTTCCTGCGCATACAGATCGGCCGGCTGGTGATCCCCACCGGCGCGCTGCTGTTCTTCGCGCTGCTGGCCCTGATGATCTGGGCCTTCCTGCACACCAAGACCGGCACGGCCATGACCGCCGTGGGCTCCAACGCCACCTTCGCAAGGGCGGCGGGCATCAACGTGGACAGGATCCGCATGCTGTCCGTGGTGATGAGCACCTGGTTGGCCGCCGTGGGCATACTGGTATATGAGCAGGGCTTCGGCTTTGTGCAGCTGTACAACGCCCCCTTCAACATGGCGCTGCCCGCCGTCTCGGCCATACTGATCGGCGGCGCGACGGCCAACAAGGCTTCCATCACCAACGTGATCATCGGCACCATACTGTTCCAGGGTATGGTGACCATGACCCCCACTGTGATGAACGGCCTGATCAACCTGGATATTTCAGAGGTGCTGCGCGTGGTCGTGTCCAACGGCATGATACTTTACGCGCTGACCCGCAAAACGGAGGCGACACGATGAACAACAAGAATAAGACGGCCTCCGGCAAGCTGCTGAACCTGTTGGGCAACAATGCCGTGCCCATCATGTTTATCATCATCATCGCTTTTTGCATACCGATTTCCGGCTTCTCGTCACTGTTCCTGTTGAACGAGATCATGACCCGCCTGAGCCGCAATACCTTCCTGATCCTCAGCCTGCTGATCCCCATCATGGCGGGCATGGGCCTGAACTTCGGCATGACCCTGGGAGCCATGGCCGCGGAGATCGCGCTGATTTTCACCTCCGACTGGCAGATCTGGGGCATCCCCGGCATCGTGCTGGCGATGATCATGTCCATACCGATCTCCGCGGTGCTGGGCCTGGTATGCGGCAAGATCCTGAATGCCGCCAAGGGTCGCGAGATGATCACCAGCTACATCATTTCCTTCTTTATGAACGGCGTCTACCAGCTGGTGGTGCTGTATATGATGGGCTCGATCATACCGATCGTCCACAACAACATCAAGCTGCCCCGGGGCTATGGCGTGCGCGCCTCGGTGGACCTGACCCGCATCCGCAAGGCCCTGGACAACGTGCTTTCCGTAAACATCGGAGGCGTAAACATTCCCGTGCTGACCCTGCTGATCATCGCGGCCATGTGCCTGGTGATCGTGTGGTTCCGCCGTACCAAGCTGGGCCAGGACATGCGGGCCGTGGGCCAGGACATGGAGGTGGCCCGGGCGGCGGGCATCGACGTGGAGGGCACCCGCATCATCTCCATCGTCATCTCCACGGTGCTGGCCGGCATCGGCATGGTCATCTACCTGCAAAACATGGGTGACATGGCCACCTACTCCTCCCACAGCCAGATCGGCATGTTCTGCATCGCCGCGCTGCTGGTGGGCGGCGCCAGCGTGGACAAGGCCTCCATCGGCAACGTGTTCCTGGGCGTGATACTGTTCCACACCATGTTCATACTCGCGCCTTCCGCAGGCGCGAAGATCACCGGCAACGAGGTCGTCGGCGAATACTTCCGCGTGTTCGTATCCTATGGCGTCATCACCGTGGCGCTGGTGATGTACGAGACCAAGAAGCGCAGGGCCAAGGCGGGCATGGGCGCCCAGCTGGCCGCCGCGCAGCAGGAGGGGGATAAGCGATGAATAAGCGCAGGATACTTTTCAGCGCGGCCGCGATCCTGCTGTTGATCGCCATCGCCGCCTGCATGATGGTCATCGGCCGGGGCCACACCATGTACTTTGACAACAAGAAGCTGGAATACGAGGGCCAAACCTACGACACCTATCGACGCATCAATGTGTTCGTGGGCGGCGAGCAGGTGGCCAAGCTGTCCGCCAAGGACCGCGGCATGGCCACGTTCATGGGCCAGAAGCTGAGCTTTGACATCGAGGTCACCAAGGAAAAGGGCGACGAGCCCGTCACCTACAGCTACACCGTAAAGGTGCCCTATAAGGAGGACGGCATCGTGCTGAACCTGCCCGGCATGATCGCCGGCCTGCCCGAGGAGGCTTACACCACCGTGTTCGTGCCGATGGTCACCGAGGATGAGGGCGCCGACGAGGAGATCGTGATCGACGAGTTCGGCATGTCCGACGTTACCGAGGGAGAGGATACCGAGCCCTGATGAACGCCCAAACGCCGCTTCGCAACGCGAAGCGGCGTTTGGGCATGTTCCCAAGCAGATTTAACGCCAGCGGATTTGACGCTGGCGCTATTCTATGCTATAGTTATAGTGTATGCGTGGGACATCCGCGCAAATGCCATATCACGATAATCTGAAAGGAATGAATGACAATGAGCCAGCTGAAAGGCGCATGCATCATCGGTCAGTCCGGCGGCCCCAGCGCCGTCATCAACGCTTCCGCCTACGGCGCGATCAAGACCGCGCTGGAGAACGAGGACATCACCCAGGTCCTGGGCGCGCTGCACGGCATCAAGGGCGTGCTGGACGACGACCTGATCGACATGGGCAAGGAAGACCCCACCGAGCTTGCCTATATGAAGTACACTCCCTCCTCCGCGCTGGGCTCCTGCCGCTACAAGCTGGCCGACCCCGACGTGGACGACACCGACTACAAGCGCATCCTCGAGATCTTCAAGAAGTACAACGTGCGCTACTTCTTCTACAACGGCGGCAACGACAGCATGGACACCTGCAACAAGATCTCCAAGTTCATGCTGAAGAACGGCTATGACTGCCGCGTGATGGGCATCCCCAAGACCATCGACAACGACCTGTACGGCACCGACCACTGCCCGGGCTTCGCCTCCGCGGCCAAGTACATCGCCACCTCCGTCATGGAAGTGTACCGCGATTCCACCGTCTATGACACCGGTATGATCACCATCATCGAGTGCATGGGCCGCCACGCGGGCTGGCTGACCGCCGCCGCGGCGCTGGCGAACTATGCCGGCGACGGCGCGGACCTGATCTACCTGCCCGAGCGCGATTTCGACCTGGACGCCTTTACCGAGAAGGTCAAGGAGATCTACAACAAGCAGAAGAAGTGCCTGGTGGTCGTCTCCGAGGGCATCCACGACAAGGACGGCAAGTTCATCAGCGAGTACGGCTCTGCCAATGCCGCCAAGGACGCCTTCGGCCACACCCAGCTGGGCGGCCTGGCCTCTTTCCTGGCCAACCACATGAAGGCCGCCACCGGCGCGAAGGTGCGCGGCATCGAGCTGAGCCTGCTGCAGCGCTGCGCGGCCCACTGCGCCTCCCAGACCGACATCGAGGAGTCCTTCTCCGCAGGCAAGGCCGCGGTTGAGAACGCCGTGGCGGGCATCACCGACAAGATGGTGGGCTTCGAGCGCAGCTACGAGAACGGCAAGTATGTCTGCAATATCAAGCTGTTCGAGCTGACCGACGTGGCCAACACCGAGAAGAAGGTGCCCCAGGAGTGGATCAACGCGACCGGCGACGGCCTGAACCAGGGCTTCATCGACTACGCCCTGCCGCTGATCCAGGGCGAGACCCAGCTGCCCAAGACGGACAGCCTGCCCCGCTTCGTGCGCCTGGCCAAGGTCAAGGCCGAGCCGATGGCGTAAAGCCTACACAACGACAACCGCAGGGACGGCATATGCCGCCCCTGCGGTTGTTCGATGGGGGAGCGGGACAACTACTGATTTGTCGCTGCGTTTGAATGAGGAATGAGGAATGAGGAATGAGGAATGGTGGTGCAAATCCTACGGATTTGTTTTGATTTAAAGTCCATTGAATCGTTGAAACACCGCGCATTTCCATTAATAAAAGAAATCCGTCAGGATTTCCTCCTGAATTCCTCATTCCTCATTCCTAATTTCTCATTTAGGGCTTCAGCCCTACAAATCAGTATTTGCAAAGGAGGTCCTACCATGCCAATCACCCGCTTCACCACTCCCTCCGACTGGCCGTTCTGGCATACATTGGACAATCGTATCTCCTCCGATCTGTTCCTGCGCAAAGCGGAGGCGGGGGAGTGCTATATCGCCGAGCTGTCGGGTGTTCCCGTAGGCCTGCTCCGCTGGAACCGCTTCTGGGACGAGGTGCCCTTCTGCACGCTGCTCTATATCGAACAGACCCGGCGTGGACGCGGCCTTGGCCGGGCGCTGGGAGGCGGATATGCGCGCCCAGGGCCACGGCATGGCCATGACCTCCACCCAGTCGGACGAGGAGGCCCAGCATTTCTGGCGTGCCCTCGGCTATAAGGACGCCGGCAGCTTTGACATCGACATTCCCGGCTATGAACAGCCGCCGGAGCTGATCATGCTGAAGGATTTGAGGTTGATATGATGCATTGCAGGACCATCGACATGGAGTCCTATCCCCGACGGGCCCACTTCGACTACTTTCGCTCGCTGCAAAACCCGATGCTGGGCGTGACCGTGAACGTGGACGTGACGGCGCTGAGGGCGTTTTGCAGGGCGGAGGGCTGCTCCTTCTACCTGGCCTTTATGTGCTGTGCGGCCCGGGCGGCGAACGGCGTGCCCCAGCTGCGCCAGCGGATCCGGGACGGGGACATCGTGGAATACGACGCCTGCGGTACCTCCCACGTGGAGCTGCGCTCGGACGGCACCTATGGCTATTGCACGCTGTACCACGACATGCCCTTCCGCGAATACCTGGAATATGCCCAGGCCGAGCGCCTGCGCTGCCGGGAAGCCGCCTCCATCGAGGAGGACGACGGCGTGGAGGGCCTGTACTTCATCACGTCGCTGCCCTGGCTGCACTATACCCAGCTCATCCAGCCCACGGCCGGCGGGGACGAGTCCAACCCCCGCATCTCCTGGGGCAAATTCGAAGCGGATCATCGGGGCCGGCTGATGCTGCCGGTGACGCTGCTGGTCCACCACGCGCTGGTGGATGGCCTGCAGCTGGCGCAGTTCTATCAAAACCTGGACCGGGAGGTCGACGCGCTGGCGAAATAGCGATTGACAAAGCTCCGGAGACGTGATAAATTGTTAAAACAGGTTGAATACTATACGAGGGGGAATGGACGACGATGAAGTACTTCTTGGGTCTGGACAATGGCGGCACCACCACGAAGGCGGCGCTGTACGACGCGAAGGGCAGCGAAATCGGCGTGGCGAGCCGGGATACGCGGATGCTCACGCCCAAGCCCGGCTTTATCGAGCGGGACATGGAGGAGATGTGGGAGGCCAACTGCGGCGTCATTCGGGACGTGCTGGAAAAGACGGGCATTGCTCCGGCGGACGTGGCGGGCGTGGCGGTCTGCGGCCACGGCAAGGGACTCTACCTCTGGGGCAAGGATGGAAAGCCCGCCCGCAACGGCATCATCTCCACCGACAACCGCGCCTATGCCTACCCGCTGAAGTGGCGGGAGGACGGCACCGAGGCCCGGGCCTTCGAGCTGTCCTGCCAGCACGTGATGGCCTGCCAGCCGGTGGCGCTGCTGGCCTGGCTGCGGGACAACGAGCCCGGGGTATTGGACAACATACAATGGATTTTCGAGTGCAAGGACTACGTGCGCTTCCGCCTGACCGGCGAGGCCCGGGCGGAGATCACCGACTACTCCGGCGCGCACCTGATCAACCTGCACACCCGGCAGTACGACGACGCGTTGCTGGACTGCTTCGGCCTGAAGCAGATCCGTGGCGCCCTGCCGCCGCTGTGCGAGGCATTGGACATCGCAGGCTATGTCACCGAGGCGGCTGCGGCGAAGTGCGGCCTGGTCCCCGGAACGCCGGTGGCCGGAGGCATGTTCGACATCGACGCCTGCGCCATCGCCGTGAACGTGGTGGACACCCGCAACATCTGCATGATCGCCGGCACCTGGTCGATCAACGAATACCTGCGCCGCGAGCCGGTGACCGACGGACGGGTGCAGATGAATTCGCTGTTCGCGCTGCCTGAGTACTACCTGATCGAGGAGAGCAGCCCCACCTCCGCCGGCAACAACGAGTGGTTTGTGCGCAACCTGCTGCCCGAGGCGCGGGCCGAGGCGAAGCAGCACGGCCGCAGCGTCTACGACGAGATGAACGCCTGGGTGGCCGGTTTGCCGGCGGACGCCTTCGTGCCCCTGTTCCATCCGTTCCTGATGGGCAGCAACGTACATCCCAACGCCATGGGCAGCTTCATCGGCCTGAATGTGGGGCACACCCGGGCGCACCTGGTCAAGAGCGTGTACGAGGGCATCGTGTTCTGCCACAAGGAACACCTGGACAAGCTGCTGGCCACCCGCCAGACGCCCCCGGACTGCATCCGCCTGGCGGGCGGCGCGGCGCGGTCGAAGGTGTGGACGCAGATGTTTGCCGACATACTGGGCCTGCCGGTGGAGACCGCGCCGGTGAACGAGACCGGCGCGCTGGGCTGTGCCATCGCCGCCGCCGCGGCCACGGGGGTCTATCCGTCGCTGTCCGAAGCCTGCGCGGCCATGTGCCCGGCGGGCGAGCGGGTGCTGCCCGACCCAAGGGCCCACGAAGCCTACCAGAAGCGCTACGCCCTTTACCGGAGGATCAACGAATGCCTGGACGGCCTGTGGGACGAGATGCGGGCGTGCGTGGAGAATGAGTAGCTGACAACTACTGATTTGTCGCGCTGCGACAAATCAGTAGTTAGGTTTTAGGTTATAGGTTTTAGGTGTTAGGGAAGGTAGAAATCCTGACGGATTTCT
>CACWZI010000084.1:0-11813 GCA_902765305.1 uncultured Eubacteriales bacterium
TTGCCTTATCCTCCGTCCGAGCAGGGAGAGTATATCACGCTTTGTCCTCCGCTTCCCCTTGCTTAATCAAAATTGTCCTTGACATGGGGAGCACTTTAGCCCGACCAGCTTTGCCTCCCTCAGCTCCTGCCGAATCCACTGCTCCGGGATATCGGCCATGTATCGAACGGTCACGCGCCCGGCAGCGTCCCGCACGACCAATCCCCTTGGAATAATCCTCCCCGCCGCCGACAACGCGTCATAGGCGTCCTGGGCGGCCTCAGACAGCGTCCCCGGCGGCCACACGTCCACCACTTCGATGTCGAAGGGCGCGGGCTCGAACCTGTACGCCTTGCCGGTCGCGTCCTTCAGCGTAAACCCGTCCGCGCTCATTTTTTCGCACTCCTGTCCATCTTCGCGCCGCAGTTCGGGCAATAATTTGCGATTTCAGCGCCAGCGAATTTGAATCCACACGCCGAGCATTTGAAAACGAATGCTGACCCATTTTGCCTTACCCACCGCCCGTGCACCACCGGCACAGCCTCCACGATTTCCGGCGTATTCCCCTCGAAGAATTTCTCAAACACTTCCGCGACGCTCATCTGCACCTCATAGGTCGCCCCGCCCTTGCTCTCATCCACGATGGGGATAAACACCTTCTGTTCCAAGTCCACCAGCTTCACGCCCTCACCTCCCCGATCTCCTCTACCCGCACATAAATCCCCGGCCTCTCCGCCCAGAACTTCTCGGTGATCTCGCTGCATACCTGGGCGTCGTCAACCCAGTAACCCGTCCGCGTCATGCAGTCCTTGAACAGCTTGATCAGGTTGTCCGTGTCCGGCTTCGTCACCTTCCACTCCCCGTCCAGGTGCCCGCTGTCCTCCGGGATCGGAAACAGCCACTTGGTCACCAGCCGCACAGGCCCATCCATGGGCAGGCAGTAATCCGCGCCTGGGATCCGGCCCTTGTGTCCCAGCAGCAGTGCCATGAACTTCTGCCGCGCATCCTTCAGTCTGGGCGGGTCGTACACGACGACCCTGCCCTTGACGATCTTGAACTCATGCTCCTGCTGGGTGACGGTCGGCGGCGACATCGGCAAGAAGAACTCGATCATACCCCCGCCTCCTCCAAAAGCCTTCCCCCGATGGGGAAGGTGGCAGCGCCTTCGGCGCTGACGGATGAGGTCCCCCGGTCTCCCTCTCCCCGGTACTCCCCCATCACCTCCACCGCCGCGTCGCACACCGCCGCCCGGATGCTGCTGTACCGGCTCCCGCTGCTCAGGCCGCACAGCGTCCAGTCGTCGTCCCACAGCGCGCACCGCTCCCCGCGGCACTCCGCGAACCCGGCCAGCGGGCACAGCGACCGCGCCTCATGCTTCTCCTGCTTCATCGTCTTCACCTCCGGCGCTCCACACCTCGCGCACGTACTCCAGTCCCGCCAGCGTATCGCCGATCACATCCCCGAGCTTGCCGTTCTTGTTCTCGTCCACCAACTGGCCGATGTTCATGTCCCGGACGATCGCGTACAGCGCGCACAGCACGCCCTCCGCCTTGGCTGTTGCGACCATCACATTCTCCTTGTACATCCGAGAACGTCAGCCACATCTTGTTGCGTCAGGCCCCGGCTCTTGCGAATGGCTTTGATCTGATTGGTCATGTGCTCTCCTTGTTCTCTATCGAGGCTATGCCTATCTCGATCAGCCTTCTCACGATCTCGGAGATAGACAGCCTCTTGAACTCTTCCCGGCCTCTAAGCTCGTACAGCTTAGATTCCATGCTCTCTGGAACCATCAGCGAAATCCGCTTTCCGTCCATCAATGACATTTGTATTCCTCCTCTCACTCGCGTTTGTGATAATTATACTCACATAAATGCGAGTTGTCAATATATGATTTTGCGTTTGTGGTAATTTTTAATCTTTTCTCTTGCATTTATGAATTAGTCATTGTATAATAAAAACAGAACAAGCAAAGGAGCATGAATATGAATTTCGGAGAGAAAATCAAGAGACGCAGAAATGTATTAGGTATATCGGCAGAGGAATTAGCTGAGAAAGTAAACGTGTCTCCCGCAACTATATACCGTTACGAAAATGGAGAGATCAAGGCCCCACGTCAAAACATTCTTTCAAGCATAGCCAAAGTATTGAATGACCCTTCCATTCTGACCTATGATTGGGATGATGCGATTGGTGCTGATTATATACCTGCTTTAGACGATACAGAAAATATGTTAATTGAGAAATATCGTGCATTGGATGATTATGGCGCTCGCGCAGTAACATCCGTATTAGATATTGAATATGAGCGGTGTACGAGAGAAACTAAAGACAATTTTTAATAACGTAGGATAATTGCGGCCCCGCCGCTGATATAAGGAGGTATAACCCATGAAGAAACAGATTATCGCGCTATTGTTCCTCTTTATGATTTCGTTTATTCCAGCATTGGCAGAAGATTTGACATCGAACAGTGATAGCCTTCAAATTAATCTCGACGTGGGCTCAATCAGATTCACCGTCCCCGAGGGCTTCAGAATCACCAGCAATACCGCTGACGATCTGTCACTTGAAAACGATGATTACGCTTATTTGAAGGTTCTCATGTGTGACAGTAAAGGTTATACTCTGGAGGAATGTATCAAACACATAGACGAGTATGTGTATTACGATTCCATTGAGATCAGAACCAAAGGAATTATAAACGGTATCGAATTGTTTGCACTGGATTATATTTACAATTATTCCGGATTGGATATTTATGGAGATTACATCGGAACCGTCGATGAATCAGATGATACACTCTATATTTTTAACTACTATACTACACGGCCTATTAATGATGCGGATGAAGCAAATATACATGATTTGATACAGAGCATCGAGGCTAAAATGCTTTCGGAGAAACAACGCCCCACACCTTTGCCCGCAATAACACCTAAGCCTACGATTATGCAAGATAATAAGCTCATAACATTTAGAGATGCGCCTTGGGGCATTAGTTTTACTGAAGCAGATCAGTTATTTCCTGAGTATCGGTTGTCTTCAGCTTATGCTGGAGAAAACATGCGAGTATACCCGATAGAAGAAATTGTTACTGATAAAAGCGAACATGACTACGAATACAGCGATATCAATATCCCAGCCTATTGTTTTGAGCATGAGTTTCAGGTGGCAGGATATACGACAAGCGGTATTTATCTATATTTCGCGTACACACCCGTTGACGGTATATTAACGCATAAGGAAGAAGACACAGCTTTATATGCTGCAAAATACGAATTTGAACCCGCAAATATTGATTTTGTTGCAGATGACCTTACCCGAAAACTATCTTCAGTCTATGGAGAACCAGATAAAGATGGAGCAAGATCAAGTTATTCATTCAACTATACATGGACACTCTGGTGGGGCACAGATCATACCGCTGTTGCATTGACAAAGAAGATACCAAGTCAGAGTAGTTCTAATGGCGAAATATGGATTAGTTATTATACGACTGACGGTTTTGACTGGCTGCAAACTGCTTCCGACGCTGAAAAAGAACGTTTACTTCGTCTCGAAAATGCTGCCGCCGAAAGTGGCGATACGTCTGGGTTGTAATATTTACAGGAGGTGACCCCCATGTCCAAATTCGGCACCCGCGCCCTCAACGGTATGGGCTCCATCCGCAAGCGCAAGGACGGCACCTACGAGGGCCGCTACACCGGCTCCGACGGGCGGCAGCACAGCGTGTACGCCAAGACGCCCAAGGCCTGCGGCGAGGCCCTGCGCACCGCCACGCACAGCGTAGACGCCGGCACCTGGCTGGAGCCGTCCACCCTCAGCGTCAAGCAATGGCTCAACACCTGGCTATCAGACTACCAGGGCCACACCACCCCACGCACCGTCCAGGTCTACCGTGGTCTGGTGGATCGGTACATCACCCCCGTGATCGGCGTCGTGCGCCTGACCGCCCTGTCCCCGATCCACGTGCGCAAGGTGATCTCCGAAATGCAGAAAAATGGTCGGGCCGTCTCCACCATCCGCAACGCCCACGGCGTCATCTCCGCCGCCTGCAACGCCGCCATCGAGGCGAAGCTGATCAATACCAACCCCGCCGAGGGCATGAAGCTGCCCCAGCGGACAAAGACAAAACTCCACATCATCGACCGCGAGCAAATCCCGGCCTTTGTCGCTGCTGCCCGTGAGGACGTGAACGGCAACGCGCTGATTTTCCTGCTGTATACCGGTCTGCGTGCCGCCGAACTGCGCGGCCTCCAGTGGAACGACGTGGACCTGGACGCCGCCTCCATGCACATCCACCAACAGATCCCCTGCCATGGCGCGCCCGCCTTCGCGCCGCCGAAGGACAATAGCGTCCGCACCATCGAATTGACGCCCCAGGCCGTCGCCCTGCTCAAACAGCAGCGCAAGGCCCAGGCCGCCGCCCGCCTTGCCGCCGGCGAGAAGTGGGAGACGGGCGACCTCGTGGACGATCTGGTCTTCCGCAGCGCCCGCGGCCATTTCCTCTCCGAATCCGTCCTTGCCAAGGCGGCCCACGCCATCGGCGCGAAGATCGGCGTCCCGGAGCTCCACCCCCATGACCTGCGCCACTCCTACGCCGTCGCCGCCCTCCGCTCCGGCGCCGACATCAAGACCGTTCAGAGCAACCTCGGCCACAAAAACGCCGCCATGACCCTGGATGTTTACGCCGCCTACACCACCGACGCCGGCAAAGTCGCCGCCGAGAAACTATCCAAATATTTTGACGATGCGCTTAATTAGGGTAACATTTAGGGTAAACCCCATTGACAAAGTGGCTTCCAGCCCCGTAAAATAGGCATGCTATGACTGTTATGGAGCAATACTGGATCTGGCTTTCCAGCGTGGAGGGCATCGGGGCGAAGCGGTTTTACAGGCTGCTTTCGCTGTACGGCGACGCCCGAAGCGTCTGGGACGCCCTGGGCGGCCCATTGACGCCGCCGGACATCCCCGCCGCGGTGGGCAAGGCGGCCTTCGGGAAGCTGCGCGCCGCGCGGGACGAAAGCTACTTTTACCGGCTGTTCGACCGGCTGGAGAAGGGCGGCATCCGGGCCGTGACCCGGCTGTCGGACGACTATCCCCCGGCGCTGACGGGCATCTACGACCCGCCGCCCACGCTGTACGTGCGGGGCGACGGCGACCTGAGCGCCGAGCGCATGATCGCCGTGGTGGGCTCCCGCATATGCACCCGGGACGGCCAGCGGGCCGCCCGGGAATTTGCCATGGGCCTGGCCCAGAACGGCGTCACCGTGGTCAGCGGCATGGCCAGGGGCATCGACTCCTGGGCCCACCGGGGCGCGCTGGACGGCCACGGGCCCACCTTCGCCGTGCTGGGCTGCGGCGTGGACGTGGTCTATCCCCCGGAGAACGGGGACCTGGCCAGAGAGATCCTGGACAGCGGCGGGGCCATCGTCTCGGAATACGTGCCCGGCACGCCGCCCGTGCCCGGCAACTTTCCCGCCCGCAACCGCATCGTCAGCGGCCTGTGCGAAGGCACGCTGATCGTGGAGGGCGCGAAGGCCAGCGGCGCGATGATCACCGTGAACCTGGCCCTGGACCAGGGCCGGGAGGTCTTCGCCGTGCCCGGGAGCATCTATTCGCCCCTCAGCGCCGCGCCGAACCAGATGATACTGGACGGCGCCGTCCCGGTGCTTTCGCCCTGGGACATACTGGAGCACTGCCGCTGGGCCCAGCGCCCCGCCGGCGGCGCGGCCAGGCCCGCGCCGAAGCGCGACCTGGACCCGGAGGAGGAAGCCATCGTCGCACCGCTGCGCAACGAGGCGCTGTCCTTCGAGGAGCTCGCCCAAATCACCGGCCTTTCCGCGGCAAAATTAAATTCCCACTTGACAATGCTGGAACTTAGGGGAATAATAGATAAGGCGCCCGGCGGACTCTACCGGGCCTACACCTAAACCGGAGCAAGGACAATGAACAAAGAGCAGGCTACTCCTGTTCCCTGTTCCCTGTTCCCTGTTCCCTTATTTCGGAGGACTATATGGCAAACAAGCTCGTCATCGTCGAATCACCGGCCAAGGCAAAGACGATCGGAAAGTTCCTTGGCCGCGGCTACAAGGTCGAGGCCTCCCAGGGCCATGTGCGCGACCTGCCCAAGAGCCAGATCGGCGTGGATGTGGACAATAACTTTGAACCCAAGTACATCACCATTCGCGGGCGCGGCGAGATCCTCAGCAAGATCCGCAAGGAAGCGAAAGCCGCCGGCAAGATCTACCTCGCGACCGACCCGGATCGCGAGGGCGAGGCCATCTCCTGGCACCTGGCCAACGTGCTGGGCATCGACGAGGATTCCCCCTGCCGCATCGAATTCCACGAGGTCACCAGCAAGGCCGTGAAGGCCGCGGTGAAGAACCCCCGGAAGATCGACATGGACCTGGTCAACGCCCAGCAGGCCCGGCGGGTGCTGGACAGGCTGGTGGGCTACAAGATCAGCCCGATCCTCTGGCAGAAGATCAAGAAGGGGCTGAGCGCCGGCCGCGTGCAGTCGGTGGCCACCAAGATCATCTGCGACCGGGAGGCCGAGATCGAGGCCTTCATCCCCGAGGAGTACTGGACGCTGGAGACCACCTTCCAGATCGGCGAAGCGAAGGTCACCGCCCGCTACACCGGCGAGGGCGACGCGAAGGCCGAGCTGAAGACCCGCGCCGACGCCGATGCGGTCATCGCGCGCTGCGAGGGCGCGGCTTTCAGCGTGGCTGCCATCAAGAAGGGCGAGCGCCGCCGACTGCCCGCGCCGCCGTTCACCACCTCGAATCTGCAGCAGGAGGCCTCCCGCAAGCTGGGCTTCTCCACCCAGAAGACCATGCAGATCGCCCAGCAGCTCTACGAGGGCGTGGAGCTGGCCGGCGAGGGCTCCCAGGGCCTGGTGACCTACATCCGCACCGACTCCACCCGCATCGCGGACGAGGCCGTGGAGGCCGTGCGCGGGCTCATCGGCGACACCTGGGGCGCGGACTACCTGCCCGAGAAGCCCAACGTCTACAAGACCCGCAAGAGCGCCCAGGACGCCCACGAGGCCATCCGCCCCACCGTGGTGGACCGCCGCCCCGAGGCCGTCAAGGCCTCCCTGTCCCGGGACCAGTTCCGGCTGTACAAGCTGATCTACGACCGCTTCGTCTCCAGCCAGATGACCCCGGCGCTGTACGACACCCTGGCCGTGGACATCGACGCCGCCAGCGGCCCCCGCTTCCACTTCAACGGCCAGAAGCTGCGCTTCGCCGGCTTCACCGCGGTGTACGTGGAGAGCGTGGACGACCCCCAGGAGGAGGCCGTGAACGGCAACTTGCCGGAGCTGACCGAGGGCATGGCCGCCGAGGCGGGGGCAATGGACGCCGAGCAGCACTTCACCCAGCCGCCGCCAAGGTACACCGAGGCCAGCCTGGTGCGCACGCTGGAGGAGAAGGGCATCGGCCGCCCCTCCACCTACAGCCCCACCATATCCACGATCACCGGCCGCCGGGGCTACATCGCCAAGGAAAACAAGCGCCTGATCCCCACCGAGTTGGGCAGGATCGTCAACGACCTGATGTGCAAGAACTTCCCGGACATCGTGGACGTGACCTTCACCGCCAGCATGGAGGACCAGCTGGACGACGTGGAGGCGGGCAAGGCCGACTGGCGGGGCATCGTGTCCGAGTTCTACGGCCCCTTCGAGAAGGACCTGGAGAAGGCCGAGGCGAGCATCGAGAAGATCGCCATCGAGGACCAGGTGTCCGACGTGCCCTGCGAGAAGTGCGGCGCGATGATGGTCTACAAGATGAGCCGCTACGGCCGCTTCCTGGCCTGCCCCAACTTCCCTGCCTGCCGCCACACCCAGGCCCTGCCCAACAACATCGGCGTGCCCTGTCCCAAGTGCGGCGGCGAGCTGCTGGAGCGCATCAGCCGCAAGGGCCGCAAGTTCTACGGCTGCGAAAAGTACCCCGACTGCGACTTCGTGTCCTGGGACCGCCCCGTAAAGGAAAAGTGCCCCGTCTGCGGCAGCTACATGGTATTGAAGCGCGGCGGCAAGGACACGCTGTACCACGTCTGCGCGAACGAGACGTGCAGGCACAAGGTGAAGGTGGAAACGCAGGAAGAGAATTAGGACATCGAGCGCCCGGAAAAATGTCCAGTGGACATTTTTCAGTGGTTCGAGCGCCCGGAAAACTCTCCAGTGGAGAGTTTTCAGCGAGAACGGGTCGGCAGACCCCCGTCGATGGGGCCGGCAGACCCAGGGAATGAGGAATGAGGAATGAGGAATGAGGAATTGTTGTTGAAATCCTTGCGGATTTCGTTGATTCAAGATAAGCGATTCGTCGGGTAAGATTCTGATTTGTCGGGAAGAGGGCAACGGTCCCAAAAGCCTTCCCCTTCAGGGGCATCGAGCGCCTGGAAAACAGTCCAGTGGACTGTTTTCAGCGAGATGGGGCCGGTAGGCCCGCGGTAGGTGGCACGGCGAAGCCGTGACGGATGAGGTCGTTCCCCCCACGCTACGCTCACCCGCTCGCCCCACACAAGAAAGGACGACATATGCCCACCCTCAGCTACGATGGCCGCAACAAGCCCTATGCTCGCCAGCTGCGCCGGGAAATGACGCCCCAGGAGCGCCATCTCTGGTACGACTACCTCCGTACCTGCCCCGCCCAGTTCCGCCGGCAAAAGCAATTCGGCTATTATATCGTCGATTTTTTCTGCGCCAAGCACAAGCTTGTCGTTGAAATCGATGGCTCCCAGCATTATGAGCCGGAGCAAAAGGCCCGGGATGAGGCGCGAACCGCCTATCTTAACAGCCTCGGCCTACAGGTGCTTCGCTTCAGCAATCACGATGTGGATGCCCATTTTGATGGGGTCTGTGCCACAACAGACAGCGTCGTGCGAAGCGATGTGTGAGGGGAACGACCTCATCCGACCCGCTGGACGCTTCGCTAGGCCTTCGGCCACGCGGGCCACCTACCGCGGGCCTACCGGCCCCATCTCGCTGAAAACAGTCCACTGGACTGTTTTCCAGGCGCTCGATGCCCCTGAAGGGGAAGGCTTTCTCATTCCTCATTAAAAAAACCGACCTACAGGAGAACGCATGAACGAATCAAATTCCGTGGCCGTCGTCGGCGCGGGGCTGGCCGGCAGCGAGGCAGCCTGGCAGCTGGCAAAGCGGGGCATACCGGTCCGGCTGATCGAGATGAAGCCGGTGAAGTACTCCCCCGCCCACAAGTCCCCCGGCTTTGCGGAGCTGGTCTGCTCCAACTCGCTGAAGGCCGAGCATCTGTCCAACGCCTCGGGCCTTTTGAAGGCCGAGCTGCGGGCGATGGACAGCCTCGTCCTGCGCTGCGCCGAGGCGAGCCGGGTGCCCGCCGGCGGGGCGCTGGCCGTGGACCGGGACGAATTTTCCGGCAGGGTCACATCCGCGCTGGAAGGCCACCCGCTGGTGACCGTCGAGCGGGCGCTGGTCTCGGAACTTCCCGACGCCCCCGCCATCGTCGCCACCGGGCCGCTGACCGACCCGGCGCTGACCGACGCCATCGCCCGGCGCACCGGCGTGGGCGCGCTGAACTTCTTCGACGCCGCCGCCCCCATCGTCACCGCCGATTCGCTGGACATGACGAAGGTGTTCCGGGCCTCCCGCTACGGCCGGGGCTCCGACGACTACCTGAACTGCCCGATGACCGAGGACGAGTACAACGCCTTCTACGACGCCCTGATGGGCGCGGAGCTGGCCGAGCTGCACGACTTCGAAAAGAAGCTGGTGTTCGAGGGCTGCCTGGCCGTGGAGATCCTGGCCGCCAGGGGCCGCCAGACGCTTGCCTTCGGGCCGCTGAAGCCGGTGGGGCTCACAGACCCCCGCACGGGGAAAGAGCCCTACGCGGTGGTCCAGTTGCGCCAGGAGAACGTGCAGGGCACGCTGTACAACCTGGTGGGCTTCCAGACCCGTTTGAAATGGGGCGAGCAGAAGCGGGTGTTCGGCATGATCCCGGGCCTTGAGCACGCGGAATTCGCCCGCTACGGCGTGATGCACCGCAACACCTACCTGAACGGCCCCGCGGTGCTGGGGCGCAACTTCGCCCTGAAGGACGAGCCGCTTCTGCGCTTCGCGGGCCAGCTGACCGGCGTGGAGGGCTACATGGAGTCCACCGCCAGCGGGCTGGTGGCGGCGGTGTCGCTGGCCAGGGCCCTGGCCGGCCAGCCGGAGCCGGACTTCACCGGCAAGACCGTCCTGGGCGCGCTGGAGCGCCACGTGCGCACCCCCAGCGCCAGCTTCCAGCCGATGAACGCCAACTTCGGCATACTGGACGCCCTGCCCTTCAGGGTAAAGGGCAAGAAGAACCGCTACGAAAAGCTGAGCGCCGTCGCCATCGACGCGCTGAACGAGGTGATCAAAGCATATGAGCTATGAAGTGAGAAGCCCCTTCCGGGGCACCACCATCTGCGCCGTGAAGAGGGACGGGGTGATCGCCGTGGCCGGCGACGGCCAGGTCACCATGGGCGAGCACACCATCATGAAGGCCACCGCGAAGAAGGTGCGCCGCATCTTCGACGACAAGGTGGTCACCGGCTTCGCCGGCAGCGTGGCCGACGCCTTCGCCCTGTCCGAGAAGTTCGAGGACAAGCTGACCCAGTACGCCGGCAACCTGCCCCGGGCGGCGGTGGAACTGGCCCAGGACTGGCGGATGGACCGGGCCATGCGCAAGCTGGAGGCCATGCTGCTGTGCGCCGACAAGGAAAACCTGATGCTGATATCCGGCACCGGCGAGGTCATCGAGCCCGACGACGGCGTGCTGGCCATCGGCTCCGGCGGCAACTATGCCCTGGCCGCCGCCCGCGCCCTGATCGCCAACACCGACCTCACTGCCCCCGAGATCGCCCGGAAGGCGCTGGAGATCGCCAGCGAGATTTGCGTATACACCAACGATCATATCATCGTTGAGACGGTATAATCTGGCAGCTATTGATCGCCCCCAAAAGGCTTCCCCTCGGAGGCAATGTCGTCAACTTAGCAAAAGTTGTAATAGGAAAAGAGTTCACAACAAGCGTCAAAACCTCCGTAGCGGCGACTATCAGTCGCCATGCCATCTTCAAGTTGATGACATTGCCCTCGGAGGGGAAGCTGTCAACCGCAGGTTGACTGAAGAGGTGTCCCCACAACGTTCATCGGCACAACATTCACTGACGGGAGCTGTCCCCATGAACCGGACCCACAACCCACCCCTGAAGCCCTATGCCCAGAAGCTGCGCCGCGACATGACCAAAGAGGAGCGGCATCTCTGGTACGACTTCCTGAACCGGTTGCCCGCACGCTTCAACCGTCAAAAGGTGATCGGCCCCTACATCGTGGACTTCTATTGCGCCAGTTCAAAACTGGTCGTGGAGCTGGACGGTTCCCAGCACTACGAGGATGCCGGCATCGCCGCTGACGCGCAGCGCGACGCCTTTCTGGCCGAACAGGGTTTACAGGTACTTCGCTACACCAATGTTGATATACACAGGAACTTCAACGGCGTTTGCGAAGACATTCTGAAGCATCTGTAGCAGGTATCGCCCCACTCCGCTCCCAAAAGGCTTCCCCTTGAGGGGAAGCTGTCTGCGAAGCATGACTGAAGAGGTGTCCCCCTCTGCCTCGTTCCTCTGTCGTAATAGACGAACTGTACCCAGCGTGGACACCTCTTCCGACCCGCTGCGCCGCGAAGCAAGTCCTTTAGGGCGCGGGCCACCTTCCCCTCCAGGGGAATGTCATCAACTTAAGGAAAAAATACCTGCCGTCACGCCCAAAAGGCTTCCCCTTGAGGGGAAGCTGTCTGCGAAGCAGACTGAAGAGGTGTCCCCCT
>CACWZI010000084.1:11859-31661 GCA_902765305.1 uncultured Eubacteriales bacterium
ATCTTATCCCCGCGTGGACACCTCTTCCGACCCGCCGCAAGCGGCGGCCCACCTTCCCCTCAAGGGGAAGGCTTTTGGAGGCCGCACCGCTTAAGTTGATGACATTGTCTCCAAGGGGAAGGCTTTTGGAGACCGCACAGCTTAAGTTGATGACATTGCCCGAATGGGACAGGTTTTTCCTTGTTTTTGAGCAACTGTTACGGTGAACATACCCCGTAGGGGCGATTTCCAATCGCCCGCGGGCGCTCGGAGAGCGCCTCTGCGACGCGTTCATTCATGGCAGCTTGAAACCCGACACGCAAATACACTTTTCGCATGATATGATTATAATAGGGCCCTTCGATCAATACCCCAGTTCGGCGCTCTTGTCGTAGACCGGCTTCAGGGCGTGGTAGAGCATATCGTAGACCTGGTAGGTCTTCTCGTAGGCGGGTTGGTTCTTCGGGTCGGGGAAGGTCTTGGTTTCGGCCTTGATGACCTTCACGGCCTCGCCCAGGTTCTCCCAGACGCCCGCGCCGACGCCGGCGACCAGCACCGCGCCGTAGGCGCCGCCCTCATTGGCGGCGGACATGGTATACACCGGCAGGTCGAAGATGTCGGCCTGCATCTGGCGCCACAGCGCGCTGACGCTGCCGCCGCCGGAGGTGTAGACCTTCTCGTTGTGGGCGAATTTGCCGAAGATGTCCACCAGCTGCTTAAGGCTGTAGGTGACGCCCTCCATCACGCTGCGTGTGATGTCGGCCTTCTTCGTGCCCAGGGTGAGCCCGTAGAACGAACCGCGGGCGTTGGGGTCGGGGTAGGGGCAGCGCTCGCCGGTCAGGTAGGGGGTGAACACCACGCCGTGGGCGCCGGGCACGGAGTGCTCCGCGATGCTGCCCATCACGTCGAAGGCGCTCAGGCCCATCTGCTTGCCCACGAGGCCCTCCGTGCCGCACATCTCGTCCTTGTACCACTTGTACGCGCCGCCGGCGGTCAGCGTGCAGCCGAAGGACAGCCACAGGCCGGGCTCGTTGCCGCAGAACATCTGCAAATCGCCGTTGGGGTTGTCCTCGAAGTGGTCCAGCGCCATGGACACGTTGCCGCTGGTGCCGATGACCACGCCCAGTATGCCGGGCTTCACCAGGCCCGCACCGGTGGTCTGGATGACCGCGTCGCCGCCGCCGTAGTAGCAGTTCAGGCCCTCGGGCAGGCCGGTCAGCTCGGCGACCTCCTTGGTGACCTTGCCCGCCAGCTCGGTGGATTCGTGGGCCTCGGGGAAGATAGACTTCGACAGGCCGGCGAGCTTGATCAGCGCGTCGCTCCAGCGGCGGTTCTTCGTGTCGTAGAAGCCGGTGCCGGAGGCGTCGGACACGTCGATGGCCAGCTCGCCGGTCATCCTGAAGCGGATGTAGTCCTTCGGGCACACGAACAGCTTCATGCGCTTGAAGTTCTCCGGCTCCTCGTCCCGCAGCCAGAGGATCTTGCCGCCGGTGTAGCCGGTGAGCATGCGGTTGTTGGTGTACTTCAGCAGGCCCTCCAGCCCGCCGGCCTTCTCGGTGATCCAGTCGCACTGGGCCTGGGTGCGCTGGTCGCACCACAGGATCGCGGGGCGGATGACCTCGTTGTCCTTGTCCAGGGCCACGAGGCCGTGCATCTGGCCGGAGTAGCTCAGGCCCACGATGTCGGCGGGATCGACCTTGGCCTTCTTCAGGATGACCTGCAGGCCCTTCACCACGGCGTCCCACCAGCTCTGGGGATCCTGCTCGGCCCAGCCGGGCTTGGGGGTGTGCAGCGGGTAGGTCTGGGTGGAGGAGGCGACGACGGCACCATCGCTGTCCGCGATGATGCACTTGGCTCCGGACGTGCCCACGTCCAGGCCGATGAGGTACTTCTTGCTCATGGGGTTCGACTTCCTTTCAGTGTTTTTATATTGTCAGGGATTCTTATTTCTCATCTTCGCCATGACCTTCTCGGAGACCTTGCCGATCTTCACGAAGTCCAGCCGGTTTTCCTCGCCCCGGATCAGGCGCTGGATGTTGCCCCGGTGGCCGAACAGCGACAGCACCGAGGCGATGCAGGCCGCGCCGAGGAACAGCGGGAAGTTCTCCCGGCTGCGCTCGGTGAAGCAGACCAGGATGGGGAAGGCCACCGTGGTGATCAGCGAGGCCACGGACATGTACCGGGTCAGCGCCACGGCGACGATCTGCACCGCCAGCAGCGCCAGCGCCAGCCACGGATTGATGGCGATGATCAGGCCCAGGGACGTGGCGATGCCCTTGCCGCCCTTAAAGCCCATGAACACCGGAAAGTCGTGGCCCAGTATGGCGCACAGGCCCCCCGCCAGCATGCCGGCGTCGCCGCCCAGCTGCCTGCCGATCAGGCAGGCCGCATAGCCCTTCAGGCAGTCGCCCACCAGCGTCAGCACGCTGGGCAGCCAGCCCAGGTTGCGCAGCACGTTGGTGGTGCCGCTGTTGCCGCTGCCCAGCGTGCGGATATCCCGCACGCCGTAGATCCTGGCGACCAGCACACCTGTGGGGATGCAGCCGAGGAGATAACCCAAAACAGCAGACAGTGTGATTTTCCATACCATGACGGTTTACCTCCATGGAGAGATGCTTTGAAATGAGGAATGAGGAATGAGGAATGGCGGTGCAAATCCTTCGGATTTGTTTAAACACGAAATTCATATCAAAGAAATCCGCAAGGATTTCATCAACAATTCCTCATTCCTCATTCCTAATTCCTAATTAATCACTCTTCCTTCTTCTTCCGTTCCCGCAGTATGAACTTGAGCGGCGTGCCCTCGAATCCGAAGGCCTTGCGGAACTGCTTTTCCAGGTAGCGCTCGTAGGAGAAGTGCATCAGGGTTTGGTCGTTGACGAACATCACAAAGGTGGGGGGCTGTATCGCCTGCTGGGTGGCGTAGTAGATCTTCAGGCGTCGTCCGGAGGTGGCGGGGGGCTGCAGCGCGGCCTGGGCGTCGGTCAGTATGTCGTTGAGCAGGCCGGTGGTGACGCGCTTGGTGGCCTCGGCGTGGGCGGCGCGCACGGCCTCCAGCACCTTGTTCACACGCTGGCCGGTGAGGGCCGAGATGAACAGTATCGGGGCGTAGGCCATGAACTTCAGGTTCTCGCGGACCTCCTTGATGAACTTGTCCATGGTCTTGGTGTCCTTCTCCACGGCGTCCCACTTGTTGATGACGATGATGGCGGCCTTGCCCTTCTCGTCCACGTAGCCGGCGATCTTGCTGTCCTGCTCGGTGACGCCCTGGGTGGCGTCGATCAGCATCAGCGCCACGTCGCAGCGGTCGATGGCCGCCAGCGCGCGCTCCAGGGACTGGTATTCGATGGCCCGCTTGCGGCGGATGCCGGCGGTGTCGATGATCACGTAATCCTGGCCGTCCTCATCGGTGAATCGGGTGTCGATGGCGTCCCGGGTGGTGCCGGCGATGTCGGAGACCATCACCCGGTCCTCGCCCAGGATGCGGTTGACCAGGCTAGACTTGCCGACGTTGGGCTTACCCACCACGGCGATCTGTATCGCGCCCATGTCCTCGTCCTCGGCGTCGGGGTCGGGGAACAGCCTGCACAGCTCCTCCAGCAGGTCGCCGAAGTTCAAAAGGTTCACGCTTGAAACGCCGATGGGGTCGCCCATGCCCAGGTTGTAGAACTCGTAGATGTTGTCCATCGACTTGACGTTGTCGATCTTGTTCACCACCAGCATCACCGGCTTGCCGGATTTGCGCAGCATGTCGGCCACGTCCTCGTCGTCGGCGGTCATGCCGGCTTTGCCGTCCACGAAGAACAGGATCACGTCGCAGGTCTCGATGGCGATCTCCGCCTGGCGGCGCATCTGGGAAAGCAGCGGGTCGTCGCTGTTGGGGTCGATGCCGCCGGTGTCGATCAGCGTGAATTTATAGTTCTGCCATTCGCAGTCGGCATACACGCGGTCGCGGGTGACACCGGGGGTATCCTCCACGATGGCGATGCGCTTGCCCACCATCTGGTTGAAGAAGGTGGACTTGCCGACGTTCGGCCGGCCGACGATGGCAACCAAAGGCTTTGACATCTTAATAAACCTCCAAGCTCAGATAAAAGGATTCTTTATTCATTGACGCCTGTCAATTCAAGTATCGTATCGAGCAGGTCTTCCCCCCGCCGTCCCACCGGCACGACGGGCTTTTTAAGGCGCTGTATCGCCTCGTCCAGGGTCATGTCGTCCAGGAACAGGCAGCCGTCCCGGAGCATGACCTCGGTGATCATCACTGCGTCGCAGGGAACGCCGGCCATCTGCCCGGTCAGGTCCTTGCCGGTGATCAGGCCGGACACGGTGACGGTGGGGCCGAACCAGGTGTTTTCTATCGGATATACGCTGATGTCCGCCCCGGCGACGGGGTAGTCCGCGAGCATTTGGCGGATGAACGCCGCGGCGGATTTTCCACAGGCGATAGCCAGGGGCTTGCCGCCCGGGGTGGCGCGTCGCAGGTCGTCGGGCAGCGCCTCCCAGGCCTCGCGGTATTCGGTCTCCAGCAGCCGCAGCAGGCCCACGCCGTCGTCGATCTGGTCGTAGCCCTCGTAGGCCTCGTCCGGGGGGATGGGCCAGTCGGCCTGGAGGTAGAACTCGTCCGAGGGGAACACGAAGCGGGTGTCCCGCGTCTGAAGCAGCTTTTCCCGCCATTTCTCGGACAGCGCGACGACGGCCCTGGCCTCGTCCCGGGTGTAGACGCGCAGCGCGCTCAGGCCCTCCCGGTGGCCGGTCAGGCCCACGGGCACCAGCGCCAGCGACAGCGCCCCGGGGATCCCGGAAAGCTCCCGGATGGTGCGGTCCAGCGCCGCGCCGTCGTTGAGGCCGGGGCACAGCACGCACTGGCAGTGGAAGCGGATGCCGCCGTCCGACAGCCTTCTCAGCTGGTCCATCAGCCGCCGGGCCCGGGGCGTGCCGATCAGGTGGGCGCGCAGGTCCGGGTCGGTGGCGTGCACGGAGATGTACAGCGGGGAGCAGTGCCGCTGGACGATGCGGTCCAGCTCCCGGTCCGAGACGTTGGTGAGGGTCACGTAGTTGCCCATCATCAGGCTCATGCGCCAGTCGTCGTCCTTGACCCGCATGGTCTGGCGGGCGTCACCGGGCAGCTGGTCCACGAAGCAGAACAGGCACTTGTTGCAGCACAGCCGGGTGCCGGACATCATCGGGGTCTGGAAGTTCAGCCCCAGGGGGGCGTACTCGTCCTTGCGAACGGCGAAGTCCAGGGCCGCGCCGTCCCGGAGCACCTGCACCGTCAGGCGGCGGTTGGCGGTGAGCGCCTGGTAGTCGATGAAGTCGATGACGGGCACGCCGTCGATGCGCCAGAGCCGGTCGCCCGGGCGTATGCCGGCCCGCTGGGCGGGGCTGCGGGGGTCGACCGATACGATGAGATGGGACATGGCTGCCTTCCTTTACAAACTTATCCAAATATATTATGCCTCATTTTTGCCGTTTCGTCAATGGGAAACGCATAAAGTGCAGGTGGTCAAAACAGGTAAATATTTACTGAAAGCCCCCTTGTCAAAACCAGGTAAATCGTATATAATGAAAAAAAGCTAAGGGTTAACATTGGCCTTAATATATTTATCGGGAGGATGAGCAACCATGCAGAAGTATGTTTACCTTTTCAGCGAAGGTAACGCGACCATGAGGAACCTGCTGGGCGGCAAGGGCGCCAACCTGGCGGAGATGACCTCGCTGGGCATGCCCGTGCCCCAGGGCTTCACCATCACCACCGAAGCCTGCACTCGCTACTATGAGGACGGAAAGACCATCGGAGCGGACATCCAGAAGCAGATCGACGAGGCCCTGGCCAAGATCGAGGCGATCAACGAAAAGAAGTTCGGTGACGCCAAAAACCCGCTGCTGGTCTCCGTGCGCTCCGGCGCCCGCGCCTCCATGCCGGGCATGATGGACACCATACTGAACCTGGGCATCAACGACGAGGTGGCCGCGGGCCTGATCGCCGGCAACCCCGACCCCAAGTTCGAGCGGTTCGTGTATGACAGCTATCGCCGCTTCATCCAGATGTTCTCCGACGTCGTGATGGAGATCCCGAAGAAGACCTTCGAGGTCATCATCGACGAGGTCAAGGAAAAGAAGGGCGTCACCAACGACATCGACCTGGATGTCGACGACATGAAGGAGCTCGTCGCCCGCTTCAAGGCCTATTATAAAGAGCAGAAGGGCGAGGACTTCCCCTCCGATCCCTATTCCCAGATGATGGAGGCCGTGAAGGCCGTGTTCCGCAGCTGGGACAACCCCCGCGCCAACGTGTATCGCCGCATGAACGACATCCCCTATTCCTGGGGCACGGCCGTCAACGTGATGCCCATGGTGTTCGGCAACCTGAACAATCAGTCCGGCACTGGCGTGGCCTTCACCCGCAACCCCGCCACCGGCGAAAAGAAGCTGTTCGGCGAGTACCTGATCAACGCCCAGGGCGAGGACGTCGTGGCCGGCATCCGCACCCCCAGCAAGATCGAGCAGCTCAAGGAGGAAATGCCCCAGGTCTACGAGCAGTTCCAGAAGATCGCCAACAACCTGGAAAACCACTACAAGGACATGCAGGACATGGAGTACACCATCGAGAATGGCAAGCTCTACATGCTGCAGACCCGCAACGGCAAGCGCACCGCCGCCGCCGCGCTGAAGATCGCGGTGGACCTGGTGGACGAGGGCATGATCACCGAGAAGGAAGCGGTGATGCGCGTGGAGCCCAAGCAGCTTGACAGCCTGCTGCATCCCACCTTCGACGCCAAGGCCCTGAAGAAGGCGACGCCCATCGGCGAAGGCCTGGCGGCCTCTCCCGGAGCGGCCTGCGGCCAGGTGGTGTTCTCCGCCGAGGATGCCAAGCGCTGGGCCGAGCACGGCCACCGCGTGGTGCTGGTGCGCCTGGAGACCAGCCCCGAGGACATCGAGGGCATGGTGGCCTCCCAGGGCATCCTGACCGTGCGCGGCGGCATGACCAGCCACGCGGCGGTCGTGGCCCGCGGCATGGGCACCTGCTGCGTCTCCGGCTGCTCTGAGATCAAGATGCACGATGACAAGACCTTCGAGCTGGGCGGCCGCACCTTCCACGAGGGCGACTGGATCTCCGTGGACGGCTCCACCGGCAAGATCTACGGCGAGGCCATTCCCACCGCCGAGGCGACCATCTCCGGAGACTTCGGTCGGTTTATGGCCTGGGCGGACGCCGTGCGCAAGCTGCGCGTGCGCACCAACGCCGATAACCCCCGCGACGCCATGCAGGCCGTGAAGTTCGGCGCGGAGGGCATTGGCCTGTGCCGCACCGAGCACATGTTCTTCGAGGGCGACCGCATCAAGGCCATGCGCGAGATGATCGTGGCCAAGGACGTGGAGAGCCGCAAGAAGGCGCTGGCAAAGGTCAAGCCCTACCAGCAGGGCGACTTCGAGGCCATGTACGAGGTCCTGCAGGGACGCCCGATGACCGTGCGCTACCTGGATCCGCCGCTGCACGAGTTCGTGCCCACCAAGGAGGAGGACATCGTCGAGCTGGCCAAGGAAATGAACCTCGAGGTCGAGGACCTGAAACAGACCATCGCCGGTTTGCACGAGTTCAACCCGATGATGGGCCATCGCGGCTGCCGTCTGGCCGTCACCTATCCCGAGATCGCCGAGATGCAGACCGAGGCCGTCATCTCCGCCGCCATCAACGTGAACCGCAAGCATCCCGAGTACAGGATCGTGCCCGAGATCATGATTCCGCTGGTGGGCGAGGTGAAGGAGCTGAAGTACGTCAAGGACGTGGTGGTCACCACCGCCGATCGGCTGATCAAGGAGGCCGGCGTGGATATGAAGTACCACGTGGGCACCATGATCGAGATCCCGCGCGCCGCCGTCACCGCCGGCGACATCGCCAAGGAAGCCGAGTTCTTCTCCTTCGGCACCAACGACCTGACCCAGATGACCTTCGGCTTCAGCCGCGACGACGCCGCCAAGTTCCTGGGCGCCTACTACGAGAACAAGATCTACGAGTTCGATCCCTTCGCCAAGCTGGACCAGACCGGAGTCGGTGCGCTGGTGAAGATGGCTGCCGAGCAGGGCCGCAAGACCCGCCCCGATATCCACCTGGGCATCTGCGGCGAGCACGGCGGCGATCCGTCGAGCATCGAGTTCTGCCACAGGATCGGCCTGGACTATGTGTCCTGCTCGCCGTTCCGCGTGCCGATCGCCCGCCTGGCCGCTGCGCAGGCTGCGCTGCAGAACAGCTGATCGCGTTAAAACATAATAGCGGTAAACCGATCGTCGGTCCCGACCCGTTTCATACGGGTCGGGACCGGCTTTTTAATGGTTGAGGATCGTTCGATTTCACCGAACGGCAACCGCCTGCACAAATCAATGTTCAATAATTGGAAATGATTTCTACATCAAATTATCTGATTTATAGCGGTAGCGCTGTTGACAGGAATGATTTGTAATGATAATATTAAATTCGACGTGGATGCATCTTTTTTTGAGTTTCTGCGGTCTAAGGAACAGTGCTTGAGTTGAGCCAACGATAATAACTTCGCAAGGAGCGCCAAGACGATGAAAAAGCTGGTTTATCTGCTGATATTGAGCCTCTGTGCAAACGGTTTGGCAGGGGCTTTCTTGCCGTGGCCGGATACGGCCAGAGCTGCGTCGAAGACGGAGGAAAAGTCAGAAAAGCAGTCGGACAAGAAGAGCAAAAAGGATAAGGCCGAAAAGGAGACCTCCAAGGAGCAATCCAAGAAGAGCAAAAAGAGCAGCAAAAAGACGAACGCGAAGGATAAAAAGACCAAGGTCGAAAAAGAAAAGGAATACGCCCTCGACCTTGCGAAGAACGGCCAGGTCGCGCTCAGCGTCGTGCTGAAATATACGAAGATGGGCATCAAGCTGAAGGATGTCAAGTCCATCGAGCTGGCGGACGAGAAGGATAAAAAACGCATCCGCTGGGAGAAGGACGAGGACAATGAAGGCGATTACATCCTTACCGTTTTGAAGGATTTCAAGGAACTCAGGTTGCGCATCGTCACCAAAAAGGCGAGCAAGCTTCTCGTGCTGAAAAACGGCGCAAAGAACGCCGACGAGGATGCTGAAAAGGCAGCGTCTTCCGAAGAGGGCAAGACTGGGGATACCAAGGCGCCTTCCGGGGAAAAGCAGGAAAAGCCCGTGAAGGAGAGCCCGTGAAGGAGAGTAAAAAGGCGGCGGACGAAGAAGCGCCGAAAGCCCCCGCCGAGGAAACGGAGGAGGCGCTTTCCAAAGAAAAGTCAGATCAGTCTGCTGAAGAATCGACAGAGAAGCCCACTGCAAAAAAATCGGAGAAACCCACCGATGAGAAGGAAGAGGCAATCCCGGAGGTGGCGGATGCGGAGCAGGAGGCTTTGGAGCTGCCGACGCAAGAACAGACCGAAGTTGAAGATGCCAAATCCGGCAAGGGCAAGAAACGACCTGAGGCCGATGCCGAAGACGTTCAATTTGTGGAGTCCATAGAAACAGTGACAGAAGCCGCTATGGATGCCGGTGAAGGCCAGGACGACACGACTGAGGAACAGGGAACATCTGAAAAAGAACAACAGGGCGAAGGCCAGACAGCGCTCACCGAAGGACAGGAAGCGCCCGGCGAGGAACAGGGCGAGTCCGGGGAAGGCAAGGAAGAACCCGCCAACGGGCAGGAAGAGACCGGTGAGGAACAGGGCGAGTCCGGCGAAGGCGAGGAAGAACCCGCCGACGGGCAGGAAGAGACCGGTGAGGAACAGGGCGAGTCCGGCGAAGGTGAGGAAGAGCCCACCGACGGGCAGGAAGCGCCCGGCGAGGAACAGGGCGAGTCCAGTGAAGGCGAGGCAGAGCCCACCGAAGAACAGGAAGCGCCCGGCGAGGAACAGGGCGAGTCCGGCGAAGGCGAGGCAGAGCCCACGGAAGAACAGGAAGACCCCGGCGAGGAACAGGGCGAGTCCGGTGAAGGTGAGGCAGAGCCCACCGAAGAACAGGAAGAACCTGGCGAGGAGCAGAGCGAGGACAGCGGCGAAGACGCTCCTGGATCGGAAGATACCAAAACCCCGGAGGACGGAAGCGGGGCGGGGGACGAAGCGCCCCGGTCGGAGACAGGCGCGTCGATTCCCGAGGAGGCGGAGGCCTGGTTCAAGCGGGGAACCGAGCTGCTGTGGGGTTCTCTGAAGGCGCTCGTCGCCCAGCTGACCGGCGGCGAGACGGTTTACATTCAGACGGACAAGCTGATGCTGGTCAAGAAAGCCTCGACGCAGTTGATGTCGACCGTGACGCTGCTGCCCGATGGCGATGCTTTCAAGGGAAGCTACAGCGTGTGCATCTCCACGGACAATCCCGCCCTCGTGGCAGAGCCGGCGCTGCTCCAGCCGGCAGACCTGCCCGCGCTGGGCGACGTGGTTGACCTGTATATCTGGGTCAAGCTGGAAGAGCAGACGCCCCCCGAAGGGGAGGAGCCGGGCGAAGAGGAAGAAAAGCCGACCCTCGTGGTGACGGCAACAGGCTTCGAGCCCTCCGGCTGGAGCACGACCCAGCCTCAGTTTACGCTCTCCGGCATACCCGAGGACAAGGAATGGTCCTATGCCGCCATCATCTACGATGAGCGGATCGTGCCGATCGCGTCAAATGTCTATGCCCCGGACGAGGAGGGCATATTCACCGTGCGCTTTGCGATGCTGAACGAGCTTGGCGACATCATGGCCGCCTCGGAACAGTATACCCTCCAGCTGGACTGGACCGCGCCCGAGGTTTCCATCGAGCTGGACGAGGAGACCAGCTATACGCTGAACATCTCCGCCACCGACAAGGCCAGCGGCCTGGACGCGGTGTCCGTGGACAAGGGCAAGACCTGGGAGCCGATCGACGAGGACGGTTATACCGTGACCGAGGAGGAAGAAAAGACCTTCAAGGCCGGCGCCATAAGGGTACGCGACGTGGCAGGCAACGTCTACAAGTCGGAGGAGGAATACACCCTCAAGGAGGTCGAGGGCGGGGAAGGCGAGGATGAAGGCGGCGGCGGTGGCGGCGGCGGCGGCGGCGGCGGTAACGGCTCCGGCACGCCCGCGCTGCCCCATTCCAGGGGCGATGGGGAAGAGGGCGTGGATTACGATGCCCTGAACCTGGATCTGCCGGATGAGCCGATGGAGTATCTGACGGTGGGCGGCGAGCCCATGGAATTGACCCTGGCGCTGACAAACGCCCAGGCGCCGGGCGCTCCGGTGGGTGAGAACCAGCCGTTTACCGGCCGGCTTTGCCACTGGAAGGACGCTTCGAACGACGATGCCCCGAATACGCTGCTGCTGGAAGCGGAGATCGCAGACGACCTGGGCGATGTCTTCACCTATGAATGGCGCTTCAACGGCGAGGTATACCGGATGCTGGCCAACAGCGGCATCAAATACGTGGCGCTGAAGGTCGACGACACCGTGGCCGCGTTCCCGACGGAGGGATTTACCGGCGGCACGCGGTATACCGAGCTGAAGATGCAGGGCGTTTCGACCCGTAAATTTGACTATACCCTGGCGATGAAGCTGAATCTGGATCCCAGCCATGTTTCAGCGATGAACGACAGCGATTTTTCACAGGAATGCGATCTTTCGATCCTCGCCAAGGTGGAGGATACGAATTACGAGTTGAGCAATTCGCCCCAGAGCATGATGTACTTCTACAATGTCTTCCTTGGCCCCGAGGACATGATGGATCAGCCCTTTGGCGAGTACCGCGCATAAGATAGAAGAGCGACAACGACTATCCGAGGAGGCTGATTCCATGAGGAAAAACAAGCTGCGCATCTGTGGACTGATTGTGGCGCTGGCCCTGCTGGCAGGCGCGCCGGCGCTGGCCCAGATTTCCTTCCAGGGCACCGTCGTTTCCAGCAAGACCATCGCCGTCAACGCGCCCTTCGGCGGGATCGTGGACGAGATCGACCTTCGCAAGGGCGATCCCATACAGGTTGGCGGACCTGTGGCCACCATAAGGACCACCAAGGTCTTTGCGGAGATGGACGGCACCGTCAGCGGCATCTTCGCCAGGGAGGGCGATCAGACCGAGTTCATCACCGAGCGCTACGGCGCGGTGATGTACATAGAGCCGGTGAACCGGTATGTGGTCTCCGCCACCACCGAGAAGGCCTACAACAGTAGCGAGACCCGGTATATCCACATCGGCGAGCGCGTGCACCTGGCATGCACCAAGGACGGCACCCACGTGGGCACCGCGGTGGTCACCAACGTCGGCGGCGAGTCATCCTCAGACAGCGGCAGCTCCGGCGACAGTGGTTCCGGCAGCAGCGCCAGCTATACCAGCTATAAGCTGGAGGTCACCAGCGGCGACTTCTACATGGGCGAGACCGTAGGCATCTATCGCGACAGCGCCCATTCCTCCGAGAGCCGCATCGGTCGCGGCACGATCCAGCAGAATTCCGCCGTGGCCGTCAAGGGCACCGGCAGCGTGCTGAAGATGCACGTGCAGGTGGGCGACCACGTCGAGCGCGGAGAGGTACTGTTCGAGACAGTGGAGGGCGTGCTGGACGGCCTCTACGCCATGGACAACGTCATCTATTCCCCGATGGACGGCATCGTCGCCACCGTCGACGCGGTGCAGGGCAGCGCGGTCGAAAAGAACGGCAAGCTGATTTCGGTCTACCCGGAGGAAGCCCTGCAGATCGCCATCAAGGTTTCCGAGCTGGACCTGAAGGAGATTCACGAGGGCGACAAGGTCTCCATCGAATTCGAATGGGACATGGACGGCACCCGGCAGATTCCGGGCGTGGTTTCCAGCATTTCCCGCGTGGGCGAGGAGCAGACCGATAAGACCAGCGACGCCCAGTATACCGCCTATGTGGACTTTAAGCCCGACGAAACCGTGCGCCTGGACATGACCGTGAGCGTCTATACCCAGTCTGGCGGCGACCAGGAGCATGCGGAATTCGCCGAAGCGGGGGAGGCCGGGGAAACGGACGTCCTCTCCGATGAGAGCAATCACGAATAAAAGGAGAATATGGCAATGAAGAAAATCTGCATCCTGCTGGCACTGATCCTGGCGCTGGCCTGCGTACCCGCGTTTGCTGCGGAGGGCGACGCCATACTGGGCCTATCCAATGAAAGTACGCTCAGCTTCAACTATTGCTTTTCCATTGGGGATACGCTGTATCTCGTCAGCTATGGCAACCTGTATACCTACCACGTGGGCGATTCGGACCTGAAGGAGTACAGCATCGCCATTCCCGAGGGCCAGTTCGCCGGAATGAGCAGCTTTGAATACGCCTCGCTGCCCTTTGCCGCGGACGGCAGGCTCTACGCGCTCAACCTGGTTACCGAGTACAACGAGAACACGGAGTTCAAGGGTGCGTACGTCACCGAGCTGGCGCTCAATGACAGCGGCGATGCGGCTTCCACCGTGGTTTGCGAGGTGGATTGGAGCGACATGGTCGAATTCTACGACAACAACTCCTATCCCGTCCAGCCCGACATCGTCATCGGCGGCCAGGGAAAGGTCTTTGCCCGCTACTATGACAACATGGGCGACTACAGGACGGTTTCCATCGACCTGGCCACCGGGCAGACCTCGGACGTCGAAGAGCTGGCCGGCGCTTACGCCATCGCACCCTACAGGGACGGGACGATGATCGTCGTGATGTATGACGGCGAGACCAACTCGTCGGCGGTGCTCAACAGCTACAATGCCGCCGACGGCAGCGTTGAGAAGCTGTGCGAGATTCCCGTTGAAAACTATAACCCGCCGCTGGGCCTGGCCTATGACGCCCAGGCGGATGTCCTCTACTGCGTCAAGTCCGGCGAGATCTGCCCCATCGATCTGCAGGCCGGCACGATCGGCGAAGGCGTTACCGAGATGCCCCTGGAGGCCTACAGTGGCGCGCCCGGATGCATTCTGGACGGCGGCTACTATGCCTTCTGCGGCGAAGGCGCGACCGTTCGCAACCTTGATCCGGCGCAAAAGGCCGAGACCAAGCTGCGCGTGAACGACAGCTTCTGGAGCGACAGCGTGAATTCCGCCTATTACCGCTTCGCCAACACCCACGGCGACGTCAGCGTGGTGCTGTCCCGTGAATATTCCGAGGTCGAGAACCTCATCGAGAACATGATGAACCGGGATGACCGGGTGGATATCTACGTATTGGCCACCTCCAATTCGGTTTATGAAGCGCTGTTCAACCGCGGCTACCTGATGGAGCTGGACGGCAACGAAAAGGTCAAGGCCCTGGCGGACAGCATGTATCCCAGCCTTCGCGAGGCGCTCTCCACGAACGGACACCTGGTGGCGCTTCCGCTCTCTGCCTACAGCTGGGCCGTGGGCATCAACGAACAGGCGCTTGCCAAGCTGGGCATGACGCTGGCGGACGTGCCCGACAACTGGTCGGACTTCCTGGATTTCCTGGCGGGCCTGGAGGGCAAGCTGACCGCGGAGAGCGGCGTTCACCTGCTCCACAACGGCTATACCGATTCGGATGTGCGCTACGAGCTGATGAACATGATCCTGGTGGATTACCAGTACTATGTCAACGCTACCAACCCCGATATGGGCTATGATACCCCGCTGGTGCACGAGCTGCTCGAGAAGCTGGAAAAGATCGACTTTACGGCGCTGGGCTGCCCCTCCGATATGGAGGACCAGACCTTTGAGCTGGATGCCTATGACGAGGAATCGGTGCTCATGTCCAGCAGCACGGGCTGCAATATCGGCAACTTCTACAGCCAGTTTACCCCCGTACTGATGCGCGTGACAAAGGACGACACCAGCCGCCTGGTGCTGGATACCACGGTGCTGGTCATCAATCCCTTCACCAAGAATGCCGACGCCGCGCTGGCCTTCGCCGGCGAGGTGGTGGACAACCTGAGCACCCAGACGCGCTACAGCATCATTCCCGAGCTGAACGATCCGATTCGCGGCGACCAGAACCAGGCGGTGCTGGACGAGCTGAAGCAAGAGCTGGAAGCGCTGCGCAGCGATTACGAGAGCGCGCCTGCCGACGAGAAGCAGAGCCTGGAGCTGGACGTGCAGGAAGCGGAGAAGACCTTGGCTTATGCCGAGGCGAACAACTGGGATGTATCGCCCACGGAGCTGGAATGGTATCGCGCCCATGACGACAACATCATCGTCTCCATCTACAACTGGCTGTACCCCGACACGTCCTCCGATGAAGAGGACGGCGGCATCAGCCAGGCGGCAGAGGCGGAGGACCTGATGGAACAGTATCTGAACAAGCAGATCAACCTGAACGACATGCTTTCCGGAATCGACAGGAAGGTGCAGATGCGCCGCCTGGAGGGCAACTGACGCTTTGCAAGACAGATAAAGAAATAATCTCCATCGCGGCGGGGATGGGTGAAAACCCGTTCCCGCCGGTCATGGGAGGACAACGTGTTTATTCGCAAGAAATCCGTTTGGCTGTTTCTGGCGCCCGGGCTGCTTGGACTGATGCTGTTCTACGTGATCCCGTTCATCGGAGGGATCTATTACAGCCTGACAGATGGCACCTATCGCAACGCCTTTGTGGGCATGGCCAATTACGTGGGCATGTGGCGAAACCAGATGTTCCTGCTGGGTCTGAAAAACACCCTGGAGCTGTCGCTGATCTGCGCGCCGCTGGTGTGGGTGTTGTCCTTCGCGATCGCCTCCCTGTTGAACCGGCTGCGGCCCAAGGGCGCTTTTTTTCGCAACAGCGTACTGCTGCCGTATCTGATGCCCTCCTCGGCCATGCTGCTGTTCTGGCTGGTGATATTCGATTTCGGCGGCGTGATCAACCGGGTGGTGACGGCGCTGGGCTTTGATAGGGTCATGTGGCTTCAGGGCAGCCAGATGCGCGTGCCCATCATATTGCTTTTCATGTGGAAGAACCTGGGGTTTGCCGTGATCATCTTCCTGTCGGCCATCCAGGCGGTGCCTGAGCCGCTGTATGAATACGCCACGCTGGAGGGGGCCGGCTTCCTGCGGCAGACCTTCGGCATCACGCTGCCGATGATCGTGCCGACGGCGTTCCTGGTGATCATACTGGAATGGATCAACGCCTTCAAGATCTTCAAGGAAGTGTATTTTATCAGCGGCGCCTATCCCGATGAATCCGTCTATACCCTTCAGCACTATATGAACAACATGTACAACAAGCTGAATTACCAGAACGTGACCACGGCGGCCTACAGCTTCGCGTTGATCGTGTTCGCGCTGTTTGGCGTGCTGTTCATGACCCAGCGGCGGTTGCTGAAGCGGCTGAGCTGAAGCGGGGGGGCTGGATATGGAAAAGATCAGGGTACGCCAGGTCGGCGGCGGGAAGCTGTTCACGCGGACGGTGCTGGGTCTGCTGGCGGTCATCATGCTGGTGCCGGTGGTGGTGACCTTCCTGTATTCCTTTTGCTCGCCCGACGAAATCGGGGCGTTCATGAAGACCCGCGGCAACTACGACACCGCCGCGTGGATGGAGGTCAAGCTGTCCCCGAAGGTTTTTTCACTGAGCCAGTATTACAACATACTGGTCCAGGATATGGGCATACTGCGCATGTTCGTCAATTCGGCCATTTACGCGGTGATGATACTGCTGGGCCAGGCCGTGGTGGTTCCAATGATGGCCTACGCGCTCAGCCGCTTCCGGTTCAAGAGCCGGGAAACCATATTCTTCGGCATCATCATGCTGATGCTGCTGCCGTTCCAGGTGACGATGGTGCCGAACGTGCTGACGCTCAGGACCGTCGGCCTGCTGAACACGGTCTGGGCGGTGATCATACCGATGTGGTTTTCGCCGTTTTACATCTTCCTGATTCGCCAGTTTATGCTGGGCCTACCCAATGAGCTGCTGGAGGCCGCACAGATGGACGGCGCGGGGACGCTGCGCTGCTACGGCTACGTGGTGGTTCCGGTATGCCGCCCGGTGATCGGCGCGGCGGTGGCCCTGTCCTTCGCCGACTGCTGGAACCTGGTGGAGCAGCCCATGACCTATCTCAGCCAGCGCACGGACCTGTATCCGCTGTCGGTGGAATTCAACCGGCTTGCCGGGTCCAACGCAAAGATCGTATTTGCCGGCGCTGCGCTGTACATATTGCCGGCGCTGTTCATCTATCTTTATTTCCTGGAAGACATACTGTCGGGCGTGCAGCTGACGGAGCTGAAATAGCGCGCCGGGTTTGGACGCATTGAATGACAGAGAGGGTATCTGCGATGAATTTGAAGAAATTTGCCATAAGGGGCATCATCTTCCTGGCGGTTTTTGTGGCGCTGTGCATGTTCTTTTCCGGCACCGTGCGGACGATCACCACGCCGAAGGTGCGGCTGTTCACACCCAAGAAGGGCAAGCTGGAGGAGCGGATCAAGCTCTCCTGCAAGCCGGCATTCCCCAATACGGAGCCGGTGAGCTTCGCCCTGAGCGACGGGATTACGCTGAGCATCGTCAAGGTCAATTCCCGCGCGGGCTATACGGTCAAGGCCGGCGAGGTCATCGTAGAGGCGAAGGTCGCCGATTATGACTCAAAGTACAAGCAGTACCAGTCGGATTACGATGCCGCCGCCGCGCAGCTGCTCTCCATCGAGAGCAAGAACCGGAAGACCCGCATCACCCAGCGGGACCAGGCCTATGCCGACGCCTATTACGGCGTGCAGTCGGCCCGCCACGACATGGTGGACAAGGAGATCGAGATGGATACCCTGCTCTCCCGTGAAAAGCTGGAGCGGACGAAGACCGGCTATCCCGAGGGCGCCAGCGACGCGCTCAAAAAGGCGATCGACGCGTGGCGCAGCGCCAGCGAGGCCCTCGAAAAGGCCCAGGCTGAAATGGACGACGTCTCCCGCTACAACATCGACGAGACCGTATGGGCCTACATCACCGAGCGCAAGGAGCAGCAGGAGAAGCTGGAGGAGGCCGAGAAGGGCCTGCGGACCCTGGTGTCGCTCAACGACAACGCCAAGGCCATCGTCGCGCCGCACGACGGCTACCTGGCCGAGATGAAGGTCAACGCGGGGGACAGCTATGACGGCAGCCAGGAGCTGTTCACCATCACGCCCGAGGATGCGCTGCCCACCCTGCGGGCGGACCTGAGCAATGTGCAGCGCACCGTCACCGAGGGCATGAACGTGTCCATGGAAAACAATACGGGCATCTCCAGCAAGGTCGTCGGCATCGGCACCGACACCGAAAACAAGAAATATGCCGACATCGAAATGACACGGGAGATCATCAACGCCGTGGGCAGCGTCTACAGCATCATGGAAAACGGCACGAACATGGTGCTGGTCTACAATGCCAGGGAATCCACCACGCTGCTGGATACCAATGTGGTGCGCGGCTCCAGCCCCGAATACTTTGTCTATGTCGCCAAGCGCAACGAGGGCGCCTTCGCTGGCGACACCTACAAGATCGAAGAAAAAAAGGTCAAGGTCCTCGCCATGACCGCGGAGAAGGTTTCCGTGCAGGACGACCTGTCGGCATACGTGCTCGCCTATGGCGAGGATCGCACCATAGGCAACGGCGATACCGTGATGGAGTATGTGCAGGCTTCCGGGGACGACGAGGATACAGAGTGACGATCGGGGGCGCGTAACATGGAATATCGCAGGCGCATTTTGCCCTGGATACTGATGATCCTGGGCGCGGTGATGGCGCTGTCGGCAATGCTCATGCTGCTTCAGACCCCCAACGTGCTGCAATACACGACGCTGGCCCCGGAAGCGGGGGAGGCCAACGCGACCATCAACGATACGCTGGACAAGGCCGGGGAGGTCATTGAGGCGCAGCGCTCCAATTTCAGGGCGATGGCGCTGGGCGGCGGAACCGGCAGCGCGAAGGTGAACTCGGGGATGGGCTATGCCGACGTCAACCTCATCGCCATGGGCGAGGGCTGGCTGGAGGTCTATCCGCGCTTTATAAAGCAGGGACGGCGCATCAGCGAGCTCGAGCTGCAGCACGGCACGGCGGTGGTCATGCTGGACGAGGGCCTCGTGGTGAAGCTGTTCGGCTCGGCGCTGCCGGAGGAGGCCAGCGTGGTCCTGAACAACGTGAGTTTTCGCGTGGTCGGCACCGTCAGGCACGCCGGCAGCGTGTTCGGCGGCCGCGGCGTGGGCGACACCGTGAGCTACGACGTCTATATTCCGCTGAAGGCCGCGGTTTCGAACGGCATCGCCCTTGAGACGCTGACGCTCTCCGCAAGGCCCAAGAGCGGCGCGGGCTGGGCCAATACCTTTCAGGCCGGGGTGAAGCAGTGGACTGCGGACGGCTATCTGATCGACCTGAACAAGGAGGTCATGCGCCGCACGATGTTGCCGAGGCTGCTTTTGCTGGTCGTGGGCCTCTATGCGCTTTTTGGCCTGTTCATCCGCGTGACGGATCGGGTCATGGGCTGGTTTGCGGGCTACAGGGAGGCGTTGAAGCACCATTACTTCAAGGAGCTCATCCCCAGGCTCCTGGGCATCGTGGGGCTGACGCTGGCCTGCTACGGCGCCCTGATCGGGCTGACCTGGCTGCTGCTGTCCTTCTCGGTGCAGCCGGTGTACACCTTCACGGAGTGGGTGCCCGAGAATTTCGTGGAATGGTCCTCCATCTCCAAGGTCTTCTGGAACCTGGTCTCCGCTTCGGCAGGCCTGGTGCGCGTCGCCACCCGGGAGCTTCGCGTTGTGGAATTCTGGGGCGCGCTGCTGCGCTGGGGCGTGATCCTGATCCTGCTGGGCGCGGCGCTGCTGCCCAAGGCATGGGGAAGGCGAGGAAAGGCAGCCGGGCAGTCAGGTAACTACTGATTTGTCGCGCTGCGACAAATCAGTAGTTAGGTTTTAGGTTATAGGTTTTAGGTGTTAGGGAAGGTAGAAATCCTGACGGATTT
>CACWZI010000085.1 GCA_902765305.1 uncultured Eubacteriales bacterium
CAGCGCGCCGGGGAGCTTCTTCATCTCGCGGATGCCGCCCAGGTTCTTCAGCAGCTTTTCGCGCTCGGCGCACAGCTTGATGACTTCCTTCTTGGGCAGGGCGTCGAACTGGCCGTTCTTCTCCATCGCGTCGATGTCGTTCAGCCGCTTGATGCGGGTCTGCATCGTGCGGAAGTTGGTCAGGGTGCCGCCCAGCCAGCGGTTGTTCACATAGAACATGCCGCAGCGCTTGGCCTCGGCCTCGATGCTCTCCTGGGCCTGCTTCTTGGTGCCGACGAACAGCAGGGACTTGCCCTCCAGGGCCAGGTCGCGAACGAACATGTAGGCCTCGTCGATCTTGCGAACGGTCTTCTGCAGGTCGATGATGTAGATGCCGTTGCGCTCGGTGAAGATGTACTGGGCCATCTTCGGGTTCCAGCGGCGGGTCTGATGGCCGAAGTGAACGCCGGCCTCCAGCAGCTGCTTCATGGAAATGACTGCCATAGTGGGATTACCTCCTTGTTTTTTCCACCTCCTGCTTCAACTCCCTCCGGCACCATGAGCGTGAACGGCGTCCATGCCCTACGGTCAACCGCCGGACGAATCGGCAGAAGTGCGTTTTCCGAAAGATTATAACACAATCCCGTCACAGGATGCAAGAATATCAGGTTAAGTTTGGGAAATATCCGTCCGGCGCTCCGGGGCATTTGGCCGGTGATTCGACAATTTACGATAATTTACCGGGTTACGGTGCATAATTTACTGGTTTTATGGCGGCTTTGCTTGACGAGTGTGGCAAAAATCGGCTATACTATTGGATGTTGTAACGTATATTATTAAGGAGACCGACAGAATGCCGATTGTCGTCAGTATCTGCAGCGTGATCTGCACGCTCATTACGGTCTATTTTGCCTTCACCAGCCTGGGCGGCGTGTTGTTTCGCAAGCGCCGGGAGCAGGAGAAAAGGCCCCCGCAGAAGCGCGTTGCCGCCATCATTCCCGCCCGTAACGAGGCGATGGTGATCGGCAAGCTGGTGGAATCGCTGCTGTTGCAGGATTATCCAAGGGAGCTGTTCGACGTCTACGTCGTTCCCAACAACTGCAGTGACGACACCGAGGGCGTGGCCCGGGCGGCGGGGGCGAAGATACTGAACGTAACGGGAACGATCCGCACCAAGGGCGACGTGCTGCGCCAGGCCTTTGCCCAACTGACCGAATCCGGAGGTTACGACGCCTATTGCGTGTTCGACGCCGACAACCTGGTGGCGCAGGGCTTTTTCCAGGCCGTGAACGACGCGCTGCTGGACGGCTTCCACGTGGCCCAGGGCTTTCGCGACAGCAAGAACCCCTACGACAACTGGGTCTCCGGCAGCTTTTCGGCCTTCTTCTGGTTCATGAGCCTCTGCTACAACGAGAGCCGCTATCGGCTGGGCATCAACTGCCACCTGAACGGCACCGGCTTCATGGTTTCCGACGAGGCCATACGCGCCATCGGCTGGGATACCCATTCGCTGACCGAGGACCTGGAGTTTACGGCCCTTTGCGCGCTGAACGGCTACAGGGTGGGCTGGATGCCCGACGCCCGCATCTACGACGAGCAGACCACCAGCTTCTGGACCTCATGTGTGCAGCGGCGGCGCTGGACGGCGGGGTCGCTGCAGTGCATGCGGCGCTACGTGCCCCGGCTGATCGGCAAGGGCACCCTGGCTGGATTTGACATGGCGGTGCTGTTTTTGAGCAACCTGATGGGCATCATCGGCATCATACCCGCCATCGGCACCGCGCTGGGGATGCTGCCCTTCTTCATCTCCCATCCCTGGCGGATACTGGCGCTGGTGCTGCTGGGCGCGGTGTACTACCTGATCGTCTGCGGCGGCGGCGCGCTGATGTACAAGTTCATGGGCAAGCTGAACCGGAAGGCCCTGCCAGGCATCTTCGGCTTTCCCATCTTCCTGATGTCCTGGATGCCCATCAACATCTTTACCTGCCTGACGCCGGCACCCGTGTGGAAGGAAGTCAAACACACCCGCGGCATCGACAGGCCCGACGACGGGAAAGGACAGGAGTGAGCGCGATGCGGGTAACCTGGTTTGGCACGGCTTCGCTGGCCGTGGAGACGACTGCGGGGCGGCTGCTGATCGATCCGTTCTTTCCGCTGAAGGGCAGCCCGACCCGCGTGGCGCCGGACGCCTACGCGGGCTATGGGGATATACTGGTCACCCACGGCCACTTCGACCACATCATGAGCCTGCCGCGCATACTGCGCTCGGGCCGCGCGGTGGTGCACTGCACCCAAACGCCCCGGCAGACGCTCATGGCGCTGGACGTGCCGGCAGAGCGCGTGATCCCCTTCAAGGCGGGGGATGCCCTGGAAGTACAGGGTATGACCGTGCGGGTGTTCCAGTCCCGGCACGTGGTGATCGACAGGGCGCTGCTGAAGCGAACGCTTCTCAGTCCCCGGATGCTGCAATATGCCGGGAACGTGGCGACGGTGCTGATGGGCCTGCGGAATTACCCGGAGAACGGCGAGACCGTGGGCTTTCTGATCGAGGGCGACGGGTGCAGCCTGTACGTGCTGGGCAGCCTTGGCCTGGACGACGATACCGATTATCCCACCGGCATGGACCTGCTGGTGCTGCCCTACCAGGGAGCCTGCGACCTGCTGACCCCGGCGATGAAGGTCATCGACCGCCTGAAGCCCGGAAGCGTGCTGCTGGACCACTTCGACGACGCCTTCCCGCCCGGCACCAGCCCCGTGGACATTTCGGATATTCGGCAGGCGCTGGATGGAAAGCTGCCTTTGCACATCCTGCGGCCGGGGGAGAGCCTGACGGTATAGCCGACCGAACAACCGCAGCGGCGACATTCATAGTAGCGGCGGCAATCTGCCGCCACAGAAGAAGGCATGGCGACTGATAGTCGCCGCTACAGAGGGCTGACGCGCGTTGTGAACGCTATTTCTGTAACGCTTCATAATTTGAGACATTGCCCCGAGGGGAACGTGGCGGCGCCTGCGCCGCCACAATTGTTATGCGCAGGACCCACCCCTTGCGCAAACCGGCGCGTTTGTGTATAATAAACCACAGAGTTGTATGCAATCAATCCTGCTTGGGAGGAATGAAAATGGAAAAGCTCAGCCTCGTGGCGCTGTTGGACGAGGACAAGGAGATGGTGCTGGCCAGCCTGGCCAGGGACCCGTCGATCACCGCGGCCCAGGCGACGCTGGGGAAAGCCGTCGACCGGGTGATGTACCGCTATGCCGAGGCCTGCGGCGACGAGGCGATGGCAACCAGTGCCCAGCATATCCTCCAGGCCATGAGGAACACCCTGCCCGTGATGGACACGGTGGGGGAGGCCCGCACCTGGAACCGGCAGGCCCAGGGGCCCAAGAGCGGCCTGAGCTTCGGCCCGATGTCGGTGGCGCTGCTGGTGGGCGGCCTGGTGCTGGTGATCGCAGCGGTGCTGGGGATGCTGATCAGCGGGCGCTTCAGCGGGGCGCTGGCCTTCATCAAGGCCATGCTGCCTGCGGTGCTCGGTTCGGCGGCGCTGTTCTTTGCGGGCGTCCAGGCGGCGCGGTCCAGGGCCAAGAAGATGGCGCCTGAGGGGACCGAGGACGTGCGCACGGAGTTCCTGGTGGACGGCGGGAAGGCGTGGCATTGCCTGCGCGGGGCCATGCTCCAGGCCGACGGCCAGCTGGAGCGCGTCCGCGAGGCAAACGCCGTGGCGAAACAGCGGGCATCCCAGACCGCGGTCGGTGGAAAGGTGGACCCCAGGGCCCTGGATCTGTTTTCCGAGCTGCTGGAGACGGCTTACGCCAACGGCGACGACGGCGCGAGGGAATCGGCGGCGTCGATACGCTTCTATCTGCACAGCGCAGGGGTAGACGTGGTGGACTACACGCCGGGCAGGGAGAGCTGGTTTGAATTCCTTCCGGCCCCGCGTGCGGGCACGATGCGCCCGGCGCTGGCCAGCGAAGGCAAGCTGATCAAAAAGGGCCTGGCATCAAAACAGACTTCAGTATAGATGGAATAGACCAAAGTCCAAAAGGATATACGCGCTATGAACAGATACTATGGCTTTGACCTGGGCGACGCCGAGAGCGCCGTCTCCCGGCTGGGCAAGAAGGACGTCGGCATGCCTGAGGTGTTGGCGGTGCGGGAGGCGAAGAGCTTCGTCACCGCCTACGCCCAGCTGTCCAGCGGCGAGCTGGTGATTGGCGAGAGCGCCTGCTATGACACCAACGCCACGCACCGCAGCCTGCGCTTCAAGAGCAATTTCCTGACCGACCCCCAGAGCGAGAAGGACGTGCGCCGCTTCGCCTCGGGGGTGCTGGCCGAGCTGTATGGCGACGGGAACCTGGTGCAGGGCGAGGACTGCTGCTTCTACATCGGCTGTCCCGCGGGCTGGGACATGGCGGCGCGGGAGCGCTATCGCAGCATCTTCGAGTCGGTGGGTTACCCGCCTGCCCGCATCGTGTCGGAATCCCGGGCCGCGCTGATCAGCGCCTGCCAGTCCAAGCATTTCCAGGTGGGCTACGACATCATGTCCAGGCCGGTGCTGGTGGTGGACATCGGCTCCTCCACCACCGACTTCGCCTTCATCATGGGCGGGCACGAGGTGGAGCTGCAGACTGCGGGCGAGGTGCGCCTGGGCGGCGGCATCATGGACGAACTGGTACTGGAGGAGTCGGTGCGCCTCAGCGAGAACCCGGAGGCAGTGCGCAGGGCGCTGGAGGGCAGCGCCCCTTGGCGCAGCTATTGCGAATTCGCGGCCCGCAGGCTGAAGGAGCAGTACTTCTCCGACGAGGCCTACTGGCGGGAAAACGACTGCCGCAAGACCGTGCGCATCCTTACGGGCGGCAATCCCCGGCTGACGCTTCGGCTGAACGCCGATATCGCCGACCGGGTACTCAATCGCGGGGCGAAGCAGCTGAACGGGAAGTCCTTCCGGGAGGCCTTTACCCAGAGCCTTTCACAGCTGAAGGACAAGCTGGGCGAGCACAAGCCGGAGCTGCTGTTCCTGACGGGCGGCGTATCGAAGCTGCCCGCCATACGCCAGTGGTGCGCTGCGGCCTTCCCGGATGCCGTGGTCATCACCGGGGCCGAGCCGGAGTTCTCGGTGTCCCGGGGCCTGGCCTGGAGCGGGCGCATCGACGAGGAGCTGCGCCAGTTCCGCCAGGAGGTGGCCGAGCTGGTGGATTCCAGCGCCGTGGAGCAGATCGTGGACCGGCACATCGACGACCTTTACCACCGTATCGTCGACGCGATGGTGGAGCCGATCCTGCGCCAGGTGGCGCTGCCGGTGTTCGACCGCTGGCGCAACGACGAGATCGAGAAGCTGTCGGACATCGACGGGATCGTCCAGAAGGAGATCGAGACCTGGCTGCACACCGACGCGGCCCAGGCGCTGCTGGTGAAGCCCATCGCCGAATGGCTGAAGCCCGTGGCCTACGACGTGGAGGAGAAGACCATGCCCATCTGCGTGCGCCACAACGTGCCCTACAAGGCGATGAGCCTGAATTCCTACTTCTCGCTGTCCGACATCGACATCCGCATCGACGCCCGGGACGTGTTCGCCGTGGAGGGCTTCACCTGGCTGATCAACACCATCATATCGATCATCGTGGGGCTGGTGTGCGGCGGCAGCGGATTGGCGATCATCTCCAGCGGCATTTCCGGCATACTGGTCGGGGCGATCGTATCGCTGCTGATACTGTTCCTGGGCAAGGACCGGATGCAGAAGCTGCTGATGAACCTGGACATCCCCGCGCCGATGCGAAAGCTGGTGCCCCGCAGCCACTTCGAGGCCCGGATCGAGCGCATGACCGAGGAGGTCAAGAACAGCTTCTACAGCAGCCTGGAGAACGAGAAGAACGCCGAGATCACGTCCCGGTTGGCTACTGAGATCACCCAGCAGATCGAGCAGTGCCTGACCAAGATGGCCGAGATCGTGGAGATCCCGCTGTAACAGAAAGGAATATCGTCATGTCCACAGTAAAGCATACCGTTGCCTTCGACCTGTCCACCGGCGTCACCTGCGAGGCGGTGGAGCGCCTGTCCTGGACCGACGAAGCGACGCTGCCCAAGGCGGTGGAGGCCGATGTGGTGGGCCTGTATCCGAATCACACCTTCCAGACGGTGGAGGGCTGGGGGTGCGCCATGACGGAATCGGCCTGTTGGCTGCTTTCCCGGATGAGTCCCGAGGATCGCAGGGCGGCGCTCGCCCGTTGGTTCGGCCCGGAGGGGATGGACGCCCGGTTCATACGCATGCACATCGATTCCTGCGACTACGCGCTGTCTGAATACCAGTCCGTGGCCGATCCGCTGGCCGACCCGGAATTGGAGACCTTCAACATCGACCGGGACCGGCAGTGTACGCTGCCGGTGGTGAAGGAGGCCATCGCGATGGCGGGTGGCAAACTCCGCGTGCTGCTGTCGCCCTGGTCGCCGCCCTGGCAGTGGAAGACGCCCCCGGAGTTTGCCCAGAACGACGCGGCGGTGTACGGCGGGGGACAGTTCGAGATCGACACCACGAAGCCGGGCCGCAGCTTTGGCGGCAGGCTGAAGCCGGAATACTACGGCCCCTGGGCGAAGTATCTGGTGAAATTCATACAGGCCTATCTGGCCGAGGGTATCCCGGTGGGCATGCTGTCGATCCAGAACGAGGCTTCCGCCGCCACGGCATGGGACAGCTGTCTCTGGTCCGGCGAGCAGGAGCGGACCTTCCTGAAGGAACACCTGTACCCCGAGCTGGAGCGGGCTGGCCTGGCCGGGAAGATCGAGGTTTTCATTTGGGACCACAACAAGGAGCGGGCCGTGGAACACATCGACGCCTTCATGGCTGACCCCGAGGCGGCGGCGAAGGTGGACGGCTTCGCCTGGCACTGGTATTCCGGCGATCACTTCGAGGCCATCGAGCTGCTGCACAGGCGCTATCCCGACCGTATCCTGATGCACTCGGAGAGCTGCCCGCTGCACATGCCGGGCAGGCCGGATTCCATGAGCGCCACCGAGGACGGCGTGCTGAACAAGATCGATGCCGACAAGACGCCGCAGCAGTGCGATTACGACGACGCCGTGGCCTATGCCCACGACATCATCGGCGATCTGAACAGCGGCATGCAGCGCTGGATCGACTGGAACATGGTCGTGGATCGCATGGGCGGCCCGCGCCGGGTACCCGGCGGCTTCGCCGCGCCGCTGGTGTTGGAGGACGACGGCAGGCTGACCGAGACCGCCAGCTATGCCTTCCTGAAGGCCATCGCCCGCACCTTCCGGCCGGGAGCGGTGCGCATCGGGAAGTCGGTGTACGGCCGGGAAGTCGAGGCCGCGGCCTGCCGGAACGCGGATGGCACGATCGGCGTCGTGCTGCTGAACCGGTCGGGGGAGAACATCTCGGTCAATTTGCGTATGTCCGGGAAGATCGTGCAGGACGTCAAGCTGCCCGCCGGGACGCTGACGACGGTGGAGATCGGGTGACTTGTATTGAGGTATGGACGTTGGGATGATAAATACTGATTTATCGAGCTGTGCTCGATAAATCAGTATTCAGGTTTTAGGTTTTAGGTTTTAGGTTTTAGGGGTGGTGCAAATCCCTTCGGGATTTGTTTGATTCAAAGGAAACGGCAGTTTGAATAAAAGAAATCCGTCAGGATTTCTACCTTCCCTAACACCTAAAACCTATAACCTAAAACCTAAATACGGATTTGTCGCAGCGCGACAAATCCGTATTTGCCCATTCAAACAGCATAATGTACAACAAAAAAGCTGCCCATAACAGGCAGCTTTTTGTGTGCCGATTTACCCCTTCACCGCGCCGGCGATGAAGCTGTCCTGGATTTGCTTGGACAGGAACACGTAGACCAGCAGGGTCGGGATGGTGGCGATGGACAGCGCCGCGCCGATGGGGCCCCAGTCGGTGGTGTACTGGCCGGAGAGGGCCTGCACGCCGACGGGCAGGGTCTTCAGGCTGTCCTTGCTGATGAATACGTTGGCGAACATCAGCTCGTTCCAGCATTGCAGGAACGTGTAGATGCCCACCGTCGCCACGGCCGGCATCATCAGCGGCGCGATCACGCGCAGGAAGGTGCCCCACACGCCGCAGCCGTCCAGGAAGCAGGCCTCGTCCAGGTCATAGGGAATATCGCCCATGAAGCCGATGGAGATCAGTATGCCCATGGCCAGCGAGAAGGCCGAGTAGGGGAGGATCAGCGCGAAGTAGCTGTTCAGCATCTTCAGCTTGGCCAGCGTCGTGTACAGCGGCACGATGGAGGCGTGGATCGGGATCGTAAGGCCCAGCATGAAGAACTTGTTCATGCTCTTGCGGCCCTTCCAGTCCAGGCGGGTGATGGCGTAGGTGGCCATGACCGAAGCCAGCAGCGTGATGATGATGGTGGAAACCGCCACGATGACGCTGTTCAGGAAGTACAGGGGCATGTTGCCGGTGTTCATGGCCCGGGTGTAGTTTTCCCACACCCAGTACTTGGGCAGGCCGATGACGTTTTCACCGAAGATTTCCTCGTTGGTCTTCAGTGAGAAGGTCAGCATCCAGTACACCGGGAATACGCTGATGAAGGCCCACAGCACCAGTACGATGTAGGACACGATCTGGCCCACGGTTTTTCTCGGCTTGCCGTTATCGTAGGTTGGAGGATAATTAGATTTTGCAGCAGTATTCATCTTCCCTTATCCTCCTTGAAAATGGCGTTGATGATGATGGCGAACAGGAAGCACAGTACGATCAGCATCACAGCGATGGTGCTGCCCATGCCGTAGCGGTTGCGCAGGAACAGCAGGTTGATCATCAGCGTGCTGGGCACTTCTGTGGCGTGGTTCGGTCCGCCATTGGTCAAGACGTAGATCAGGTCGAAGGATTTCAGCGAGCCGGTGACCGCGAAGATCACGCTGACGCGCAGGATCGGCCGAATGTAGGGGATGATGATGTACCAGTTGACCTGGCCCTCGGTGCAGCCGTCGATCATGGCGGCCTCGTTCAGCTCCGGCGGCACGCCCTTGATGCCGGCGTACATCAGCAGCATGTGGTAGCCCACGTACTGCCACAGGATCGGCACGAAGGCGGCCCACAGCGCCGTATTCTTGTCGCCCAGCCAGACTCTGGTCCAGCTTTCAAGGCCAAGGCTGCGCAGCAGCAGGTTCAGCACGCCGTAATCCGGGTTGTAGATCTTGATCCACAGCTGGCCGATGACCACCGTGGAGATCAGCACCGGCATGAAGTAGACGGACAGGAACACGCGCTCGCCGCGGGGCTTTTTGCTCAGCTTCAGGGCCAGCCACAGCGCGAAGGGCAGCTGTATGCAGGTGGACAGCAGGGCCAGCAACATGGCGTTTTTTAGGGCGCGCATGATGTTGATGGACTTGCTGGTGAACAATTCCCTGTAATTGGCCAGACCGATGAACTCCGGGGTCGTCAGGCCGTTCCACTCCGTCAGGCTGTAGTAGCCCGACATGATGATCGGCGCGATCAATACCCCGATAAACAGTATCAGCGCGGGCAACAGAAACAGGAAAATATTCAGCTTGTAGCTAAATGGTCTTCTCATGGTCTGCGCTCCTTCTTTGTAAACATCAAGAGGAAGACGGCCCCTCGCGGGTATCCCTGGAGGGACCGTCTTCCCGTCAGCTCTGGATTATGTCAATCCGGAACTGTGCCTTGTGAGATCAGTGCAGGTCGGAGTCCAGACCGGCGGCGTACTCCTCGGGGGTGATGTCGCCCGCCCAGGCCAGGCCGATGTAGTCCAGATAGGTGTTGGCAGCGTCAGCGGACAGGAAGTTGTCGCCGAACAGCACCATGCTCTCAGCCTTCGCGGCCATGTCGGCAGCGGACTTCACCAAGTCGGAAACCTCGGCGTTCGGGTCGGCCGCCCAGCAGGGCAGGTTCGCGCCGGACTTGTAGTCGGCGTCGGAGAAGAACTTGGCCAGGTAGTAGGCAGCCTCGATGGCTTCTTCCTTGTGCTCAGAGGTCTCGGTCACGGCCAGGGTGTTGTTGGGGCCGCCGATCATCTGATACAGGGTGACGTCGGGGTTCAGCACCGGGAAGGTGCCGGCCTGGACGGCGAACTCGGCCTTGGAGCCGATGTCGGCGTTGTTCCAGGAGCCGTTCTGATAGAAGGCGTACTTGCCGGCGATGAAGTTGTTCTTCACTTCGTCGTTGCCCAGGGCGTCGGCGCTGGGATCGAAGTAGCCCTTGTTCTTCATATCCTGGAAGGCGGCGATGGCGGCGACGACGCCCTCATCGTTCCAGGACTTCTCGCCGTTGTACATGGCCTTCAGGTTCTCGCCACCCACGGACTTGATGACCAGGGGCTCGACATACTCGGACAGGCACCACAGCTCCTTGCCGGACACGCCGAAGGGGATCTGGCCGGCGGCGACCAGCTTGTCGCAGCAATCCATCATCTCTTCGTAGGTGGCGGGGATGTGGTCGAAGCCAACGCTGGCCAGGATGTCCATGTTGGCGTACAGGGTGACCAGGGACATGGTGTAGGGCACGCCGTACATCTTGCCGTCATAGGTCACGTTGGTGGTCATGGCCTGGGGCAGCTCCTCGGCGTAGGTGGGATAGTACTCGTCCAGGCAAACCACGCGGCCGGCGTTCACGAACTCGCCCAGGAAGCCCATGCCCCAGGTGAAGAACAGGTCGGGCAGGTCTTCGCCGGAGCTCATCGCGGCCTTGATCTTGGTCTTGTAGGCCTCGTTCTCGGTGGCGTTGTGCTCGATCTTGATGTTGGGATGGTCGGCCTCGAAGGCGGCGATGGCGTCGACATAGGCCTGATGGCTGGAGTCGCTCTCGGTGGCGATGGACCACAGCTGCAGGGTGATCTGCTCCTCGGCGAAGGCAGAGACCAGGCTGAGCAGCATCAGGGCGGTCAGCAGGACGGCTAACAGTTTCTTCATGGGGATTTCCTCCTTCTAAAATGTTCCGATGCATTGCCGCTGAACCCGGTCGGCCCCCAGGGCCTTCCCCGCTCAATGGCAATCGCCCGAATCAACTGCATTATAGCACATATTGACGTGTTTGTAAAGAACTGAAGAAGGAATTATATGGTCAAAAGTTGCGAAAACTCCGAAAATTATACTCAATATTTTCCCGAAAAGGTTTTATATTGGCAAAATCTTGAAAGAAATGCCCCCGCACTGAAAAGCGCGGGGGTGCGCAAGCCGTAATATTGTTTACATCATGCTGCGATACAGGGCGGCAATCTCCTCGACGCTGGTGTCGCGGGGGTTGCCGGGGCGGCAGGCGTCGGCGAAGGCGGATTCGGACAGGAACTGCACGTCCTCCTCCTTCAGGATGCCCTTCAGGTCGGCGGGGATGCCCACGTCCTTGGAAAGCTGCTTGACGGCGGCGATGGTGGCCTTGGCGGCCTCGTCGTCGTCCATCATGTCGATGCCCGGCACGCACATGGCCTTGCCGATGGCGCGATAGCGCTTGCCGGCCACGGGGGCGTTGTACTCCAGGCCGAAGGGCAGTATGATGGCGCAGGCCACGCCGTGGGGGGTGTCATACAGGGCGGAAAGACCGTGAGCCATGGAATGCACGATGCCCAGGCCGACGTTGGAGAAGCCCATGCCCGCGATGTACTGGCCCAGGGCCATGCCCTCGCGGCCCTCGGGGGTGTTCTGCACCGCGCCGCGCAAGTTGGCGGCGATCAGGCGGATGGCCTCCAGGTGGAACATGTCGGAGATGGCGCAATAGCCCTTGGTGATGTAGCCCTCGATGGCGTGGGTCAGGGCGTCCATGCCGGTGGCGGCGGTCAGACCCTTGGGCATGCTGGACATCATGTCGGGGTCGACCACGGCGATCTCGGGGATGTCGTTGGTGTCCACGCAGACGAACTTGCGCTTCTTTTCGACGTCGGTGATGACGTAGTTGATGGTGACCTCCGCGGCGGTGCCGGCGGTGGTGGGCACGGCGATGGTGAACACGGCGTGCTTCTTGGTGGGGGCCACGCCCTCCAGCGAGCGCACGTCCTCGAACTCGGGGTTGTTGATGATGACGCCGATGGCCTTCGCGGTGTCCATGGAGGAGCCGCCGCCGATGGCGATGATGCTGTCCGCGCCGCTCTTCTTGAAGGCCGCCACGCCGCTTTGCACGTTCTCAATGGTGGGATTGGGCTTGATGTCGCTGTAGATGTCATAGGCGAAGCCGGCCTTGTCCAGCAGGTCGGTGACCTTCTTGGTGACGCCAAACTTGATCAGGTCGGGGTCGGAGCATACGAAGGCCTTCTTGTAGCCGCGGGCGGTCAGCTCGGGCACGATGTTTTCGATGGCGCCGCTGCCGTGATAGGAAATGGTGTTCAAAACGATGCGATTGGCCATGGGAATGCACTCTCCTTATAGATGATATGGTTTGGCGCGGTAAACGCCGCTGTGTCCATATTAAGACAATTATTGCCCAATGTCAAGCATGAAATGCGGAAAAGGGACGGGAACGCGCGTTTACCTTATTTCAACAGGCCGGGGCTGGCGAAGGAAACAGGGAATGCGGTATAATGTAAACCGGATTCGGGAGGTCGTGTTACACTTGCAGATGTCACAGAGGCAAAAGCGGAATACGCTGTGGATCGTGCTGGGGCTGGCCTGGCCCACGATGCTGGAGCAGATGCTCCAGGTGGCCGCCCAGTACGTGGATTCGGCCATGGTGGGCCGCCTTGGCGCGGCGGCGACGGCGGCGGTGGGGGCCACCAGCACCATCAACTGGATGGTGGGCAGCACGCTATCGGCGCTGGGCGTGGGCTTTCTGGCCTTCATCGCCCGGGAATACGGGGCCGAGCGGTATGAGAACGCCCGGCGGGCCGTGGCCCAGTCGGTGCTGGCGGCCATCGTCTCGGGGCTGCTGTTCACGGTGGCTGCGCTGTCGCTGGCGCGCTTCATCCCGGGCTGGATGAACGCCGATCCGGACATCCGTCCCGCCGCGTCGAAGTATTTCTTCATTATCTATACGCCGATGCTGCTGCGCGCCGCCATGGTGATCTTCGGAACGGTGCTTCGCGCATCGGGGGACACCCGCACGCCGATGAAGGTCAATATGCTGATGAACCTGGTCAACGTGGTGTTGAACTTCCTGCTGATCTACCAGACGAGGGAGCTGCGCCTCCTCGGCGCGACCCTGCGGATCCCCGGGGCGGGGCTGGGGGTCACCGGCGCGGCCATCGGCACCGCCGCGGGCTTCGCCGTGGGCGGGATGGCCATGACTGCGGCGCTGTGGCGGCATCCCCACATCTCTCCAAGGGGCAAGAGCCTCAGGCCAGACCCGGATATACTCAAGCCCTGCATGAGGGTGGCCATGCCGGCGGCGCTGCAGCGCTTTGGCACGTCCTTCGGCTATGTGGCCTTCGCGTCGCTGATCAACTCACTGGGCACGGTGTCCACCGCGGCCCACGCCATTGCCAACACCGCCGAATCCGCGTTCTACATTCCCGCCTACGGCATACAGACCGCCGCCGCCACGCTGGTCGGCAATGCCAGCGGCATGAAGGACCGGGAATACATGCGCTCCATCACCCGCACGCTGCTGATCCTGGAGCCGTCGCTGATGGCCGTGTCCGGCGCGGTGCTGTTCGTGCTCGCTCCCAGGATGATGGCGCTGTTTACCCCGGACGCGGAAGTGATTGCCCTGGGGACGAAGGTGCTGCGCATGGTGGCCGTCACCGAGCCGCTGTACGGCATTGCCGTGGTGCTGGAGGGCATCTTCATGGGCGTGGGGGATACGATGTACGCCTTCTATTGCAACATTGTGGGCATGTGGGGGGTGCGCGTGCTGGGCACGGCCATACTGGTGCGCGGGTTTGGCCTGGGCCTGACCGCCGCCTGGGGTGCGATGATCGCCCACAACATACTGCTGTGCATACTGTTTGCGCTGCACTACCGCAGCCAGAGGTGGAACCCGCTGGTGAGCGGGGAGAAATTCTGAGGATGATTCAAATCAGGCGTTTCGCAACGAAACGCCTGATTTGTATTATAATATAGAAATAAAACAGACAAAAATACGCCTAAAAATATTACTCTTGACAAATTTATGACATAGTTGTACAATACTATAGAAATACTAAAAGCGATAAGTTGTAAACAGGAGGATAGAATCATGCGATTGACCAAATGGCTTGCGCTGTTATTGGCCCTCTGCATGCTGACGGCCGCGATGCCGACAGCCCTGTCGGAGGATATCGGATTGGATATCGTGGACGCAAACGCCGGGGAGGATGAAATCGCCCCGGAGATTGACCTGGACCTGGGCAGCCTCGACCTCGGTGAGGACAGCCTGTCCCTGGACCTTCCGGACCTGGAGCAGGAGGAGATTTCCGGGGAAATCGAAGCCTCTGAGGAAGCGGCGGAGGACGACGGAGAGTGGCCGGCCCCCAATGCCAGGAACTACACCGAGATGAGCAACAGTACCGCCTTCACACTGAACGGCGTTACCATCCGGGCCGGTGACGAGGGCACGAAGGGCGCCCACAACTGCTGGAAATGGGCCCAGGCGATCTATAAAAAGGTCTGGGGCTGTAACTTCGATTCCACCTTCGAGGGTACGGCGGCCAGGGGCCACAACCTGCTGCGCAACCTGACCGACGACGAGCGCAGGCTGACGCCGGAAAACTTGAAGTATTTCATCACCCATTCGATTCCCGGTGCGACGCTGCGCGTGCAGTCCTGCCCGTCCAGCTGCTCCGGCTTCAACACCGACGGCTGCAGCAAGCACCAGAAGCACAGCCTGATCATCGCCGAGATCCGCGAGGACGGCCTGGTGACCATGGACGACCAGGGCAGCGTGCACACCCGCTACTACACCTGGGAGGGCTTCTGCAACTCCTGGGGGCCGAAATGGGTGTTCGTCAAGTACATCAAGTGGCCCAATGCCCCTGCGCTGAATTCCGCCCAGTCGGTGGACGGCTACGGCGTTTCCAAGGTCAGCGAGACCTATCGCGTGCGCGCCACGGCGACGAAGGGCGTCGGCCTGTATTCGCTGCCGGAGAACGGCAAACTGAAGGGTGTGCTGAAGTATCCGGCCAGCTTCGCCGCCACCAGCAAAACTTTGAAGAAATACAGCGGCTACACCTGGGTAAACGGCACATCCAGTACCGGCCTTACCGGCTGGATGCCCCTGACCGAAGCCGTGGCCGCACCCGGGGAGAGCATCGCGGTCACCGGCGTGACGCTGGACCAGACCACGCTGATCCTGGCGAAGGGCGGCACGGCCACGCTGAATGCGGTCGTGGCTCCGACCGACGCCAGCAACCAGGGCGTCAGCTGGTCCTCCAGCGACACCTCCGTCGCCACCGTCACAGGCGGTGTCGTCACCGCCAGGGGGGCGGGGACGGCCACGATCACCGTCACCACCGACGACGGCGGCAAGCGGGCCGGCTGTACGGTGAAGGTCGCTGACGCGGATTACAGCAAGGAGCTCACCAGGACCGGCAGCAACGGCACGGTGACACTGAAGGTCGGCACGAAGCTCCAGCTGATCCCCACCTTCGCCACCGCCAGGGGCTGGAAGATCAAGAAGGTGTCCTCCTCCAAGAGCAAGTACGCCACCGTCAATAAATACGGCCAGGTCACCGCGAAGAAGGCCGGCACGACCACCGTTACCGTCAAGTGCAGCAACGGCAAGAAGGCCACGCTGAAGGTCAAGGTCGTCAAGTCCGCCTCCGGCGGCGGATCGTGGGGCGGCGGCGAGGATGACTCTGAAGGCGGCTCCTCAGGCGGTGATTCCGGCCAGACGGGCTCGGTTGAGGTAAAGAAGATCTATCTGAACGTGTCCGGCACCCAGAGCCTGAAGGTGGGCAAGACGGCGCAAATGAAGATCGTCAGGATAGAGCCCTCCAACGCGACGACCCAGATGAAGTGGATGTCCACCGATACCTCCGTCGCCTACATCGACACCAACGGCAAGGTCTACGGCCTGAAGAAGGGCACCTGCTACGTCGGCGTGATGGCCGAGAACGGGGTCTATGCCTCCATCAAACTCAACGTGAAATAATCGGAACCGGCATGGCGCGGCCAATGATGGCCGCGCCATTTTGCACAAATTATGCGTTGGCACTTGGCAAAGGGCGCGGGTATGTGGTAAAATACTGGCAGAAGTCGCGCACTGACCGAATTGCACACAGGAGGATTCTTATGCCGTTTGAGATTGTAAAAAACGATATCACCAGGATGCGGGTGGACGCCATCGTCAACGCCGCGAACAACAGCCTGCTGGGTGGCGGCGGCGTGGACGGGGCGATTCATCGCGCCGCGGGGCCGGAGCTGCTGGAGGAATGCCGCGCCCTGGGTGGGTGCGAAACCGGCGAAGCCAAGCTGACCCGGGGCTACAGGCTGCCGTGTAAATACGTCATACACACCGTCGGTCCCATTTGGCAGGGCGGCAACGCGGATGAGCCGGCGCTTCTGGCGGCCTGCTATCGAAACGCGCTGGCCCTTGCCCGGCAGAACGGCTGCGATTCGGTGGCCTTCCCGTTGATTTCAGCGGGAGCTTACGGCTATCCGAAGGCACAGGCGCTGCAGGTGGCGGTGGAGGAGATCACCCGCTTTCTGGAGGATGCGGACATGATGGTCTACCTGGTTGCCTTCACCCGGGATGCCATCGAGCTGACCGGAAGCCTGTACGGGGAGATCACCGCCTACATCGACGATGTCTACGTTCAGGAGCGCCACGATTTTGACCGTGAGGCCCGGCGAAGCCAGTACCTTCGGGACGGCACGCCCCGGGGCGTGCCCCAGCCGGGCAGCCTGTTCCGCCGCCCGCACCGCGAGGACAATGCCCGCAACGAGACGGTCTTCTCCGAGGCGAACGTGGAGCGGCTCACGGGCATGCAGGGGGACGACCCATCGGAGGCCCAGGCGCGCGCCGGCGAAAGCTTTGCCGAAATGGTGACGCGCAAGCTGGGTGAGCGCGGCATGACCGACGAGGCGTGCGCACGCCGGGCGAACCTGGACCGCCGCCTGTTCGGAAAGATCCGGAACAACGCGGGCTATCGGCCTGCCAGGCAGACGGCCCTGGCCCTGGCTCTGGCCCTGGAGCTGTCCCTCGACGAGGCAAAGGCGTTGCTGGGGAAGGCCGGTTTTGCGCTGAGCCATGCCAGGAAGACGGACATTGCGGTGGAATACTGCCTCATGACGGGCCATACCGACGTGGATGCAATCAACGGGGTGCTGTTCAAGCTGGATCTGCAGCAGCTGGGTTACTGACGAACCGACCGATCCCAAAGAGGTGAAATGAATGTTCTGTTCCAATTGCGGCATACAGCTGGCGGCGGGCGTCAATTTCTGCCCGAACTGCGGCACGCGGGTAAAAGCGCCCGCGGCTTCGACGAATCCTGGAAACATGGTGATGCTCGTATCCGTGGGCACCAGCAACCGCGCCACTGCGGCGGCGCTGCTTGCGAGGATCTGCGGTTACAGCGAGGAAGAGGCACTGCTGATCGTGGACAGCGCGCCCATCACCGTGGCCCGTGGGCTGAATGACGCCCAAGCGCGCTACCTGGCCCAGGCCCTGGCCGAGTACGGCATCGAGGTATCCGTCTACGACGGCAGCGGCTGGCGGGAATGGGAGTCCTCCAGCACCTCCGTGTGGGACCAGGCCGGCGGGCTGCTGGCCAGCGTGGCCTCGGCGCTGGGCCTGATGGGCATGGGCAACCGCATCAGCCGGGATATGATGCGTCCCACGGATTACCCCTACCGCACGACGGATGCCCGCCCGCCGGTGTTCCGGGTGAACAGCGCCCTTCGCGCGGCGCCGAGGCCCCCGGTGCACCGCGCGCCGCCGCCCCCGAGGCCGGCAGCAGAAAGGCCCGTCCCGCCACCCCCGAAGCCGGCGTCACAGCCCCCGAGGCCCGCGCCGCAGCCGGCGAGGCCTGCCCCGCATCCGGCACCGCGTCCGGCACCTACGCAGGCGAGGCCTGCGCCACAGCCTGCAGCGCGTCCGGCGCCTACGCAGGCGAGGCCCGCGCCACAGCCGGCAGCGCGTCCGGCACCGCAGCCCGCGAGACCCGCGCCGCGCCCAGCGTCCCGTCCCAACGATATACCCGGACGGGGCAATCCCAATGGACGCCAAGGCGGCGGAATGGGACGCAGGGGATGAAAGACAGACGCCGAACTGCATAGCGGTTCGGCGTCGTTTCATATGAAAGGCAACTACTGATTTGTCGCGCTGCGACAAATCAGTAGTTAGGTTTTAGGTTATAGGTTTTAGGTGTTAGGGAAGGTAGAAATCCTGACGGATTTCTT
>CACWZI010000086.1 GCA_902765305.1 uncultured Eubacteriales bacterium
GATAACCGGACTTCAGGCTGTGCTGCAGGTCGATCAGCTCATCCGCGGTGATGGCGGTGGCAGACGCGGCGGTCACACCCACCTGGGCACCCAGGGTGTCGTGCAGCAGGCCGATGGGCTTGTGGGAGCCGTCGCCTGCCAGGATCGCTTCCTCCTCCGCGGCACCGGCGCGGCGCTGGAATTCGTGGGTGATGAAGCTGGCCAGGTCGAAGGCAGAGTCGTTCAGCAGCTCCTGGGAGATGCGGATGGCCGTCGCCAGCTTGTGAGCGCCCAGGGTGATCTGGTTGAACGCCACATCGCTCTCGGAAATCTGCGCTTCCTCCTCGATCCAGCTCGCAGTGCCGTAGTTGGTCACCAGAGGAATCTTGCGGTCGCCGGAAGAGGTGCTGATGACGTGGACGAGACCGCGCATGATGTTCTCGTCCTGCAGCGCCTCGATGAGCTGATTTTCAAACTCATCGGGCACAGTATAGCCGCCCTCAGTCAGCTCGCCGACCTGCAGAGCGTTGCGCACATCGTAGTTCATCCGGCCACGGACGGAATTCCAGAAAGCCTTCTTGTAGGCATCGGAAGCGGTGCCCCGCTTGTTGTCAGCAACAGGCGCAGGACGCTCAAGCTTTCCGGCCAACACGGGGTTGGCGGGGTCGTTCATCTCGCGGTCCATCTGCTCGGCGCGTTCCATGCGCTCGATGGCGTGGCCCATGTCCACGACATCCTGCTCCATGCGCTCGTACTCCTCGGTGTCCTCGGCGCTCATCACGCCATTCTCGTTCTGGTGCTCGTCCAGGAAGGCCTTCGCCTTATCCCACAGTTCGGCGCGCTTCTGGCGCATTTCAAGAATCTTACTCAAAACAGTGTCCTCCTTGATCGTTATCGTTTTGCCTCACTGGGCATAATCAAAGCCAGCCGTTTGCGCAGCTGACTGACGGGGGTACCGGTATCGTGTCCACTGGGATGATCCGCACCGGGAGCGTCTTCCGGCGCTTCAGCTTCGCCAGTTTCCACTGGCTCGTCGGAAGGTTCAGGGTCGGGCGTTTCCTCGGGAGGCGCGGCAGGCGCATCCTCGGCGGTCGCCGGGCCCCCAGCTTCGCCCAGCGGTAATCGCTCTGCTTCATGGTCATCGGCCTTATCCTCCTCGGGATTGACGGTCTGCTCCTTCTTCCTGATATCACTGACTAGCTGCTTATGCCGGTCCACCCACAGCTGTACCTTCTTCTCCGCGACTTCCCGGGCAACAGCGCAGTTGATCACAGTGCCGAAGGCGCTGGGCGCGGCGATGCGGTCGATGAAGCCGTAGGCCAGAGCCGCCTCGGCGTCCATCCATGTGGTTTCCTTCATCATTTGCGCGATCTGGTCACGCCCGGCGAGGGTGCGCGTCGCATACACGTTGATGATGCTGTCCTTGCAGGCCCGGAGCAGGCCGATGGCTTCCATGAGATCGGCCTCGTTGCCGATGGCTCCTACGATGGGATCATGGATCATGAAGAGAGAACCCGGCGTCATCTCCAGGGTGTCCGCCGCCATGGCCAGCACCGTCGCCGCTGAAGCCGCCGTGCCGCTGATGGTGATGCTGATCTTTCCCGGATAGGCCACGAGATCGTCGTGCATACGAACGGCGGCGTTGCAGCTGCCACCATAGGAGTTCAGCCGGATATGCACGTCCTCCGACTGGTCTGTTCCCGGCTCATAGAGCGTCTCATGAAGGCTGTCCGGCGTGATCTCATCGCCGAACCACACTTCATCGTCTATGTAGCCGTTCAGGTTGATTTCCCGCATTCGGGAACCACCCCCTTTCTCTTTTATGAGCACCCAAAGATATCACTCACTGCGGTCACCATCCTGCTGTTCGTTCCACCAGTCATCCTCACCATCGCCGTCATGATCATCCTCTTTGGTCTCGTTCTCCGGTTCACTGGCAGGAAGACTGTGTTCCTGCATTGCGACACGAATTGAAACCATGTTCCCGTTGACGAGGTAGGCGTTTCCTCCCTCATCGTCGGGGATGGGGTTCATGTTTTCCAGCTCTCGGATGTCATTGGCGTTCAGCCATCCGTTCTGACGGCCAATGGCGTAGCCCTCCATGCGGGACTTGTAGTCGCCGCGCATCAGGCCATCCATGTTGAAGCGGACATAGAAAACGCCCTTCTCCTTTTCAGGGAAAAGAGCGCGATTCATCGCCTGTTCAATTCTTACCAGCCAGGGCCGGATGGTGTGCACGGCGAAGGAGATGGACTGATTCTCGATATTCGAGAATGTGGCCCGGTCCAGGTCGCCGATCATGTGCGGTGGCACGCGGTAGATACGGCAGATCTCCGACACCTGAAACTTGCGCGTCTCCAGGAACTGCGCCTCGTTGTTGGGCATGGAGATTCGTGTGAACGTCATGCCCTCCTCCAGGATCGCCACGCGATTTGCATTGGACGAGCCACCGTAGGCCTCCATCCACGCTTCCCGCAGCGCCTTCGGATTTTTCACTGTGTTCGGGTGTGTCAGGATGCCGCTGGGCGTCGCGCCGTTGGAGAAGAACTTGCTGCCGTACTCCTCCGCGGCGATTCCCAGGCCGATGGCATTCTTCTCGATAGCAATGGGACTGTAGCCCATGATGCCGTCGAAGCCGAGTCCTGGGATATGCAGCACATCCTCGGGTCGGAGGCGCACGGTTTCACCTTTGGTCGTGGAATAGGTGTAGGTCAGCTTCCCGGTTTTGTCGTCCCGGTCAACTTCCATATGGTCCGGCAGCAGGGGATACAGACCTATGACCTTACCTCGACCGCTGCGTATGATCTGGCTGTAGGAGTTTCCCCAGAGCAGAAGGTGCGCGAGCATGGCCTCCCGCCAGACAAAAGACGTCATCTCGCTGTTCGGTTCATCATGGATGATTCGATACAATGGATGGTCCGGTGCCTTGACGGAGCCTTTATCCGTCTCCTCATACACGGCAAACGGCAGGCTGGCGATGGTCTCCGCGATGACGCGCACACAGGCGTACACGACGGACACCTGGATCGCGTTTCTTGGGGTGACCGACTTACCCGCGCTGCTGCCGCCGAAGGAAAAGGTCGTCGCGGCGCTGACTACATCCCGGGGCTTGTCCCGCGCCCGAAACAGTCCGGCAAAGGGATTCTTCATTTCCTACCTCCATTACAGGCCATTGCCTGTCTTCAGATCGTGACAATGTTTGCATAGAGCCTGCCAGTTGTCCTGATCCCAGAACAGATACTGGTCGCCGCGGTGGGGCACGATGTGATCTACCACCGTCGCAGGGGTGAGCTTCCCGTGCTTCAGACACTGCTGGCACAGCGGATTTCGTTGAAGGAACAGCCTTCGTGCCTCCCGCCATTTTGCGTCATAGCCGCGGGCAGCAGCATTTCCTCGCAACGATTCAGGCGACCATTCCTTCCGATGCACTTCGCAGTAGGTGCCTGTTTCACACAGGTTCGGGCAGCCGGGATAGCGACACGGACGTTTGGGTTTGTGCGGCATCAGGCACCTCCCGCAAGACCATTGATCTCGCCGACCAGTGTCCCATCGTTCAGACACTCCCGGATAACGCATCGCGTGGCCTGTTCTTTGTCAGCAGGCTTCCCGGCATCATCAAAATAGTAGATCTCCGAATAGTCGCCCCCGTTGGGCGTTGGCCCGATATGCTTTTCATACGAAACCATTGTGTTACCTCCATCTGCTCAGAATGATCTGAGAATTGAATCGATCAGCCGCTTTCTGTTGGGAAACTCCCGTGCAAACCAGTCAGGATTGGTGATGTACATTTTCATCGACTCGGCAAAGTCCTCAGCGTTGGCATTCTCACCATAGCTCGTCGGCGACTTTCTACCTGCTATTGCCTCATCTGCCTGCATGGCATCCTTCCACGATTGTCTGTCACTATATCGACTAAGCCGCTGATCTATGACATGTCCCGTCTCGTGACACATGGTAGCGACGATCCTTGAAGTCGGCACCTGCCTCTTGCAGCCATAGAAGGATATTTTCCCAATACCACCCGTCGCAAAGGAGTGGGTGAAATCCCTGTACACCCGCTGCCAATAGGCGTCCTGCGGATTATAATAATCCAGGATTTCAATATCTTTGGCTGCAAGTGCCTTCATGATGTCCGGAAGCTGATTCCAGGCCGCCAGAATCTGACTGGGTGTAATGGGTTGACTTGTCCGGTCATAGCCCCTCGGGAATATGAACCTGACCCCTTCTGGTGTCTCATAAACGTCAGCTTCAGCAGTTTTATGAACACCGCCGGACGTTCCATCGCCAAACCCAAACATTTCTCTGTAGTGCGTGACATCCACGCCACTGATGGTCTGCCTGTCTCGAACCGGTCCGCTGGCGGGCGGGCCAGGACCCCCAGCGCCTGCGCCTGATCCGCCGCCAGCACCTCCGACGACTGTGTTACCGCCGGTATGGTTGTCAGTCCTGCCGTTTGTAACGGTCCCACCGGCAGAGCCACCGTTGACATCATTGCCTCCAACACCGCCGAGGCCACCTTTACCGGTCAATCCGCTCTTTGCTCCGCGCCCACCCATCAGGTCACCCCCATTTCAATCTTCCGGAGGCGCTCCTGATAAGCCACGATGGGGACGATAATAGGGCTGTTTTCACCGTTTGTACTATCCATTTTCGCAGTGATTTCAGCAGGTATTCGGCCATGAAACAGCACCATTTGGGGCTGTAGCCTGCACATCATCTGCTCAAATCCAAGCAAAAACAGGCTTTTCGCCTTCTGATTGAGCTGAGTACCCACAGAGGACACGGCGACAACGCCATTTGATGGCTCCCCGTCAAAGCACCATTCAAAGCTGCGAATATCAGACCAGCAGATTGTCGGGATGACAGTGATGCCCTTGCTCTGCCAGTAAGCGCCGAGCCAATGCTTCCGATAGTGGCTGTTGATCTGCAGCGCTATCGGGAAATCTGTGTACATGGAGAAGTCCGGCGTGCAGACAAAGCGGAACCGTCTGAGCATATCGATGTACATATCCGGTGAGGTCCACAGTCTGATGAACTGATAATCCTTCAGAAAAAAGTGGAGACCGACGCGCTCCGGATGCTTGTACTTCGCGGCAAAGTTAAAGCCGATCATGTCAATGGGCGCATTGATCATAACCGGCTCAATTCGAGGTATTTGATATTTACCCACTCCCGGGAAGACGGCTTTGTCCAGGTTTTCACTCTGGCGTATCGACCATAGCATCATACCTTTGCATCACCCCCTTACCCGAGCACAAGAAGCCCACGGGTGTCATAGACAGAGCCGCCATTCTGGTTCTTCATGGCGCGATCCAGCGCCATCACCATGGCCACAGCTCCGTCCACCTTCTCCGTGGACTTCTCTTTGTCGATCTTGATGTTGCCAGCCGGGTCCGTCCGGACGAAGGCATTGTCCATATTCCAGCGAAGTACTGGGTGCCCGCCGTGATTGATGCGATGCTCCAGCACCAGGCGCATCAGCTCTTTGGTCGGCGCAGACATATCGCGGAACCCCTGGCCGAAGGGAACCATGGTAAAGCCATCTTCTTCCAACGCCTGAACCATCATGCTGGCGTTCCACCGGTCATAGCCGATCTCCCTGATGTTGAAGCGTTCACCCAGCTCCACGATGAACTTTTCGATGAAGCCGTAGTGGACTACATTGCCTTCCGTGGTCTTCAGGAAGCCTTGCTTCTCCCAAACGTCATACATGACGTGATCGCGCCGAACGCGCAGGGAGAGCGTTTCGTCCGGCAGCCAGAAGAACGGCAGTATGATATACGGTTCAGATTCATCCAATGGAGGGAACACCAGCACCAACGTTGTGAGGTCCGACGTACTGGAAAGATCGAGGCCGCCATAGCAGGCCCGGCCCTCCAGCTCATACTCACTCACGTTGCCGCCGCACTCGTCCCACTTATCCATGGGCATCCAACGCACAGACTGGGCTGTCCACTGGTTCAGGCGCAGCTGCCGGAACATGTTCTCGTCAGCAGGTGTCTCCAGCGCTTTGTGGAAAGCGTCGCGCACCTTGTCTATGGTGATCGTGTACCCGAGGCTGGGGTTGGCTTTGTACCAGTTTTCTTCCTTGTGCCAGTCCTCGCTCTCGGCCAGACCATAAATTACCGGGTAAAACCGCTCGTCCTTCTTCCTGCCTTCCAAGATGTCCAATGCCTTCTGATGAACCTCCCAGCAGATCGACGTCCTGTCTGTGCCCGCCGTGGTCAGGAAAAACCAGAGAGGCTGCTTTCGGGCGTCGCCGGAGCCCTGGGTCATGACGTCATACAAAGCACGGGTCGGCTGGGTATGCAGTTCATCGAAGATGCAGGCCGACACATTCAGGCCGTGCTTGGTCGCCACTTCACTGGACAGTACCTGGTAAATGCTACCCGTGGGCATATAAACCATGCGCTTGGTCGAGGGCACGATCTTGATGCGTTTGGACAGCGCCGAGCTCTGGCGGACCATATCACAGGCCACGTCAAACACGATGGCGGCCTGCTGGCGATCCGACGCGCAGCTGTAAACCTCCGCCTTCCACTCGTCGTCGTTCACCAGCATGTTCAGCGCAATGGCCGCGCCTAGTTCAGACTTACCTTGCTTTTTTGGTATTTCGATATATGCCGTGGTGTACTGGCGCATCGTGGGGTCATCATCTCGCACTGTGCCGAACACGTCAGAGATGATCTTGTCCTGCCAGGGAAGAAGCTTGAAGGGCTTGCCGTGAAACTCACCCTTTGTGTGCTTAAGGCACTCAATGAAGCGCCGCACACGATTGGCCTTTTTCTCGTCAAATGCCATTTACTCACCTTCCTTCCACTGGCCGTTCAACAGCTGCTCCATGGGATCGTCGGAGGTCTTATCGCTCATCCCGCCTGCCGCGATGATGCGGGATCGGGTGGCGGGGGAAAGACCAAACTCTCCGGCCAGCGATTGCATGATCTTCAGGTTCTGCTGCGCGATGGACACCTGCGGAACCTGCTGTACATATCCGCTGGGCGTCTTGAAGATCGAGCCGTGCTGGGTGATGAATTCCTCCGCCTCGCGCCACCGGGCATAAGCCTGGCAATAGGCAGAAAAGCTGTCGATGTCCCAGATTGTCAGAAGACCCATGGCCTCCAGGGAAGGGGCCAGCCTCTTCCACTCCTTCTTCGCCTCCGGTACCAGCCAGGAGGGGCACTTGATCACACCCTTCGGCGGCCTGGGCTCATTTTCATTGAGAGGACGACGTCCCTTACCACGGTCGCCTTCCAGGATCTTCAGCGCCGTCGGCAGTGGTTTTCTTCCGCGAGTTGCCATCGGACATCCCTCCCTTCTTCGGATTCGTTATGTTCACTGCTCAGAGTGGCGCGAGGCTTCTACAGCCTCTTCATAGGTCAGCGCCGCTCCGTCGCGCAGCACTCTTACATTCTGCGTCGCGCCGTCGTGAAACTGGATGTACCTGTCCACGATAACGGAGGCATATCGTTCATCCAGTTCCATCGTTTTGCAGATGCGGTCTGTCTGGTCGCAGGCCATGAGTGTGCTGCCGGAGCCGCCGAACAGATCCATGACCACGCCGTTCGGCGCGGAGCTGTTCTTGATGGGGTAGGCCACCAGCGGGATCGGCTTCATGGTCGGGTGCTCCGCGTTCTTCTTGGGCTTATCATAGTTCCAGATGGTGGTCTGCTTGCGATCCGCGTACCACTTGTGCTTGCCGTTGGGCAGCCAGCCGAACAGCACCGGTTCATGCTGCCACTGATATGGCGAGCGCCCGATGGTCAGGCTGTTCTTCACCCAGATGCACACGCCGCTGATGTGGAAGCCGGCCTCCTTGAAGGCCCGCCTGAAGTTGATGCCCTCCATGTCCGCGTGGAAGATGTAGGCACTGCCGCCCTCCGCCATGAACGCCGCCATGTTTTTGAAGGCCGTCAGGAGGAAGTTGAAGAACTGCTCGTCGTTCATGCTGTCGTTCTGGATGGTCTTGCCGTCAGCGGATTCGTAGGAAACATTGTAGGGCGGGTCGGTCACCACGAGGTTGGCGCGGACGTCTCCCATGAGCCGGGCCACATCCTCCTCGCTGGTGCTGTCCCCGCACATCATGGTGTGCCTCCCCAGGGTCCAGATGTCGCCGCGCTTTACGAACGGCGTGATGGTCTCGGGGTCAGCCTCACAGTCATCATCCTTGACTTCCCGGTCATGCACCTTGGAGAACAGATCGTCCACCTCGGCCACATCGAAGCCGGTGGCCGTCACGTCATAACCGGATAGCTGCAGATCCTGCAGAAGATCGGCCAGAGCAGTAGGCTCCCATTCGCCGGTCGCCTTGTTCAGCGCGATGTTCAGAGCCTTCTCGTCCTGCGGGTTCTCGATGTGGACCACAACGCAGTCCACTTCCGTCGCGCCTTCATTTACCAGCACCTTGTAGCGCTGATGGCCGCCGACAATGTTGCCAGTGACTTCATTCCATACAATGGGGTCCACATAGCCGAAGTCGTGCAGGCTCCGCTTGATCTTCTCATAGGCGGGGTCCCCGGGCTTCAGGTCTTTTCGGGGGTTGTATTTCGCCGGTTTCAGCTGCCCGACCGGCAGCCTTTTCATAATCAGTTCAGTTTTCATCCGCGCCTCCTGTTCATTTTGGCTGGCATGTGGTATAATGGATGTACTTTTCGGGGGGGTGTTGTCATGGTCATACGCTTCAACGATACGATGTACAGAGCCGCCGAGCTGCGGGATGCCGTCTATGCCTGCTACGTTGCCGCCGCAGGTCCGGATGGTTTTGTCGAGGACGGCGTTCAATACACGCCTTTCACCCTCAAGGAACATGTACATCTTCTGGATAACTACGATTTGTACATCGACGATGACTATCACTCCGACCTGACGGGCATGTTCATGATGGCGCTCCGCGGATATGGATTTCTCGAAGAAAAGGCGGAGGTCATCGTCCCAAGGATTGACAGAGAGCCGCGCAAAACAGTCATCCTTGACGATGAGCCTGTTCCCGAAGACGACAATATTGAGCGCTTTGAGGATCACCTTCCCGACACCGCCTGGGACGACGGCAAGTTCGAGGAAGAGATGGAAGAGATTCTCAACAACCCTGACCTCTACAAAGATTGACCTTTTCAGCGACCACGGCGATGGTCGCTTTTTTCATCCCATGATTTCTTCAAATGAAAATGTCTGCCCGTTTCTCATGACAGACACCTCATCGCTTGTTTCTACCAGATCAATGTATCTCTGCACAATTACAGAAGCATACCGTTCATCCAGTTCCATCATGTAGCAAATCCGGCTGGTCTGTTCGCATGCGATCATCGTACTTCCCGAACCGCCGAAGGTGTCCAGCACGATGGTGTTCGGCGCGGTGCTGTTCTGAAGCGGATAGGCCAGCAGCGGGATGGGCTTCATGGTCGGATGATCCTTGGAGCGCTTCGGCTTGTCATAGTTCCAGACGCTGCTCTGATTCTTTCCGGCAAACCACCGGTGCTGGCCGTTGGGCAACCATCCAAACAGCACGGGTTCATGCTGCCACTGGTAAGGCGACCGACCAAGTACCATGCTGTTCTTCGCCCATATACATACCCCCGCGATGGCGAAGCCTGCCTCCTGAAAGGCAGTCCGGAAGTTCAAACCCTCCGTGTCCGCGTGGAAGATGTACGCGGATGCTCCTTCGGCCAGGTGCGGCACCCAGTTCTTGAAAGCGGCATAAAGAAAAGCATGGAACTTCTTATCTTCCATGCTGTCATTCTGTATGGATTTCCCATCCGCAGATTCGTATGAGACATTGTAGGGCGGGTCAGTGAGGATGAGGTTTGCCTTCACGCCGTCCATGAGCGTGTCCAGGTCGTCGGACGATGTGGCATCACCGCACAGGAGCCGATGCGGGCCGAGCATCCACAGATCACCCTTCCGGACGAAGGGTTGTATTGTCTCGGCATCCAGGTCGGTCTCGTCGTCATCAATGTCGGCGACATCCTTCCGCGCCAGCAGCGCGTCGATCTCTTCATCGTCAAAGCCCGTCAGCCCCATGTTATAGCCGGACTCCTGCAAGTCCAGGAGCAGCGACGCTAGCGACTGATCCTCCCACTCGCCGACTGCCTTGTTCAGTGCAATGTTCAGAGCCTTTTCTTCCTGTGGATTCTCGATGTGAACAACCACGCAGTCGATCTCCGTCGCGCCTTCCGCCACCAGTATCTTGTAGCGCTGATGGCCGCCGACGATATTGCCGGTAACCTCATTCCAGATCAGCGGGTCGACGTAGCCGTATTCGTCCAGGCTCTTCTTTATCTTTTCATAGGCAGGATCGCCCGGCTGCAGGTCGACGCGGGGATTGTACTTCGCCGGTTTCAGCATATCCACGGGGATTCGCCTGGTTATCATCGTCGTATTCACACTGTACACCCTCCATTTGAAAAAACAGAACAGGCATGAAAAAGCACCGTCACAATGGCGGTGTTTTCTTTTTGCCCCGGAGCTGATACCCCACCCCCGGAATTTGTCGGAAATTCACGCGAGAGGGGGCGGCGGTCCCCAGTTATACATCGGTAGGGATTTGATCCCCCCTTCCCCGGCACACCCCGGCGGGCGGCGGCGGGGCGGTAGAGCAGGTCGGGGCGGACCTCGGGCGGAACGGCGGCGAAGGCCTCGTCGGTGGCCTTGGTCTCCTGCAGGCA
>CACWZI010000087.1 GCA_902765305.1 uncultured Eubacteriales bacterium
TCCCTTCGTTCTGGCTGCAACATTCCGTGCGCGGCTTTTCCTGTTCCCTGTTGACTGTTCCCTGTTCCCTTTGTACTACCCTCTGCTTTTCCACCAACACCTCGACAAATCAGAATTTCCCTACCAGACCCTCTCCCTCATAAATTCTCCTCCGACCAAATCCTTCCACACCATCACGCCGTCCTCCAGCGTGACGTAGCTGTGGGGGGTGTTTTGCTTGGGAAGGGATACCGAGCCGGGGTTGACGTAGGTGAAGCCTTCGTGGCGGTGGCAGCAGGGAACGTGGGTGTGGCCGCAGAGCAGCAGGTCCCCGGCCTGCAGCGGCGGGGGATTGCCCTCGTTGTAAACGTGGCCGTGGGTGGCGTAGACGGCGTGTCCGTCCACCAGCAGCGCGGCATAGTCCGCCATCACCGGGAAGGACAGCACCATCTGGTCCACCTCGGCCTCGCAGTTCCCCCGCACGCACAGCAGGTGGGGCGCGATTTCATCCAGCATGGGGATCACCGCCTTGGGCGCGTAGCCCTCCGGCAGGTCGTTGCGGGGGCCGTGGTACAGCAGGTCGCCCAGCAGAATCAATCGCGCCGGCGCCTCCCGACGCCACGCCTCCAGCAGCCGCCCGCACCACACCGCCGACCCGTGAATGTCTGAAGCGATCATCAGTTTCATGGATAGTCCTCCTTTACTCATATCATACCATTAATTCCCTTCCCACGCAAGCTGTAAGAATGTAGTTTTAAAAACCATATTATATGGTTATAACGAATCGCTACGTAAACCCAAATGCCCTATGATATTAACCTCTGGTTATTTTCCACACTTCCCGCGTTGAGTTTTTCGAAACAGGCGGTCCTTGCACTGGAAATCTTGACATGACTGTGATAAAATAAACCGATTTTATTGAACAATCATCGGCCATGCGGTGGCCGGCATACAAATATGACGTCAAGGGGGGATTGACGAATGGCCACGCAGGAGAAGCGGATGGGGGATCGCTTCGACGCGACGCTGGTGCGGGATATCGATGCGCTGCACTGGTTCATGCCCTATCTGTACCCGAACCGGGCCGACAACGAGGCCTTCATCCGGGAGGAATTCGACCTGACGAACCTGGAGGCCTTTCTGGAGAAGAAGAACGAGGGGCTGGACAAGGCCCATCGCTATACCATCTTTCACGCGGTTTGTGCCGCGATCGTGAAGACCTTCACACTGCGGCCCCAGATGAACCGCTTCATCAAGGGCTGCCGGCTGTACCAGCGGGACGACCTGAGCCTGGGCTTCGTGGTGAAGAAGCAGTTCAGGGACAATGCCGCCGAAGGCCTGGCTTTCATCAAGTTTCCGCCCGAGACCACCGTCGACAGCCTGCACGAGCGCATCATGCAGGAGATCTTCGAGTGTCGCTCGGACAAGCTGGACAACTCCACCAAGGGCATGGAGATGTTCACCCACCTGCCCAGGTGGCTGATGCGCATCGCCATCTTCATACTGCACCGCCTGGACTTTTACGGCAAGGTGCCCTACGACCTGATCAAGGCCGATCCCAACTACGCCTCGGTGTTTCTGACCAACCTGGGCAGCATCAAGCTGAACGCCGGGTACCACCACCTGAGCAACTGGGGCACCACCTCGGTGTTCGTGGTGATTGGCGAGAAGGCCCGCAAGCCCGTTTTCCACGAGGACGGCACCTTTGAAATGCGCACGATGCTGGACGTGGGCATCACCCTGGACGAGCGCATCGCCGACGGCTACTACTACGCCAAGACCGTGCGCCTTTTGAAGAAGCTGATCGAAAATCCGGAGCTGCTGGATCGCCCCGCCAACGAGGAGGTTGACTACTGATATGGAAAACGCTGTGAGGACACCCTGGGCGCCCTTCATGGGCGATGTGCCGATGCACCTGGACTACTTCCAGGGCACGATGATCGAGGCCGTGGAGAAGATGGGGGTCAAGTACCCCAACGTCAACGCCTATGAATTCATGGGCAGCTATGTCAGCTATCCGAAGCTGGTGGCGCAGATCCACGCCTGCGCGAGGGCGCTGCGCCAGCTGGGCATCAAGGAGGGCGACAAGGTCACCATCTGCATGCCCAACGCCCCCCAGACCGTGGTGATGTTCTACGCGGTGAACATGGTGGGCGCCATCGCCAACATGGTCCATCCGCTGTCCGCCGAGGGCGAGATCGAGTTTTACCTGAACGATTCCGAATCCGTGGCGGCGCTGACGCTGGACCAGTTCTACGGCAAGTTCGCCGCCATCCGCAGGCATACGCCCTGCCTGAAGCACCTGATCATCGCCACCGTGAAGGACGCGCTCTCCCCGCTCAAGAAGCTGGGCTACGCGCTGACCCAGGGCCGCAAGGTGCCCAAGGTGCCCAAGGGCGCGAACGTGGTGCTGTGGAAGGACTTCATCGCTGCCGGCAAGAGCTTCACCGGCGATCCCCGGGTGCCCCGCAAGGCGGGCGACCCCGCGGTCATACTCTACAGCGGCGGCACCACCGGCATCACCAAGGGCATACTGCTGTCCAACCTGAACTTCAACGCCCTGGCCCAGCAGATCATCGCCGCCAACCCGTTCTGCAAGCCCGGCGACACGATGCTGGCCATCATGCCCATGTTCCACGGCTTCGGCCTGGGCGTGAGCATCCATTCGATGCTGGCCAACGGCGCCTCCTGCATACTGGTGCCCCGGTTCACCCCCCAGACCTATGCCGAGCTGCTGCGCAAGTACAAGCCCAACCTGATCGCCGGCGTACCCACGCTGTACGAGGCGCTGCTGCGCATACCGAACCTGGACGACCTGGACCTGAGCTGCCTGAAGGGCGTGTTCTCCGGCGGCGACAGCCTGCCCACCGAGCTGAAAAGGCGCTTCGACAAGTTCCTGAAGGACCACAAGGCCACCATTGAGATCCGCGAGGGCTACGGCACCACCGAGTGCGTCACCGCCTCCTGCCTGACCCCGCTGACCAAGGCCAAGGAGGGCTCCATCGGCATTCCATTCCCGGACACCTATTACAAGATCGTCAAGGTGGGCACCGAGGACGAGGTGCCCTACGGCGAGGAGGGCGAGATCTGCCTGGCCGGCCCCACGGTGATGCTGGAATACGTCAAGCACCCCCAGGAGACCGCCCAGACCCGGCGCGTCCACGCCGACGGCATGACCTGGATCCACACCGGCGACCTGGGCGTGATGGACGAGGAGGGCTTCATCTACTTCCGCCAGCGCATCAAGCGCATGATCATCACCAGCGGCTACAACGTCTATCCCTCCCAGATCGAGAACATACTCGACGCCCACGAGGCGGTGCACATGAGCTGCGTCATCGGCGTGCGCGACCCCTACAAGATGCAGAAGGTCAAGGCGTTCGTGGTGCTCAAGCCCGGCTATGAGCCCTCGGACACCACCCGCGAGATGCTGTTGGACTACTGCCGCAAGCACGTGGCCAAGTACGCCATGCCCTACGACATCGAGTTCCGGGAGGACCTGCCCAAGACCCTGGTGGGCAAGGTGGCCTATCGCGTCCTCGAGGAGGAAATGGAGAAAAAGACCCCGGCGTCGGTGCTGGCCCACGCATGACACAACGGAAAACAGCGAAGGGCGGCTTGCACGAATTGAATCGCGCAGGCCGCCCTTCGCTGTTACGCGGTCAGTGGTATGTTATTCGCCTCCGCCCGGTGTTGCTCCAGGAAGGGCTTGATCAGAAAGCTGTCGGAAGCCCGAATAAAGCTCATAGCCTGTCCAGGTATCTTCCTTGCTCGGAGGATGGAATCTCCAATACGGCCATGGCCTGCTGGGCAGTCATTTTCAATGACTTCATGAGCTTGCGAATGGTGGTGAGGCGCTCTTGTTCTTCCCCCTCGGCACGGCCCTCGGCACGGCCTTCGGCGCGGCCCTCGGCACGGCCCTCGGCACGGCCCTCGGCGCGGCCCTCGGCCAGGTAATCCCTCTTGAACATCTCCAGGGTTTCCGCCTCGTTGTATTCGGTCAGCAGCATGCTTTTCACCTCCGCTCGGTGTTGCTCCAGGAAGGGCTTGATCAGAAAGCTGTCGGGCATGCTGTCAAGCGTCCTGTCGATGGCGGCTTCCAGGTTGTCCGTCTTTTTGTACTGTCTCACGCTGTCCACGCTCCAGGCGTACTCGCTCAAGGGCGGGCAGCTGTCCATCAGGTTCTGATTGTAGCCCTTGTTGATGTTGACCATGCGCACGGTGACGCTGATGTCGGCGCTATGGCGGTGCTCCGGGGCGAAGGCGTCGGACAGGCGAAGCGCCGTCTCGTTCGCCTTTTCCTCCGTACCGTTGTAGAACACCACCAGCCGGGGTACGGGCAGCATGATCTGCCGGTGGCCGTACTTGTTCAGTTGCTCCCGCTTGATATACTTTTCAAACAGGTTGGCGGTGTACTCCAGCATCCGCAATGGCATGTTGGGGTTGAAGGTGGACTGCTGCTCGTACAGGCTCAGCTGGTCGGCGATGATGAAGGCCACGTCGTTGTGCATGCCCATGTACAGCACCTGTCGGATGGTCTCGATGGAGATGTCATCGGGGTTGTCGTAATGGGTGCCGTTGATGGCATTGTACAGGCTGAGCGTCCATTCCTTGTGCGCCTCGTTGCCAAATATGAAGGAGAAGAGTCTGTCCTTGTATTCAGTGCTGCCTCCGGCCACGCGCGTCACCTCCTCATACCCTCATTTTACCACGCCCGCGCCATAAAGGCAAGCCTTGATATTCGATGAGATCTATTGCGTGCCGACGCAGAAAAACCGGGTTTTACCCGGTTTTTCTGCGCCAACAAATTATTTGCCACGTTCGTCCAGCCGTTCCTCCAACGCACCGATGCGCCGGGCGATGTCGTCGCAGAAGGCCTGGGCGGCTTCCATCCGCGCGTCGGGATCCAGCGCCACGAATTCCTTGATGGGCGCGATCAGATCCCGGGCGGCCTCACTCAGGCCGTCGCCTGCCGGTGGGCGCCTGCCCTGCAGGTACTGGGCCAGCACGTCACAGGCGTGGGCCAGCTCCCGGTCGCCGGTGCGCCGCGCCTCGCTCACCAGCACGTCACCGGATTGCTGAAGATCCGCCCGGACCCGGTGATTGACCTGGGGCGTTTCGCATTCTACTCCCCGGGCCTTCAGCTTCTCCACGATGTCCTGTACGTAGTCCGGGCGGCTCTTGATCACGGCACGGTATTTGTTCTGGTAGCGCAGCATCAGGCTGTGGTCGCCGCCGGCCAGCTTTTGCAGGCACGAGCGCACCGACTGCCCTGCCGAACGGGCCACCAGCACTTGCTCCATCAACCAGTCCACCTCCTGCTGTGTAAAGGGCACAAAACGGGCCGGCCGTTCCGCGTCGCCGTCGTGCTCGCGCACCTGGGCGTAGTAGTAATTGCGTATGCTGTTGGGACGGCGGCCCGTCTGGCGGGCGATCTGCTCGAATACGGCTTTCAGCGGCAGCCCCTGCTGCTGCGCTTCGTCGGCGGTTTCCCAAAGCAGCTTGTTCTCCGTGTCGCTCCAGCCCGCGCGCCTGCCCGCCCGGGGGAAGGCCATGTGACCGCTTCCTTCGTGCATCAGAGCCTGATCCATAAATTGCTATCCCTCCAAACCGTTGATGATACAGAGTATGCACGCCGTGTGCCGGGAATATACGGTTATCCAGGATTGTCAAAAGATTTTAAAGGTTTACCGGACCTGCGACGGCGGTGGCAATATAATGATATATGCGGTGCAAACCACATATATGACAGGGAAAGCTGCATATATGACATGTTTTTCTTGCCGATCGTGGCTCGGGGTGATATAATGATTGACATCGGTATTCCGTGGAAATCCCCCGGCTGGGAAGGAGTGCGTCTTCATGGATGACAAGGGAGGATCGTCGCGGGTGAGGGAGTGGACCCGGGTCGCGAAGTTTACGTTCTTTTCCGTGAGCGCTGGGCTGATCGAGATCGGCGCGTTTGCGATACTGAATGAGTGGCTGCGATTGCCCTACTGGCTCAGCTATCTGGTGGCGCTGGTGCTGTCGGTGCTCTGGAACTTCACGCTGAACCGGCGGTTCACGTTCAAGTCTGCGACGAACGTGCCTTTGGCCATGCTCAAGGTCGCGCTCTACTACGCCTTGTTCACGCCGCTGTCCACCGCGCTGGAGCACTGGCTGACGTCGGGGCTCGGCTGGAACGAATACCTGGCCACGGGCATCAACATGGCGCTGAACTTCATCACGGAATTCCTCTACCAGCGCTTCTTCGTGTTCGGAAAGAGCATCGACACGCTGGAGAAAACCCGGGAATAAGGGCATCAAACATCAATTGGAGGACAGAATATGAATGCCAAACCGACCCTTGTGATCATGGCGGCGGGCATGGGCAGCCGCTTCGGCGGCAACAAGCAGATCGCGCCCGTGGACGACGCCGGTCATATCATCATCGACTTTTCCATCTATGACGCCATCCGCGCGGGCTTTGGCCGGGTGGTGTGCGTCATCAAGCCCGAGATGGAGGCGGATTTCCGCCGGGCCATCGGCGACGCCATAGCGGATCATGTGGACCTGCGCTATGCTTACCAGACGCTGGACGCCATCCCGGAGGGCTTCGCCATCCCCGAGGGCCGTCAGAAGCCCTGGGGCACCGGCCACGCGGTGCTCTGCGCACTGGATCAGGTCGAGGGCCCCTTCGCCGTGATCAACGCCGACGACTTCTACGGCGCGGACGCCTTCCGGGCCGCAGGGGATTTCCTGACCGCCGGGGGCGATGTCGACGAGCACGCCATGGTGGGCTACAACATCGAAAACACGCTGACCGAGAACGGCACCGTTTCCCGGGGCGTGTGCGTCGGAAAGGACGGGTATCTCACCGACATCACCGAGCGCACCGTCATCGAACCCAGGCCCGGCGGGGCCGCCTTCAGCGAGGACGGCGGCGCGAGCTGGACCTTTATCCCCGCGGGCACGCCGGTTTCGATGAACCTGTGGGCCTTCCGCCCGGGGGTAAAGGAAGCCTTCGGCAGGATGTTCCGGGATTTCCTGCGGGAGACCGTGCCCGCCAATCCCCTGAAGGCCGAGTTCTACCTGCCCAACGTGCCCAAGGCCCTGATCGCCGCCGGCACCGGCCGGGTGCGCCTGCTCACCACCCACGAGCGCTGGTACGGCATGACCTACCGCGAGGACGCAGAGGCCGTCCGCGCCGCCATCGCGGGGATGAAGGCGCGAGGCGTGTATCCGGAGAAGCTGTGGAGGTAAACAACAGGAGGTAACCATGCAGAAAATTCGCACCACCGTTCGCATTGCGGGCAAGGAATATACCATCGCCAGCACCGATAGCGAGGCTTACGTCAACCGGGTGGCGAGCTGGGTGGACCGGCGCATGAGCGAGCTGGCCGCGGCCACCCGCCTTCCGGCGACCCAGCTGGCCGTGCTGACCGCGGTGAACGCCGCCGACGACATGATGAAGTCCCGGGACGAGATCCGCCGCCTGGAGGCCGAGCTGGAGGACCTGCGCGCCAAAATGGCGGCGCAGCCCGAGGAAGCGGCGGAGCCGGCCCCGGAAACGGAGGCCTGATTGACGCACACGACAAAAGCCCCCATGGAGCTGCTGGCCCCGGCGGGGGATGAGAACGCGCTGGTGGCGGCAGTGCAGAACGGCGCGGACGCGGTATACCTGGGTACGGGCGCGTTCAACGCCCGCCGCAACGCCGCCAACTTCGATGGCGACGCCCTGGACAGGGCCGTCGCGTATTGTCATGCCCGGGGTGTGAAGGTCCACGTGACGCTGAACACCCTGGTCACCCCGGGGGAGCTGCCCGCCCTGGACGGGGCCATCGACGCCATCGCCCGCAGCGGCGCGGACGCCGTGATCGTGCAGGACTTCGGCGTTGCCCGGGCCGTTAAGCAGAGGGCGCCCGGACTCCAGCTGCACGCCAGCACCCAGATGGCCGTGCACAACCGGCAGGGCGTGGCCTTCCTGGCGCAGCACGGCTTCGACCGCGCCGTGCTGGCCAGGGAGCTGACCTTCGGGGAGATGGCCGAATGCGCCAAGCAGGGCATCGAGATCGAGACCTTCGTCCACGGGGCGCTGTGCGTGGCCTGCTCGGGCCAGTGCCTGATGTCCAGCCTGGTGGGGGGCCGCAGCGGCAACCGAGGCCTGTGCGCCCAGCCCTGCCGCCTGCCCTGGCGGCTGGACGGCCATGAGGGCTACCTGCTGTCCACCCGGGACCTGTGCGGCCTTGCCGACCTTGCCAGGCTGCGGGACGCCGGCGTCGCCAGCCTGAAGATCGAGGGCCGAATGAAGCGCTCCGAGTACGTGGCCGTGACGGTGGCCGCCTACCGAAGGGCGCTGGACGCGCTGTTCGAGGGGCGAACCGTCGACCTCGAAGCCGAACGCGCCGAACTGCTCCAGATGTTCAACCGGGGCGGCTTCACCCGGGGCTACGGCCCGGGGGTGGCCGAGGCGGACCTGATGTATCCCGAGCGGCCCAACCACATCGGCGTGGCCGTGGGACACTGCCGGAAGCGGGGCGAGGTGGCGCTGGCGGCGGACGTTGAAAACGCCGACGCGCTGGCCCTGCGCTGCGAGGGCAGAGAGGACGTGCCCGTGAAGCTGGCAGGGAAGGCCGGCGAAGGCGTGAAATGCCCGGCTGCAAGGCCGGGGGACGCGCTCTTCCGGCTGGTCAGCGCCGTCCAGCTCCGCGGGGCAAGGGAAAGCTGCACCGGCGAGCATCGGCAGGTGCCGGTGTCGATGAAGGCCACCCTGCGGGTGGGCGCGCCTGCGAAGCTGTGGGCCGGCGACGGCGTCCATGAGGCCGAAGCCGTGGGCGAAGCCGTCCAGCGGGCCACTGGCCGGGGCTTCGACGCCGAACGGGCGGCGGCTCAATTGAAGAAGACCGGCGGCACGCCCTACGCCGTGGAGGCGTTGACCCTGGACGCCGACGCCGACGCCTTCTGCCCCGCGTCGATGCTCAACGCCCTGCGCCGGGACGCCCTGGCGGCGCTGGAGGCCGAGCGCACGGCGGTGCGACGGGATATGGATTGCGAGACAACCTGTAGCGGCGACAATTTGTCGCCATCACAGAACGGGGATAATGGCGTGGCGGCAGATTGCCGCCGCTACGGGGGAACGCCCCTCCTCCTGGCCCAATCCGACGACGTGGATCAACTGGCGCAGGCCCTCGCCGCCGGCGCGGACATCGCCGTCTACGCCCCGACGGACGTGCGCCCTTCCGCGCTGGATGCCGTCGACCTGTCCCCATTGGGCGGCCGCGTCGCCCTGGCGCTGCCGGCGGTACTCACCGCCGAGGCATTGGACGGGCTGAACGCCTGGGCGCTGAAGCAGCCCTTCCGAATGACCTTCCTTTCCAATATCGGCCAGCTCGGCCTGGACTGGCCTGGCGAACGTGTGGGGGACACCCTGCTGAACGTGGGCAACGACCTGGCCGTGGACCAGCTGAGGGATTGGGGCGTCGAGGCCTTCGCCCCCTCCGTGGAGCTGACCGCCGCCCAGGCGGGGGCGCTTCACGGGCGCAAACTGCCGGTGATGTGGGGCCGGATCCCGCTGATGCACCTGCGGCACTGCCCGCTGCGCGCGGCGGAGGGCATGAAGGGCAAGCACGCCGACTGCCGCCGCTGTGACGGCTGCAGGCCTTCCGAGAGGCTGGACGGGCGGACCATGGTGGACCGCAGGGGCGCGGCCTTCCCGCTGCGGCGCGTCGCCATGCCGGGCGGCTGTGTGGTGCAGGTGCTGAACTCGGTGCCGCTGATGCCCCTTAAAAAGCGGGACAGGCTGCCGGAGGCCGTGGGCTGGCGGCTGCTGCTGTCGAAGGGCGAGCCCACGGAGGCCATCGTGAAGGTCTACCGGGCGGCGCTTCACGGCGATAACTTCCGGGCGCTGCCCCAGTGGCAAACCCTTGAGACCATGAATACGACCGCGGGACACTACTTCCGGGGGGTGGAATAGATGAACGAACGCAACATTCGGGTGCTGGAATTCCCGAAGATCCTTGAGATGCTGGCGGCGCTGGCCGTCACCGACCCCGGCCGCGAGGCCGCCCGGGCGCTGATGCCCTCGGGGGACGCGGCCACCGTGCGCCGCTGGCAGGCCGAGACCGAGGAGGCTACCACCGTGATGGCCTACACCGGCGGCAACCCGATGGCTTACTTTACCGACGTGCGCCCGTTCCTGAAGCTGGCGAAGGCGGGGGGTACCCTCTCGCCCAAGGCCCTTTTGCAGGTGGCGGACGCGCTGAAGGCCTCCCGCACCGTGCGCGGGACCCTCGTCACCGACCGGGAGGACACCCCTTATCTGACCGAGATGGGCTCACGGCTGGCGACGAACCGCTCGCTGGAGGAGGAGATCTTCGACGCCATCATCTCCGAGGACGAGATCAGCGACCACGCCAGCCCGGAGCTGTACGACATCCGCCGCAAGATGCGCACGCTGAACGACCGGGTACGGGACCGGCTGAACGGCATCATCCGCTCCGCCACGATGCAGAAATACCTGATGGACGCCATCGTCACCATGCGCAACGGGCGCTACGTGGTGCCGGTGAAGGCCGAGTGCCGCGCGTCGGTGCCCGGCATCGTCCACGACCAGTCCGGCACCCCATGGCCGTGGTGGAGGCGGGCAACGAATTAAAGCAGTGGACGCTGAAGGAGAAGAACGAGATCGAGCGCATACTGGGCATGTTCTCCGACCGCATCGCCCCGGACGCCGACCTGATCGCCAGCAACCTGGACCTGCTGGCCCGGCTGGACGTGATCTTCGCCAAGGCGGCCCTGTCCCGCCAGATGCGGGCCGTGCCGCCGAAGCTGAACGAGGAAGGGCACGTGCGGCTGATCCAGGCCCGCCACCCGCTGATCGACCCGGAAAAGGTGGTGCCCTCCACGCTGTGGCTCGGGGAGGAATTCACCACGCTGGTGATCACCGGTCCCAACACCGGCGGCAAGACGGTCACGCTGAAGACGGTGGGCCTGCTGTCGCTGATGGCCCAGGCGGGCCTGCAGATCCCCGCGGCCTACGGCTCGGAGCTGGCCATATTCGACGAGGTGTTCGCCGACATCGGCGACGAGCAGTCCATCGAGCAGAGCCTGTCCACCTTCTCCTCCCACATGACCAACATCGTGGAGATATTGCAGAGCGTGACCCCGCAGTCACTGGCGCTTTTCGACGAGCTGGGCGCGGGCACCGATCCCACCGAGGGCGCGGCGCTGGCCATGGCGATACTGAACCACCTGCTGACGATGAAGGTCACCACGATGGCCACCACCCACTACAGCGAGCTGAAGGCCTTCGCCCTGAGCACGCCGGGGGTGGAAAACGCCTCGGTGGAGTTCAACGTGGAGACCCTGCGGCCCACCTACCGGCTGTCCATCGGCGTGCCCGGCAAGAGCAACGCCTTCGAGATCTCCCGGAAGCTGGGCCTGCCGGAGTTCTTGATCGAGGACGCCAATTCCCGCCTGAGCCAGGACGCCGTGCGCTTCGAGGACGTGATCGCCAACGCCGAGTACCACCGCCAGATCGCCGAGAAGGAGCGGGAGCTGGCCGAGGAGGCCCATCGCGAGACCCAGCGCCTGCGGGACGAGGCGGAGAAGCTGCAGAAGGAGCTGGCCGACCGCCGGGAGAGCGAGCTGCGCAAGGCGAAGGACGAGGCGCGCAAGCTGCTGCAGAAGGCCCAGCGCGAGAGCGAGCAGATCATCGCCGACCTGAAGAAGCAGCGCAGCGCCGGGGTGAAGGAGCACGAGCTGCACAACCTGCGGGCCCAATTGCAGGGGGCCATCGACGCCAACACCGAGAGGATTTCCGCTGACGAAACCGTCGGAACCGTGCCCACCAGCCTGAAGGTGGGGGACACGGTGCTGCTGGTGAACCTGAACACCAAGGGCACCGTGCTCACCGTGCCGGACAGCAGGGGCGAATGCACCGTGCAGGCCGGGGCGCTGAAGCTGAAGGCCAACATGGCCGACATGCGCACCGCCAAGCCCGACAAGCCCGAGAAGCCGAAGGGCCGCCAGCCCGCGAAGGGCAACGGCGGCGGCACCACGATCAACGTGGGCGTGCGGCAGGTGCAGACCGAGTGCGACGTGCGGGGCATGAACTTAGAGGAGGCCATCGACGAGGTGGACGCCTTCCTGGACAGCGCCCTGCTGAACAAGCTGGGCCAGGTCTACATCATCCACGGCAAGGGCACCGGCATCCTCAGAAACGGCATCCAGCAGCACCTGAAGCGCTACGGCGCGGTGAAGTCCTTCCGCCTGGGCAAGTACGGCGAGGGCGAGGACGGGGTGACGGTGGTGACGCTGAAGTGAACCATTCCTGTGCCGATGCCGTCATATATGGAAGGGTATAACTCCCGGAGGCGATGATAATTGAAAGTATACCTGGATATGTGTTGTTACAACAGGCCTTATGACCCTCAGGATCAAATGAGCATCTCCCTCGAGACTCAAGCAAAGCTGTTTATTCAGGAATGGATCAAATCGGGAAAGCTTGATCTGGTCAATTCGTATACTCTGGATTACGAGGTAAGCAACGTCCCACAGGAGGAGCGCAGGGATACGATTCGGCTGTTCATTCATCAATACGCGGCTGAGTATGTGGGGATTGAGAACCAATCCGCTATTGAAGGAAAAGCAAGGGAGATCATGTCAACCGGGGTGAAGGAGAAAGACGCCGCTCATGTGGCAGCCGCGATTCTCACACATTGCGATTACTTCATATCAACGGACAAGCGCTTGCTGAGGTATAAAACGGACGAGGTCAAAATGTGCAATCCAATCGAAGCTGTATTGGAATTGGAGGGATTATGATGGCCGTCAATATCTCTGAAATAAAAAACAAGGGCATGCAGTGCCTCGTAGAGCATATGGGTGTGGTGGAAGCAGAATTGTTTATATCCATCATACTCAGGGAGCAGTTTGACTACACGAAATGGCAGCGGGAATACTATGACGCCATGAAGCCGGGAGAGTTTATGAAAAACGCCGCAGAGTATGCCAGGCTGCATCCGTTCGAGGGACAGGCCAGACGGGTGCGCATCGAACAGGGTGAACCGTGATAACCAGAGGTAACTGTTCAGTCAACAATCATTCATACCCCGTTCACGACTTTATGCTATCCTATCCCCGGAACAATATTGAGGTGATATCCATGCTGAAAACGAAGATCCTTTTGGTGGACGACGATCCGAACATCCGCCAGCTGGTCAATTTATACCTGGTCAGGGAGGGCTTTGAGGTCGAGATGGCCGAACGTGGGGACGAGGCGCTGAAGAAGGTGCTGGCGTCGCCGCCGAACCTGATGCTGCTGGACGTGATGCTGCCCGGCATGGACGGCTGGCAGGTGCTTCGGGAGACCCGAAAGACCTCGAACGTGCCCATCATCATGCTCACGGCCAAGGACGAGACCTTCGACAAGGTGCTGGGCCTGGAGCTGGGGGCGGACGACTACATCGCCAAGCCCTTCGACATGAAGGAGCTGGTGGCCCGCATCAAGGCGGTCATTCGCCGCTACCAGGCCCCGGAGCCCGCCGAGGGCAATAAGGCGCTGAGCTTTCCCGGCCTGACGGTGAACATCAGCCAGTATACCGTCAACTACATGGGCAAGGAGCTGGAGATGCCCCCCAAGGAGCTGGAGCTGCTCAACTTCCTGGCCAGCCATCCCAACCAGGTGTTCACCCGGGAACAGCTGCTGGAGCAGGTCTGGGGCTACGACTACTTCGGCGATTCCCGCACCGTGGACGTGCACGTCAAGCGCCTGCGGGAGAAGCTGACCGAGGGGGAGAAGCTGGGCTGGCAGATCAAGACGGTCTGGGGCGTCGGGTACAAGTTCGAGGTGAAATAGCATGCGCAGGAGCCTCTTCTGGCGCACCTACAGCGTGCTGCTGGCGGCGCTGCTGGCCACCATCGCCATATTCACCGGCGTGCTGATCGCCTCCCGGCGGCAGGCCATGCAGGAGAGCTACGAATCCGAGGTGCGCCTGCAGGCCCGGGAGGTGGCGGACTACATGGCCAACCTGAACACCCTGAGCTACGTCCGCAACAACGCCACGATGCGCTACCTGATCCGCCGCAAGATCGCCAGCATCTACAATACCTACAATGCCGACATCTGGATCGTGAGCTACGATTCGGGCACGGCCTATGTGCAGTACCTGGACAAGTCCTGGAACACCACCCGGAGCCTGGCCTCCGAGGCGGTGAAGGAGCAGCTTTCCAAGATCAAGGAGGGCAACGAGATCCGCGTCACCGGCCTGTTCCCGGAGCTGGAGGACGGGGAGAAGATCGTGACCATCGGCGTGCCCTGGCTCTACGGCGACGACACCGTGGTCGGCGCGGTGCTGCTGCACATCCCCACGGCCGCCCTTCAGGTCAGCCTGAGGAGCGTGGCGCCCCAGATCCTGCCCCCGGCGCTTTTCGCGCTGGCGCTGGGCACGATACTGGCCTTCTTCCTGGCCCGCAGCCAGATCAAACCCCTGAAGGAGATGTCCAGCGCGGTCAGCGAGTTTTCCAAGGGCGACCTGACCCGCCGGGTGGAGGTGCACTGCGGCGGCGAGCTGGAGGAGCTGGCCGATTCCATCAACCGCATGGCGGAGGAGTTGTCGCGGCTGGAGGATTCCCGCCGCAGCTTCGTGGCCAACGTGTCCCACGAGCTGCGCTCGCCGATGACCTGCATGCGGGGCTATGTGCAGGCCATGCTGGACGGGGTCATCGCCCCGGAGGACATGCCCCGCTACCTGCAGATCGTGCTGGACGAGACCGACAGGCTGACCGAGCTGGTGCGGGACCTGCTGGACCTGTCCCGGCTGGAGTCGGGCAAGTTCCCGCTGACGCTGGCGCCCTTCGACGCCAATGAGCTGATGCGCCGCAACCTGATCAACTTCGAGCCCCGCATCAGTGAAAAGGGCATCGAGGTCCAGGTGGAGCTGGCGGAGGGCCAGCTGTACGTGATGGCCGACGCCAACCGCATCAACCAGGTGGTGTCCAACATCATCGACAACGCCATAAAGTTCATGGACGGCGAGGACAGCCGGCTGAGGTTGCGCACCCGCCCCGAGGGCAAGAACGTGCGCTTCACCATCGCCAACAACGGCCCGAAGATCGCCGAGACGGACCTGCCCTACATCTTCGATCGCTTCTACAAGGCCGACAAGGCCCACACCTCCGGCGGCGGTACCGGCCTGGGCCTGTCCATCTGCCAGCGCATCATGCAGCAGCACGATTCAAAGATCACCGTGCGCTCCGACGACAATGAGACGGCCTTCGAATTCCTGCTGCCTGCGACGGAAGCCCCGAAGAAGGCGCTGGAGGCGGGCCAGGCTGCATAATATCGGGTGTAGCAGCGGCCTGGAGGCCGCCGCTACACATCATGGCGTTCCGATTGAACAGGTACGGGTTAAGATCACATTACCGTCCTTGGCAAACGGCCCGCGAGGTTGTATAATTGAATCGTAGGGTCACGGATGTGACCGACGAAAGAGAGGATATCGCCAATGAAACACTTCAACATCTACGCGCGCTGCCTGGCGCTGCTGCTGGCCGCGCTGATGCTTACGGGCATGCTGGCGGCGGCCGAGACCGCGGGCCAGGACGCGGCCGGGGAGAACCCCTCCTATGACATCGTGTATTCCAGCAACAACCCGATCCCCGAGATCGCCGAGCGGGTGCGCCCGGCCATCGTGCAGCTGAACACCAAGCAGGAGAGCTGGGACCCCGCGACCCGTGTGGCCCAGGTCAACGAGGTCGGCGGCGGTTCGGCCTGCTATATCCGAAGCATCGAGGGCGACGAGCCCGGCGGCTACATGCTGACCAACTACCACGTGGTCAAGGACGCCGACGCCTATACCGCCCTGTGGCTGGACGGCAGCGAGACCGACCTGGAGCTGGTGGGCTACGACGACGGCTCCGATATCGCGGTGCTGAAGTTCAAGGGCGAGGCCCCCGGCGGCGCGCAGCCCATCCCCATGGGCGATTCCGACGCGCTGCGCATCGGCGAGCTGGCCATCATCATCGGCAACCCCGGCACCGGGGACGAGGTGTTCTTCGGCAGCGTCACCGCCGGCATCATCTCCGGCCTGGAGCGCGAGGGCGTGAACGCCGACAACTTCAGCCACAGCATCACCACGATCCAGACCGACGCCCCCATCAACGGCGGCAACTCCGGCGGCGCGCTGTTGAACGCGAAGGGCGAGATGGTGGGCATCCCCACGCTGAAGTACATGACCATCTTCGAGGGCCTGACCTTCTGCATCCCCATCAGCGTGGTCAAGGGCTTCATCGACCAGATCATCGACAACGGCAGCGTGGTGCGCCCCCGCATGGGCGTCACCGTGACCTCCATCGACGGCCCGGACGAGCCCATGAAGCGCTATCCCCCCTGCGGCGCCCAGGTCTACACCGTAGAGCCCGGCACCCCCGCGGACAAGGCCGGCCTGAAGGAGAAGGACGTGATCACCGAGGCCAACGGCGCCCGGATCAAATCCAGCCAGGACCTGGTGAAGGCCGTGGACCGCTGCGGCGAGGGCCAAGACATGGAACTGACCGTCTATCGCTACAGCTACGACGCCGATGGCAACGTCACCAGCGGCTACGAGGAACTCCACCTGACGCTGCAACTGCAGATCATCGACTGATAAATACAAGAAAAGATCCTGAGCGCAAGCGAAGGATCTTTTCTTGTGCACCGAATTGCGTACTGGTAAATTCTGATTTGTCACCAGCTCGATAAATCAGAATTTCCCCGCCACCTGCGCGGCCAGGGCGGCGTTGTTGTACACCAGCCTGATGTTGCTGGCGAGGCTGTCGCCGCCGGTGATGTCCTTGATCTTCGCCAGCAGGAAGGGCGTGGTCTGCTTGCCCCTGATGCCCTTCGCGTTGGCCTCGGCCACGGCCTCGTCGATGGCCTTGTTGATCACGTCCGGGTCCATGCTGTACGGCTCGGGGATGGGATTCGTCACCAGCATGCCGCCTGCCAGCCCCATCTCCAGCTTCGCCCGGAAGGCCGCGGCGATCTCGTCGGGGGTGTCCAGCCGGTAATCCACGCCGAAGCCGCTCTTGCGGGTGTAGAAGGCGGGCAGCTCGTCGGTGCCGTAGCCGATCACCGGCACGCCCTTGGTCTCCAGGTACTCCAGGGTCAGGCCCAGGTCCAGTATCGACTTGGCCCCGGCGCATACCACCAGCACGGGGGTGCGGGCCAGCTCCTCCAGGTCGGCGGAGATGTCCATCGTCACCTCGGCCCCGCGGTGCACGCCGCCGATGCCGCCGGTGGCGAATACCTTTATGCCCGCCATGGCCGCGATGATCATCGTGGTGGCCACGGTGGTGGCGCCGTCTTCGCCCCTGGCGACCAGCACCGGCAGATCCCGCCGGGAGGCCTTGGTCACGTCGTAGCCCTTCTTGCCCAGGTATTCGATCTCATCCGCCGAGAGTCCCGCCTTCAGCTTGCCGCCGATGATGGCGATGGTGGCCGGCACCGCGCCGTTTTCCCGCACGATCCTCTCCACGTTCATGGCCGTCTCCACGTTCTGGGGATAGGGCATGCCATGGCTGATGATGGTGGATTCCAGCGCCACCACGGGCCTCCCCTCCGTCAAAGCGGATTTGACCTCGGGGGAGATTTCAAGATAGTTGTTCATGTCTATAGCCTCCTGTTGTTTTGTCAGTGTTTTCCCCCATCCTCCGCCGCACCGCCGCTTCCGTCATCAGGGGGCTCACGGTCTCCTCGGCTTCCACGGTCAGGGCGGCGGCGGCCATGCCGGCGCGGGCGGAGGCAAACAGGTCCATCCCGCGGAGCCTGGCCCACACCATCGCCGCGGTGAAAGCGTCCCCCGCGCCGGTGGCGTTGGTCATCTGCACCGGCGTTGCGGCCATGAAGCGCACCTCGTCACGATCGGCACAACAGACGCCCCGCTCGCCCAGGGTGATACAGGCACCCCTTGCGCCCATTTCCACCAGCCTGAGGGCGGCGGCCTCGGCGGTGGGCCGGTCGTATACCGGCAATCCCGTCAGGGCTTCGGCCTCCAGCGCGTTGGGCTTGATGGCATGCAAGCGGGGCAGGGCGGGCAGCAGCCTGCGGGCCTTGGCGGCGGAGACCGCGTCGGCAAACAGCGGCGGGCGCACCCGCTCCGCCAGGAAGGCGACGGTTTCCTGGGGCAGGTTGGCGTCCAGCACCACGGCGTCCATGCCGTTCAGCGCGTCGAGGCGCTCCGCCAGGGCCTCGGGCGTCATGCGCAGGCAGATGTCCATGTCGTTCACGGCCAGCTGCATGTCGCCGCCCAAGTCGGCGATGAACAGGTAGCTTGAGCTGGCCGCGCCGGGGAAGGTGAAGCAAAGCCCGGTATCCACGCCCGCCCCGGCGCAGTCCGCGCGAACGATGCCCGCAAAGGCGTCCGTGCCCAGCGGGGCGACCAGGTGGGTCTCGATCCCCAGCCGCGCCAGGTTGCAGGCGATGTTGCGCCCCACGCCTCCGGCGGACAGGATCACCCGCCCCGGGTTGGAATCCTGCAGGGCGATCCGCCCGTGGGGAAACCCGCCGATGTCGATGTTCGCCGCGCCCACCACCGCGCAGCGCAAGCCCGTCTGCATGTCTGAAGCCTCCCCAGAAGGTCTGCGCGTTTTTATCAGTAAATTCTGATTTGTCGGGGAGAAGCGGTATCCAAAAGCCTTCCCCAGGCAGCGAAGCTGCCGGTTCAGGGGAAGGTGGATTGCCGCGAAGCGGCAAGACGGATGCGCGCCACCTTCCCCTGAAGGGGAAGGCTTTTGGAGCCGCCACCAACAGCGCGACAAATCAGTATTTCACCGTCTATTATACCCCTCCCGCCCCTCCTCCGCAAGGTTTTTTCAGCGCGCGATTCTGTCGAACGGCGTCGAATATTAAAAAATTATCATAAAGTGTGTTGAAAAGATCACGATTTTGAAGTACAATAACTGTTAACTACAATAATGGGCGTATGTTCGAAGGCGGTATGCGCCTTTGGAAGGCTTCAACCATCATTGGGGGTAATTCGGATATGTCCGAACGGATTTCCGGCTGGATGCGTGCGTTGGCCATGGCGCTTGTGCTGCTGTTGGCCTGCGCGACGGCGCTGGCCGATTCGATAGAGGTCAGGCTGAACGCCTCGGCGAAGGTCTATTCGTCGCTGACGTCCTCCGCCCGCAGCGTCAAGGCGCCCAAGGGGCTGGAGGTCAGCCTGAGGGCCTGCGCGAAGGGCTGGGCCAGGGTGGTCTACAAGGGAAGGACGGGCTACATCCGCCTGAAATACCTGGACCGCGTCAATCCGCTGAAGGCCTATGTGGCGAAGAGCGCCACGGTGTACCGGGACGCGGGCATGTCCAGGACGCTCACCACGGTGTCCAAGGGCGTGCTGGTCTACGCGCTGGGCGTGGAGGGCGGCTGCGTGCGCATCACCAACGGCGACAGGAGCTGGAAGGGCTATATCAAGGCCGGCGTGCTCACCTCCGCCAGGCCCGATTCCCCGAAGGGCGGCGCCGTGCCGGGGCAGCTGCAGGCCACAGCGGAGGGCGCCAGGGCCTCCAAGATCGAAAAGACCATCTACGTCGCCCAGTCGCTGGTGGGCGCGCCTTATTCCGAGGATCCAAACCCGCCCAGGAGCTTCGACTGTGCCGGCTATACGGCTTTCTGCTATGGCGCGGCCTGGAATGACATCCTGAAGGGCAGCGTCAAAGGCCAGGGCTACGACGACCGGTTCGAGCGCATCGAGGGGGTCGGCCGGCTCAAGCGCGGCGACCTGGTGTGCTTCAACACCATCGACGACAAGGATCTTTGCGATCACGTGGGCATCTATCTGGGCAAGGGCTACTTCCTGCACGCCTCCTCGGTGGCGAAGAAGGTCATCGTCAGCCAGCTGAAGAGCGGCTATTACAGCCGGGTGTTCAGTTGGGGCATGCGGGTGTTCTCATAAGTATCATGGCAATGGCGGCGCAATTCCAAGCGGAATTGCGCCGCCATTGCTATAAAGCGATCTCTCCGGTGAACACCGTTTCCGCCGGACCGGTCATGAACAGGTGGCCGCCGTCGTCCCAGCGGATGACCAGCGCGCCGCCGGGCAGCTGTATGCGCGCCTGGCGGGGCAGCAGTCCCTGGCTCGCGCCTGCGGCCAGCACGGCGCAGGCCCCGGTGCCGCAGGCCAGCGTCGGCCCGTCCCCTCGCTCCCATACCCGCACCTGCGCGCCGTCGCCGGTCAGCCGGCAAAACTCGATGTTGCAGCGGCGGGGGAATATCGGGTGGCGCTCCAGCAGCGGCCCCAGCGCGGCGAAGGTCGCGTCGTCCGGGAACAGGTCGAAGGTGACGGCGTGGGGGTTGCCCATGCTGACGCAGAAGAAGCGCAGGCGGTGCCCGGCGGCCTCGAGGGTGACGGCGTTGGTTTCCGCCGCCACGGGAATCCGCGCCGGGTCGAATACCGGCGCGCCCATGTCCACCGTGACGCGCGCCACCGCGCCGTCGTCCCCGGTTTCCAGCGCCAGGGTCAGCAGGCCTGCCAGCGTCTCCACGCGCATGGGCGTCTTTCGGCAAAGCCCCGTCTCGTACAGAAATTTGCCCAGACAGCGCAGGCCGTTGCCGCACATCTCCGCCTCGCTGCCGTCGCTGTTGATGATGCGCATTCGGGCGTCCGCCCGGCTTGATGGGAGGGCCAGTATCAGTCCGTCCGCGCCGATGCCGAAGTGGCGGTCGCAGAGCCGCGCGGCCAGGCCTTCGGGGTCGGGGATCCCGCGCTCAAAGCCGTCGAGCAGTATGAAGTCGTTGCCGATGCCGTGCATCTTGGTAAATCGCATACAGTCGCCGCCTCTCTGGAAGAGTGTCTGCCACCATTATAGCCGATGCCGGAGGCGTTGGCAAGACGTGCCACAACAGTAAAAGTCTGTAAAGCCCCTGCATTTAAAACGGGCATGATTGACAATGTAGCGGGAGCTGTGATAAAATCGCGCCGTGTCGGCCCTCGTTGGGCGACCCTGTTTACAGAATCACTACGCTGAGCGATTTGGAGGTTATTTACGATGAAGAGAGTTACGGCACTGTTGCTGGCGCTGGCGATGCTGCTGGCCGGCGCGTCAGCCCTGGCCCAGTCCTACGGCTCGCGGCTGGAGCTGACCAAGATCCGCATATCGCTGCTGGGAAGCACGAATAAGAACGTGGCGCGGCTGCACGGCGTGGGCCTGTCCGTGACCGTGGGCAGCGCGGAGGGCGTGCCGACGCTGCAGGCCTCGCTGACCTACGGCGAGGGCCAGCAGCTGGACGCCATCGCCCAGATCGTCGACAACCGGCTGGTGGCGTGCCTCGGCGGCGTCAACGGCACCTTCTACGCCGACCTGGACGCCATCTTCGGCGAGGGCCAGGGCGCGCTGGTTTCCAATGCCATCGGCGTCGGGCTGCTGATGGGCGGCTCGAAGCCCAGGATGATGCTTCAGATGGTGCTGCCGGCGAACAGCAAGGGCGTGTTCACAAAGCACTTCAAGATCCCCGCAGACCAGTACCGGGCGTTCATCGAGCCCATCATCCAGGCGCTGGAGAACACCGAGACCCTCCGAGAGGCGGACGAGCAGTCGCTGCGCGACGCCATTCCCCAGGGTGACGAGGTGGTCGAACTGAGGGTGCGCTACAACCCCGATTCCGATACCCTGCGCATCCGCATCCTCCAGAACGGCAAGGGCGTCTACATCCGTGGCACGATGCACCTGACCACCGAGGAGATGGAGATGGTCAACATCAGCACCGACGCGGTGCAGTACAACCTGCTGGACCTGGACGAGGCCGTGGTGGAGGAGATGCGCGACGAGCTGGATTACATGGGCTTCAAGCTGGATTCCTTCGTCGCCAATTCCAACATGCGGAAGCTGAGCGGGAACGGCGAGGAATGAGAACCCTTCAGTATCCCGGGCGTTTTGCCCGGGTTATTTTTATGTCTGAAACCAATTGGGGGTGTCGACATTGTCAATTAAGCATAGTAAAATAATTTCGGCCGAATGTTTTTTGACTGTACATTTATATTTTACATGGAGAGAAAAAACATGAAGCGGATTTCTCTGTTTCTGGCAATGGCGCTGCTGCTGGCCGTGGTCCCGATGGGCGCGCGGGCCGAGGCGATCGCACCCGATGGGCTGGACCTGGCCCAGGACCTGGAGGCGGCTGATGAGGCCATAGAGATTCCCGGGCTGGAGCTGGACGTGCCGGACCCGGTTTCGGAGGCGATTCCGGCCCCGCAGGACGAGACGACAGAGAAAGCCAGCGACGTCGCCATCAACAGGGCCAACTTCCCTGACAAGGTGTTCCGCGCCTATGTGAAGGAGAGGTTCGACACCGACGGCGACGGAAAGCTGTCCCAGGCTGAGATCAATGCGGTGGAGAGTATCTATACACGCGAAATGGGCATCACCAGCCTCAAGGGCATCGAGTGCTTTGTGAACCTGACTAGCCTTGATTGTGAAGACAACAAGCTGAAGACGCTGGATGTCAGCAAGCTCAACCTTTCCTCTTAAGTTGATGACATTGCCCTAAAGGGATAGCTTCGCGTCGAAAATCCTTACGGATTTCTTTGATTTAAAGGTCGTAGAAACGTTGGAACCACTGCCGTTTCCATTGAATCAAACAAATCCCGGAGGGATTTGATTCACCACGAACCACTAGCCACTAATCACTAACCACTAAATTCTGATTTATCGAGCACAGCTCGATAAATCAGAATTCACCCGCCCGAACACCTTGACACCTGTCAATGTTATTTGTTGGTGAAATCAAGTGGTTTTGCATGACAAATTCACTGAAAAGGGGTATGATCAAACATGGCGAAGAAGCCCGCGCGACGCGCTGACCCCTTCCAAAACCGTCAAAACGACGATATATCATAGACAGGACAGGTGACAGAACATGGCAAAGGTAAACATCATTTCCGGCTTTCTGGGCGCTGGCAAGACCACGCTGATCAAGAAGCTTCTGGACGGCGCCTTTGAGGGCGAGAAGGTCGTGCTGCTGGAGAACGAGTACGGCGAGGTCGGCATCGACGGCGGCTTTATGAAGGATACGGGCGTTCAGATCACCGAGCTGAATTCCGGCTGCATCTGCTGCACGCTGGTGGGCGATTTCACCCAGGCCCTGGGCGAGCTGATCGACACCTACCATCCCGACCGCATACTGATCGAGCCCTCCGGCGTGGGCAAGCTGTCCGACATCCGCCGGGTGGTGGCCGACGTGGCCAAGACCCACGACGTCCAGCTGGCGGGCTGCGCCACCGTGGCCGACGTGGGCAAGTGCCGCATGTACGCCCACAATTTCGGCGAGTTCTTCATCGACCAGATCGAGAGCGCCGAGACCATCATCTTAAGCCGCACCCAGACCGTCCCCCAGGACAGGATCGAAAAGTGCGTGGCCCTGCTGCGCCAGCACAACGAGAAGGCCCGCATCATAACCACCCCTTGGGACCAGCTGGACAGCAAGAAGATGCTGGAGACCATCGAGCATCCCACGTTCCTTCTGACCCTGGACGACCTGCCCGAGGCCGACCACCACGACCACGAGCATCACCATGAGCATGACCATGACCATGAACATGACCATGAGCACGAGCATCATCATGACCACGATCATGACCATGATCACGAGCACGACCATGACCACGAGCATCACCATGACCACGATCATGACCATGAGCACGATCATGACCATGAGCACGATCATGAGCACGAGCATGATCACGACCATGATCACGAGCACGAGCATGAGCATGAGCGTGAGCACGACCATGAGCACGACCATGAGCACCACCACGACCACGGCTGCTCCTGCGGCTGCGGGCATGACCACCACGGCCACCACCACGCCGACGAGGTGTTCGACAATATCGGCGTGGAGACGCCCAAGCACTTCGACGAGGCCGAGATCCGCAAGGCCCTGGAGGCGCTGGACGAGGGTAACGGCTTCGAGTACGGCGACATCCTGCGGGCCAAGGGCATACTGCCCACCAACGACGGCCGCTGGCTGCATTTCGACTACGTGCCCGGCGAATACGAGGTGCGCTATGGCGCGGCGGACTACACCGGCCGCCTGTGCGTGATCGGCTGCAAGATCAACCAGCCCGCCATCAAGGAACTGTTTGGGATATAATCAGGGAGAATAACAGCTTATGAACGTACCCGTATACATCGTCACCGGCTTCCTCGGGGCGGGCAAGACCAGATTCATCACCGACATGCTGACCGACGAGGGCTTCAGCGAGGGCGAGAAGACGCTGCTGCTGTGCTGCGAGGAGGGGGAGGAGGAATACGACCCCGAGGCGCTGAAGGCCGGCAACGCCACGCTGGTGAACCTTGACGACCCCAAGCAGATCGCCGGCAAGCGCCTGATGCGCATGAACCGCGAGCACCAGCCCGAGCGGGTGATCATCGAATACAACGCCACCTGGCTGCTGCAAACGCTGTACGACGCCGAAAAGCCGGAAAGCTGGGCGCTGGCGCAGATCATCGACCTGGTGGACGCCTCCACCTTCGAGATGTACCTGAAGAACATGCGCAAGTACATGGCGGACGGCCTGAAGGAGGCCGACCTGGTGATCTTCAACCGCTGCGACGAGAACAGTCGCAAGAGCCCCTGGCGGCGGGCGGTGAAGGGCCTGAACAGCGGCACCCGCATCTTCTTTGAAAACCTGGACGGCACCACCGACGACGGCGTGGCCGACGAGGACCTGCCCTACGACGTGAAGGCCGACCCGGTGACCATCGGCGACGAGGATTTCGGAACCTTCTACCTGGATGCCCTGGAGCACCCGGACCGCTACGACGGCAAGCGCATCCACGCCAGGGGCCGGGCCTTCCGCATGGAGGACATGCCCAAGAATTGCTATGTCTTTGGCCGTCACGTGATGACCTGCTGCGCCGAGGACATCGGGGGCATCGGCTTCCTGTGCCAGTTCAAAAACGAGCCCCCAAAGACCAACGACTGGATTTTCCTGGACGCGAAGGTGGAGAAGAGCTTCAGCCCGCTGCACAATACCGACGCGATCATCCTCATCGAGGAGAAGGTTTCGCCCGCGACCCCGCCGAAGGAGGAGCTGGTATATTTTAACTGATGCCCCGCAGTCGTCGAAATCGGTAAAATTCGATGAAATTTGACAAAAGTATGAAATCCGGTATTGATTTTGTCGAAAACATGTGGTAAAATGAAGTGCATGTTGATCAGGGGGTGTTCGTTATGAAACGCAGGACTATTTCTTTGGTATTGTTGATTGCTCTGCTTTTGGCCACGGCCATCGTGCCGGTGGGCGCTTCGGCGGCGACGAAGGTCAAGATCCTGAAGGTGACCGTGGATGGCGCCCGTGTGCGCCAGGGTCCGTCCTCCGCCTATGCGGTGAAGACCAGCGTCAAGAAGGGCGGCAAGGTGTTCTATCTGGGCAAGATGAAGAATTCCTTTGCCTATATCCGCACCTCGGGCGGCACGCAGGGCTATATGTACAAAGGCTTCCTGAAGAGCTATGGCACCTGCTACAAGAGCCAGGTCTACTACAGCAAGAAGAGCGGGCTGAAGGTCTACAAGAAGCCCAGCACCCACAGCAGCAAGGTGACCAAGCTCAGCAAGCATCAGCACGTGATCGTCTACCAGGTCAAGGGCAAGTGGGCCTACATCAAGACCGTGAGCGGCAAGGGCGGCTATTGCCAGGCCAGCGCACTGGGTAAGGCGTTCTGATCGAAAGACACCTGGAGACAGGGAAAAGCCCCTTCGCTTTGAGGAATGACTGACTTTGAACCGCAGTCATTCCAGTCAAAGCGAAGGGGCTTTTTTGTATTTGTTACTCGATCAGCATCGCGTCGCCGAAGGAGAAGAAGCGGTATTCTTCCTCCACGGCGATCCTGTAGGCCGCCAGTATGCGCTCCCGGTCCCAGAGGGCCGAGACCAGCATGATCAGCGTGCTGCCCGGCAGGTGGAAGTTGGTGATCAGCGCGTCCACCAGCTGGAAGCGGTAGCCGGGCTTGATGAAGATGTTGGTGTCGCCCCGCTTCGCGACCAGCCTGCCGTCCTCGGCGGCGGATTCCAGCGTGCGCACGCTGGTGGTGCCCACGGCGATGATCCGTCCGCCACTCTGGCGTGCGGCGTTGATCCGCTCGGCGGCCTGGGGGGTGACCTCGAAGTACTCCGAGTGCATCTCGTGTTCCTCTATGTTCTCCACCTTCACCGGCCGGAAGGTGCCCAGGCCCACGTGTAGCAGTACCGGCACGATGTCCACGCCCTTTTGACGGATGCGGTCCATCAGCTCCGGCGTGAAGTGCAGTCCCGCCGTGGGGGCTGCGGCGCTGCCGTCCTGTCTGGCGTACACCGTCTGGTAGCGGTCCCGGTCCTCCAGCTTCTCGTGGATGTAGGGGGGCAGGGGCATTTCGCCCAGGGCGTCCAGCGCCGCCTCGAAGCTGCCTTCGCATTCAAACTCGACAATGCGCCCGCCCACGTCGGTGGTCTCCATGACCCTGCACCTCAGCCGCCCGTCGCCGAACACCACCTCGGCCCCGGGCTTCAGCTTCTTGCCGGGGCGCACCAGCGTCTCCCAGCGCTTGGGCCCCAGCTGCTTCAAAAGCAGCACCTCGCAGGCACCGCCGGTGGGCCTTTCCCCGTACAGCCGCGCCGGGATGACCTTCGTTTCGTTGATCACTAGGCAGTCGCCGGGGTTCAGGTATTCGATGATGTCGTAAAAATGCCGGTGCTCGATTTCACCGGTATCCCGGTGGATCACCATCAGGCGGCTGTGGTCCCGGGGCTCCACCGGCGTCTGCGCGATGCGTTCCTCGGGCAGGTCGTACATAAAGTCGGATAGCTTCATAATCCCTCCAATGAGTCACGGGGACAGTATTGTCATGGGGACGGTTCTCTTGACAACTTTTTTATTGTCAAGAGAACCGTCCCCATGACATAAAGAGAACCGTCCCCATGACATATTTCACAGCGCGGCCTTGATCTTTTCGATCATCGCGGCGTATTCCTCGTCGCTCAGCGTCACGCGGCCGGGGTTCATGGCGAACACGTCGCCCCACTCGAACTCGCCCTCGTACTTGGGCACCAGGTGGTAGTGCAGGTGCACACCCTTGTCGTTGTAAGCGCCGTAGTTGATCCTGCCGGGGTGGAAGGCGGCCTTCAGGGCCTTAGTGACATGGGCCACGTCGGCGAAGAAGGCGTTGCGCTCCTCGTCGCTCAGGTCGGTGATGCAGCCCACGTGATCCTTGTTGGCCAGTATGACGCGGCCCGGATGGCTCTGTTCCTTGAACAGGTAAAGCCGGGTCTGGGTGAGGTCGCAGATGTAGATGCCAAATTTGGCGAGCAGTTCGCCGTGCGCGCAGTACGCGCAGTTCGGGTCCTTGGTCATGGGGGTACCTCCTTGTGTTTTGGTGTTGTATGGTTGGCAAATACTGATTTATCGAGCTATGCTCGATAAATCAGTATTTAGGTTTTAGGTTTTAGGTTTTAGGGGTGGTGCAAATCCCTTAACGCTTCGCTAGGCCTTCGGCCACGGGATTTGTTTGATTCAAAGGAAACGGCAGCGTTTCTCGGTCCTTTGAATAAAAGAAATCCGTCAGGATTTCTACCTTCCCTAACACCTAAAACCTATAACCTAAAACCTAAATATTCATCCTCGTCTGTCCGTCGCTCTCCTGGGCGTTCGCCGGCCTGGGCATCCTCATGCCCATGTGGTCGTAAGCGGCCTGGGTGCAGACGCGGCCGCGGGGGGTGCGCATCAAAAAGCCCAGCTGCAGAAGGTACGGCTCGTAGACGTCCTCTATGGTGCTGGCGTCCTCGCCGGTGCTCGCGGCCAGGGTGTCCAGCCCCACCGGCCCGCCGCCGAACTTCTCCATCATCGTGGTCAGCATCGTGCGGTCCACGTGGTCCAGGCCCAGCTCGTCCACCTCCAGCATGTTCAGCGCCTCCCGGGCGATGTCCACGTCGATTTTGCCGTCGCCCTTCACCTGGGCGAAGTCCCGCACCCGCCGGATCAGCCGGTTGGCGATGCGGGGTGTGCCCCGACTGCGGCTGGCGATCTCCAGCGCGCCGTCGTGGTCGCATTCGATCTTCAGGATATTTGCCGAGCGCCGCACGATCACGGCCAGCTGTTCCGGCTGGTAGAGCTCCAGGCGGAAGGTGATGCCGAAGCGGTCCCGCAGGGGGCTCGTCAGCATGCCCGCCCGAGTGGTGGCCCCGATCAGCGTGAACTTCGGCAGATCCAGCCGGATCGACCGGGCCGAGGGCCCCTTGCCGATCATGATGTCCAGGGCGTAGTCCTCCATGGCGGGGTAAAGCACCTCCTCCACCTGGTGGCTGAGGCGGTGGATCTCGTCGATGAACAGCACGTCGCCGGCGTTCAGGTTGGTCAGTATCGACGCCAGGTCGCCGGCCCGCTCGATGGCCGGGCCGCTGGTGACGCGGATGTTGTGGCCCATCTCCGCGGCGATGATGCCCGCCAGCGTGGTCTTGCCCAGGCCGGGCGGGCCGTAGAGCAGTATGTGGTCCAGCGGCTCGTGGCGGCTGATGGCGGCCTGCATGTACACCGTCAGGCTCTGCTTCAGCTTGTCCTGGCCGAAGTATTCCGCCAGCGAATGGGGGCGCAGCGAAAGCTCCGCGTCGTCCTCTTCCTCGCGGTAGCCGGTGGTGATGATCCGTTCCTCGTCGTTCATAAGAACCCTCCCTATGACGGATACGTTTTGATTAATTCCCCATTATCTCTTCCGGCTCGCGATACCCTGCACGAATTCGGTAAAGGTGTTGACCCGCAGCACCAGGCAGCAGACGGCGTAGCCGATCAGCGACGCCCCGGCGCACACGGCCAGCCGCACGAACACCCGCCCGGTGCCCATGGCGATGGGCAGGGTCCGGTCCAGCAGCAGGCACAGGGCCCCGCAGGCCAGCGCGGCGACGATGATCTTCGCAAGGTCGGGCAGTATCCTCGAAAAGCCCAGGTGGCCGAAGCGCTTCTTCAGCGCCAGCAGCAGGATCACCATGCCGGTGGCCCCGGCGATGGAGGTGGCCAGCGCCAGGCCGTTCGCCCCCAGGAAGATCCGCAATATCAGGTTCAGCACGATGTTCATCCCCACAACCACACAGGAAACCCGGAAGGGGGTGGCGGTGTCCTGGAGGGAGTGGAACACCCGGTTCAGAAAGTCCCTCAGCCCGAAGGCGGGCACGCCCACCACGTAGCACATCAGTATGCCGGCGGTGACCTCGACGGAGTGCATGTCGAAGCGCCCGCGCATGTAGGCGAACTTGATCACGTCGATGCGCAGCACCACGGCGATGGCCACGATGGGCAGCGCCACCAGCGCGATCACCAGCACGCAGCGGCGCAACACCTCCAGCATGCCCTTTTTGTCCTTCGCGGCGGCCATGCGGCTCATCTTCGAGAACATCACCGTGGTCAGCGGCACCATCAGCACGCCCAGCAGGAACGTGATCAGCCGGTAGGCGTAGCTCATCGACGAGATGTCGCCGGGGTTCAGCCCGGAAGCCAGCGCGTGGTCGATCATGTGGTTCAGCTCGCTGATGCCCATGGACAGCATGGCCGGCCCGGCCAGCACCAGCAGCCGGTGGAAGCGCTTGTCCGAAAAGTCCAGCACCGGGGCGTAGTGGAACCAGCCCCGCAGGAAGGGGATGAGGATCAGCGTTTGCAGTATGTTGGCGGCGAACACGCCCCAGCCCACCGCGACGATGCCGTATTTCTCCGAGAACAGCACCGAGGCCAGTATGATGCAGGCGCTCAGCGGAAAGCCGGTCAGCTGGGCGGCGACGTACTGCTCCGCCGCGTTCAAGAGGCTCGCCAGGCCGATGGAGGTGATGTTGAACACCAGCGACAGCAGCATCGTGCGCACCAGCTGTACGGTCAGGTCCGTCTTGGCGGGCTCGAAGCCCACGTAGATCAGCCGCACCAGTGGCCGCGCCAGCACGAAGAACAGCGTCGAGATCACCAGCGCCGCCAGCGCGAACAGGTTCAACGTGTTGCTGGCGAAGTGGTTGGCGTGCTTCAGGCCGCGCTGCTCCCGCTCCTCGACGTACAGCGGAATCAGCGTGGCCGAGATGCAGGAATTGAACAGCAGCACCGGCAGGTAGAACAGGCTGTAGGCCGACACATAGGCGTCGTTGGCCATGCCCGTGCCGAAGTAGTTGGCCAGTATCATATCCCGCACGAAGCCAAACACCTTGCTGAATATGATGACGCCGGTGACCAGCATCGTGGCCTTGAATGCCCGCTGCGCTCTCGCCAAGAACAGGACCTCCCGAAAATATTTCCAGATTAAGTATATCATGGCCGGGTTAAGAAGATATGTTTTGAAAAAGGGAAATTCTGATTTATCGAGCTGATGCGGCCTCCCAAAGCCTTCCCCAGGCAGCGAAGCTGCCGGTTCAGGGTGTGCGTAGCCATGCCCTTGGGCGGAAGGTGG
>CACWZI010000088.1 GCA_902765305.1 uncultured Eubacteriales bacterium
TTGATGTAACGCGTATCCGGCAAATTTTAAAAAGCCTCAAATTGACCTATTTACAGGCCTTTTGAGGCTTTTTTCTCGTTTTTGCTGTCAAAAACCGGATTATACACGTTTTCCCGGGATTGTCAATACCTTTTTTTGTTTAGTTTTGTGTTCAATCATGCAATGCGGCAGGCCGGTCATAGCTCGACCGGCCTGTTGTGGTGGGGGAAGGGGGTGCGGCGTTCCCGAGGACCGGCGGCCTCCATGGCGTCTACCCAGTTGGAAAGCAGCTTTCTCAGCAGCAAAGCGAGTTGATCCTGCTCGTCGTCGGTCAGGGCTGCGAAGGAATTGTCCACGGGCAATTCGTCGGCTGAAGGGATGGCTTTGCGTCCCTCATCGGTGATGTGCAGCAGATTGCCGCGGCGATCCTTTGCCTTTTCCCGGACCAGATAACCCTTGCCTTCCAGCTTGGAAACCAGCTCGCTCAGCGAACCGGGTTGTATACCCAGCATCTGCTGAAGCTCCCTCTGGGTAAGCGCCTCGCGTCCGGCCAGTATGGACAGCACCAGCGACTGGCTTCTTGCGGGGCCGCTTTGCGGACGCCGCTGAGCCATGCGTCCGACCATGTCGATCAGCTCCATCAGGTCGCTGTCTTCGATGCGGCGCTTCAGGAATTCCGGGTCGGGGCGTCGGGGCGGCATGTCGCCGGGGTTGCCAGGCCTGCCGTGCCCGCCGGGGCCGAAGCCGTTGCCGCCCGGTCCGCCGGGCATGCCATGCCTGCGTGGCATACAATGGGGTATTTCGTCGTAATCGGCGAAATCCTCGGGGGCGAAGTCGGGATTGCCGACCATGCCATGCCTGCCATGGCCGCGAGGCATGCAGCGGGGTCCTTCGTCACGACCGCCGAAGCTGTAAGGCATGGGGTTGGGGGCATCAATATCGTGGCGATAACCCGTGCGGGGCATGTGTTCGGGCACGCCGTCGAAGTGCTCTGTGAAGCGCCCTTCACCGCCGCGGCTTCCACCTCTGATATCCTTCGGATTGTACATCGTATTCATCTGTCCTTTCTTTGCTTTGGTACCTAAATAATAGCACGGACGGGTGATGATGTCAAGGTACCGAAGTAAAAATTAATATAAAACAAACAATGATTCTTCTACAGCCAACCGTCAAAAATCGACAGGAGATCATCATAGACCTGCATGTGATTGGTGTGGTTCAGCAGCTCGTGGCGCATGCCGGGGTGCATATGGGCGGTGACGGTGCGATAACCATCCCGGCGCAGGCACGCCACGGCGTCGTTGAAGCCCTTCTCGTCCGGAGCGCAGGGATCCTCGGCACCGGACAGAAAATGGACAGGAAGGTCGGGATGCGCTGCCGGGACGGGTCGGTAGGCGTCACGCATCAGCGTCAAAAGCGCCTTGTAGCCATTGAGGGTGAAGGGAAAGCCGCATAGCGGGTCGGCGTCGTACTTTTGCACATTGTCCTGGTTCGTGCTGAGCCATGCGTTGGCGCTGCCGGACTTGGGATTGCCCTTGTTGAAGCTGCCGGTGGTCATGTTGACAAACATCTGGCTGATGTAGCGCTCGCCCTTGATGGCGGTCATTGCCCGGTTCAGGATCAGGCCCATGCCGGTGGCCGGATTGCGCCCGGGACTGCCGCAGACCACCAGGGCGTCGATATCGCCGTCGTAGCGCTGCCGATAGACGCGCACGGCCAGGGAGCCCATGCTGTGGCCGAACAGAAACAGCTTGCGGTCGGGGAAGCGGCTCCTCAACCAAAGGGTGAGCTGGTGCAGGTCCTCCACCAGGGCGTCTGCGCCGCCGGCATAGAAGTAGCCCAGGTCGCCGGGGTCGCGAACGCTGCCACCGTGGCCCCGGTGGTCGTTGATCAGCGCTGCATAGCCGTGATCGGCCAGGTATTCCATGAAGGGGAGGTAGCGTTCCTTGTGCTCTGCCATGCCGTGGGCCAGCTGGACCAGTGCCTTCGGCTCTCCGGAATCGGGCGTGACCAAGCAGACGGACAGCGGCAGTCCGTCCACCTGGGAGGGTATCGTGAGGTTTTCGATCCTGGACATGTTGCGCCTCCTGCATATTCTATAATGAAAAAAGCGGCACGATGTCCTCGTGCCGCTTTGGATCAATCGGTTATTCCTCGACGGGCGCGTCCTCGCCGGGGATGTCGGCGATATCATACTCGCCCTCGTCGTTGACGGAATCCATCGCTTCGTCCTCCAGGACCTCGCGGATGGACAGGGAGATGCGCTTGGCTTCGGTGTTGACGTCCAGCACCTTCACGCGCACGATGTCGCCTTCCTTGACCTCGTCTTCGACCTTCGCGATGCGGGTCAGGGCGATCTGGCTGATGTGCACCAAGCCGTCCAGGCCGGGCTCCAGCTCGACGAACGCGCCGAAGCTGGCGATGCGAACGACCTTGCCCTCAACCACGGAGCCCACGGGATACTTCTCGCCGGCGACGGTCCAGGGACGGGGCTGGGTCTCCTTGTAGGACAGGGAGATGCGCTCGCGCTCGGGATCGATGTTCTTGATCTTGACGTCGATTTCCTGGCCAACGGAAACGACCTCGGAGGGGTGCTTCACGCGGCCCCAGCTCAGATCGGTGACATGCACGAGGCCGTCCACGCCGCCGATGTCCACGAAAGCGCCAAAGTCCGCCAGGCGGCGAACGATGCCCTTCACCACGGAACCCACTTCCAGGGATTCCCAGATCTTCTTCTTCTTCTCGGCCTCTTCCGCCATCAGCACGGCCTTGCGGCTGGCGACGATGCGCTTCTTGGCCTTGTCGATCTCGATGATCTTCAGCGTCATGGGCTGGCCCACGAACTCGTCGATCTTCTCGACATAGCGCAGGGAAAGCTGGCTGGCGGGGATGAAGGTGCGGATGCCGCACACGTCGGCCAGCAGGCCGCCCTTGACGGCTTCCTTGCCGATGCCTTCGACGAACTCGCCGGCCTCTTCCTTGGCGCAGATGTCTTCCCACGCCTTGCGGTTGATGATGTTCTTCTGGGAAAGCACCACGTTGCCTTCGCCGTCATTCACCTTGACGACCTCGACTTCGATTTCATCGCCTTCCTTGACATCGGTGGAAGAAAGCTCGGATTTCTTTACGATACCGTCAGACTTATAGCCGATGTTGACGCAAACCTCATCGTCGGTGATCATTTCGACCTTGCCAGTGATGATCTGGCCGGGGCGAATTTGAACTATGGTCTTGTCAATGGCCTCTTCTGACATGACTTCAAGTTCCTGGTTCTCTTCGGGATTGACTTTCTTCTCGATGTCGTTCATTCTTGCAACAACCTCCTTAATAATACAATCCGGCGTGGATGCACCGGCTGTAATCCCAACCGTATCGGACGGCTTCAGCTGAATGCCGTCCAGCTCTGCCGCAGTCTCTATGAAGCAGGTCCTTGGGCAGATGTCTGCGGCAAGCCTGTACAGTTTGCGGCTGTTTGAGCTCTGCCGGCCGCCGATGATGATCATCACGTCGGCCCTGCGGGCGAGCTCTGCGACCTCCTGCTGGCGGTCGCGTGTGGCGGTGCAGATGGTGGCGCGCACGTCAAGGCGCGGAATGCGCTGGGAGAGCAGCTTGCACAGTACATCGAAGCGCTCCTGCACCATGGTGGTCTGTGCCACGACCCTGGCGCTCTCCAGCGGGGGCAGGGCCATGACGTCATCCTCCGTCAGCACGGCCCAGGCTGGCGTCTCGCTCCAGCCCAGTATGCCCTGTACTTCGGGATGGTCGCCCTCTCCGATCACGATCAGCGGCGTCCCGGTCTGCGAGGCCTCGCGGGCCATGTCGTGGATCCGCTGAACGAAGGGGCAGGTGGCGTCGACGATCTCGCAATGCCGCGCCTCCAGGGCCTGATAGGCCGCGCGTCCGATGCCGTGGGAGCGTATGACCACCCGGGAACCGTCGGGGATCTCATCGGGCCCTTCAACGCTGTGTACGCCGATCTCAGCCAGCGAAGCCACCACCTGAGGGTTGTGGATGATTGGCCCAAGGGTCATGGCTGGAGCCGATCGCTCGGCGGTCTCCACGGCCCTGCGCACGCCAAAGCAGAACCCCGCATGGTTTGCCAGAATCACGTGCGCGATGGATAATCGCCTCCGCCCTTTTTCGATGAAATCCATATGCTTTGTCGAAGCATACAAGCATAATACGTCTATTATGCTATCCGTTTTATTTCGATTGCAATAGGGGTAATTCCTGCAATATTATACATGATAACAAAATTTTTACGTTAACTGTAAGCGCCTGTCACAAAACTCGCTTTGTGACAGGCGCTTATGCGGTTGAATCCGCTCACTGTTTAAGCCCCCACACGGCATCCTCGATGCGGGCGGTGGCCGCCTTGAGCGTGTCGCCGTCCACGCGTTTTCCCAGTCCCTCGAAGCTGACGGGCTTTCCGAAGGAGAGCTGGGTCTTGCGGAAGGGGCGGTAGGGGCCGCCGATATAGGCGGGAATTACCGGCGCGCCGGAGCGCAGGGCGATCATCGAAACGCCCGCCAGCATCGGTGTGCGGCTGTTGTCCTTGCTGCGGGTACCCTGGGGGAACAGCGCCAGCACATGTCCCTCCTTCAAAAGATTCAGCGCAGTGCGCACGGCGTTCAGGTCGCTGTGCCCACGGTCCACCGGAAAGCCGCCCAGAGCGGTGCAGAACCGGGCCATGGGCTTCCACTTGAACAACTCGATCTTGGCCATGAAGTGCAGATAGCGTGGCCGGCACCGGATGGCCAGGTAAAACGGGTCACGGTTGCTGATGTGGTTGCTGCACAGTATGTATGGCCCTTCGGCGGGGAGGTTCTCCAATCCGTCCACCCGGGCAGGAAACAGCACGCCGTAGATCGCGCCCAACAGACCGCACAGGAAGCGATAGAATCCTTTATTCATGAGACACTCCTTTGCGTTACCGCTTTCCGATCCACTGGAATACTGCTACTCCAAACCTTCCACGAAGGCCATCAGCGCTTCGGCCAGCTCGGCGCGGGTGACGACGTCGCTCTGGGCGGTCTCGGTCATCGGGGGGACCGCCTTGCCCACCACGGCGGAGAGCAGGCCCCAGATGTCCTCGGGCAGTATGGGCGCGTTCAGGTCGGTGTCGTCGGTCACCAGGCCGTACTCCACGAAGGCGGCCAGCGCCTCGTTGGCGTCCCGGTTGCCGCCCACCAGCACGTACAGCGCGGCCAGCAGGTCGCCCTGAGTGGCAGGCTCGTTTGCGCCGAAATCGTCCTCCGACAGCGGGGCCATGAAGCCCTCCTCGAAGGCAAAGCGCACGGCGTCGTAATGTTCGTCGCCTTCCACTGCGTCCTTCAATTCCACCTGGGTGGCGTCTACCGCGCCGAAGGGATTGAGGATGGCGTCGAACAGCTCGGCGTTTTCGTTGATGGTGGAGGCCGCGCCGGCGGTCACCCGCGTGCCGTTTTCCAACAGCTTCCCATACAGCCCGGCGTCGGCATGCACCGCCTCGGGGGTCAGCTGCTTCAGCTGGCGCATCCAATTCAGACGCCTCGCAGGGTCAAGCCCCTGCAGCGTGTCCATGGCCGCAGAGGCCGCGCCGGTCAGCTCGCCAAGGGGCATGGCGTATGAGGAATAGGCGTTCATGATGTAGCCGTTCAGGGTATCCTGGTCCAGCGCCATGCCCGCGATCTGCTCCGGCAGCTGCGCCAGCACCTGGAAGGTCTCGGCGACGTTCGGGTCGCGGTAGGCGTAGAGCATGAAGTATTCCTCGCTGGCGCTGGCTATGGGGGTGTATACGCCGTACTGGTCCCGCAGCTGGGGCACCAGGAAGGTGTCGGCCACCAGGTTGTTCAGCGCGTCCAGGCGTCCGTCGAAGCCCGAAAGGCCTGCGGCGTCCAGACCGCCGGCGATCATGTTGAACTGCACGCCACTGTCGATGATCAGCGCCTCCCGCTTTTCGGGCACGGGAAAGTCGTACCTCGCGGGGATGATCTCCCGCTCGTCCAGCGATGACAGGAAGGCGGCGGACAGATCCCGGTTCAGGGCGATACTCGCTTCGTTGCCGGCGCAGAGCGCCACGGCGTTTTTGCGGTTGTTGAAGATATCCTGAATGCCCTTCAGCTTTGCCACCGCTGCGTCCGGGTCGTCGGTCAGCAGCTGCTCGACGCCGTTCAGGAATTCATAGTATTCAAGGCCGGCGGCATAGCTGTTGTAGGCATAGCGCTCCGAGCTGTGGGCCAGGGCGCGGCGGAGGATCGTGCTGGCGGGGTTGGCGGTGATGTCGCTCTTCATGGAGGCCTTCAGCGCCTGCACCTGCTCCAGCAGCTTCGCGGGGTCGTCCACCTTGGTGTCGTACACCAGCTCGCGCATCAGGTCGTAGCCTGCGGCCAGGTCGTCGTCCAGGGCGAGCCAGCTCATGCGCAGGTAGGGGTGATAGCTGTCCGCCCCTGACAGGGGCAGGGACAGGGAGATGGCGCCGTTGTACAGGTAGCGGCTGAACAGCCGGGCCAGCTCCGCCTTGGTATGGGCGGTGGTATCCAGCTGGGTGATCAGGTCGGTGTACAGCTTGAGCCAGTGGATGTCCTCCTGGGGCAGGCCGGCGGCATCCAGAAGGATGATGGCCTGGCTGATGCCGTCCACCGCCGCCAGGGCGTCGATGTGGCGGATGCCGTCCTCGCCGGTGGCGTCGTTCACCGCATACTGCTTGATCTCCTCGGGCAGGGATTCAACGGTCACGGCCTTCAGCTTGGCCACGTATTCGGCGGAGCGGTCCTCGGGAGCCTCGGCGTTGGTGGCCTCCACCAGCGCGGCGATCTCGTCGTCGGACATGGCCGCCTTGACGGCTGCCAGCTTCTCGGCCAGCGCGGCTTCCCTTTTTTCCTTCGCGCCGGGCTCGGGGTAGGTGGTCGCCAGCGCGGTGGTCCGGTTGCCGACCAGCCAGTTCGCGGCGGCCTGGGCGTACTTCCCCTGCTTATTCCAGTCGTCCACGCTAAACAGGCCGTCCTGGTAGTCCTGATGATCCCAGGGGTTGCCGGTGGCGAAATAGCGGGAGACCATCGGCGAGATGATGCTGTTCACGGGGTCGCTGTTCTCCCGGGTCAGACGGGCGGATATGGCCAGCGACGCCGCGACGGAATCCACCAGCTCCTGGGGGAAGCCGTCCCTGGAAACCTTGGCGATCTCCTCATCCACGATGGTCTTGAAGGTCTCGGAGTCTCCGGGATCGACGTTGGATGCCGTGAACACTATGGCGTCCTCCGGACCGCTCATTTCGATGTAGGCGCCGAAGCTGCCGTAGGGCAGCACCTCCTGGAGCCTCTGCTGGTAATCGGACGCGCCGGCTATGAACAGGTCGGTCATCGTGTCCAGCGTCAGCTCGTCCTCCAGGTTTTGTCTGAGACCCGGGCAGACAATGGCGTACATGACCATCGAGGCGTGCTCGGTATTCGCGCCCTGCTCCACCGGGAAGGGCAGCGACTGCACCACCGGCTCGGCGATGGGGGTATATCCCGCGTCATCGCGGACGGATTCCCGCTTCTCGTAGGCGGAGAAGTAGCCGTCCAGCAGCTGCAAAAAGGCCTTGTAGTTCTCGAACTGTCCGTAGATGTAGGCGGCGCAGTTGGAGGGGTGGTAGTATTTGTCGTGATAGTCCTTCAGCGCCTGCCAGGTCATGTCGGGGATGAATTCCGGGTCGCCGCCGGATTCGTTGCCGACCTTCGAGCCGGGGAAGGCGGCGCGCAACAGGTTGATCGACGCCTGCCGCTGGAGGGTCGAAGCGCCCAGCATTTCTGAATACACGGTGCCCTCGATGGTCAGCGGGGCGTCCGCGCTCTCCAGCCGGTAGCGCCAGGCCTCGGTGCGGAAGATGCGCTCGTTTTCCATGATGATGGGGTTGAAGCAGGCGTCGGTGTAAAACTCCGCCAGCTTCAACAGCTGCGCCTCGGACAGGCTGGCGATGGGATAGCTGGTGTACCACTGGCCCGTCATGGCGTTCAGGAAGGTGTTGTAGGTCTGGTAGTTCAGATTGAAGAACATCTGCTCCCCGGGGTACTTCTCCGAGCCCTGTATGGTGGCGTGCTCGAACACGTGGGGCAGACCGGTGTTGTCGATGGGCTCGGTGAAGAAGGTCAGGTCAAAGGCCCGGTTCGTGTCGTCGTTGGCGATGTAGAACAGCTCCGCCCCGGTCTGCCTGTGGGTGAAGCGCACGATGGTGGCGTCCATCAGCGGATAATCCCGAAGCTCCACGACCTCAAAGCCGTGGATCACCTCTCCCACCTGGGGCAGCGCGGGTGCGCTTTCCGCTTCTGCCAGCGCTGTGGGCAGAAGGCCCAGCGTCAGCGCGAGGGCGATCAACAGTGCAATTGTCCTTCTCATATGCTCCTCCTGTTGTTGGAATCGGTAGAGAAAACGATACGTCACAGGCATTATATCACATTACATGCCGTTCGTATCGCTTTCAGTTATTGATAATTTGTGAACAAATCAGCGCCTGTCGATCGCTTCCAGCGCCAGCCGCCTGATTTCGGCCACGCTCTCCTCGAGGGTGTTGTTTGTGGTGTCCACGGTCACGGCGTCGTCGGCGGGGCGCAGGGGCGATGCGGCGCGGTGGGTATCCTGGTAGTCCCGGGCCTTCATATCCTCCAGGACCTTTTCGTAGGGCTCCGGATTGCCCTTCTGCGCCAGCTCCAGGCAGCGCCGCCTGGCCCGCTCCTCGACGGAGGCGGTCAGGTAGATCTTCAGCGTGGCGTTCGGCAGCACCTTGGTGCCGATGTCCCGGCCGTCCATGATCACGTCGTGGCCCTCGGCGATTTTGCGCTGCAGCGCCACCATGCGTTCGCGAACCTCGGGCACGGCAGAAACGTCGCTGGCGGCCATGGAGACCTCGGGCTCGCGGATGGCCTGGGTGACATCCTCGCCGCCCAGGAAGATGTGCTGCGCGCCGTCAATGAATTCCACGGTGATGTCCACGTCGTCCACGGCGGCGATGATGGCGCTCTTGTCCTTGTTCGCGCCTCTGCGCAGCATGTACAGCCCGAAGGCGCGGTACATGGCGCCGGTATCCAGGTACATGGCGCTCAGTTCAGTGGCGACCGCCTTCGCGACGGTGGACTTGCCCGCCCCCGCAGGCCCGTCGATGGCGATGGAGAAAGGCTTTCTATTCATTCCTCTTTCCTCATTTCTCATTCCTCATTCATTTCCGCCTGCCAGCTCCGCGATGGCATGGGCGAAGATCTTCACGCCCAGCATCAGCTTCTCCAGGTCGATGTATTCGTCGGCGATGTGGCAAACGTCCATGTCGCCGGGGAAGCACACGCCGAAGGCCACGGTGTTGGGCATCATGCGGGAATAGGTGCCGCCGCCGATGGCGATGGTGTAGGCGTCCAGGCCGGTGACCTCGTGATAGACCTTCAAAAGCCCCTGCACGACGGGGCTCTCGGCGGGCACGTGCAGCGGCGTGTGGCCGCCCATGCGCCGCACCGACAGCACCGGGCTCACCCGCATGGCCGCCTGTCCCAGCAGGGTCTCCTCGTTGCCGCAGAGGGGATAGCGGATGTCCAGCAGGGCGGAGATCTCGTTGCCGTCATACCGAAGTATGCCCAGGTTGCTTGTCAGCTCGCCGGACAGCTCGTCCTTGCAGGCGATGCCCAGCGCTTTGCCGGTGTAGTCCATGCCCACGGCCTGCGCCAGCGTGGCGATGGCCTCCCTGCTGCCGCCCCCGGCATTGAGCTCGGAGAGGGCGATAAGCAGCATGCCCGCCGCGTTCACGGCCCGCCAGGGCATGGCGGCGTGGCCGTTGACGCCAGTGGCGACGATCCTCGCCCGGCCCTCGCCCTCGGCGACGGCCTTCAGCCTGAAGCCCTCGTGGGTGGCGACGATGGCGGCCAGCTTGTCGTTCAGCGCGTCCAGGGTCATGCCGTTCAGGCCCACCAGGGCGGTGGCCTCGGCGGGCACCACGTTGGGGCGCTCGCCGGCGTACAGGCTGTAGACGGGAAGCTCAGCGCCTTCTTCGCCGCCGGTGACCGCCGCCAGGCGCAGGTTGATGCCGCCCTTCTCGACGTTGATCACCGGGAATTCGGCGTCGGGGGAGAAGCCGTAATCGGGCATCTTCATCTTGCTGGCATAATACCGCATGTCGCTCATGCCGGTCTCCTCGTCGCAGCCCAGGATCAGCCGCACGCCGTGCTTCAGCGGTATGCCCGCCTCCTTCACCGCCCGCATGGCATGGCGTACAGCGCGCACAGCGCCGGGCCCTTGTCGTCGGTGGTGCCGCGGCCGTACAGCTTGCCGTCTTCGATCTCGCCGCCCAGCGGGTCGTGCGTCCAGCCGTCACCCAGGGGCACCACGTCCAGGTGGGCCAGCATGCCCATGGTCTGTTCGCCGCTGCCGAGGGTGATGTCGCCGGCGTAGCCGTCGATGTCCCGCACATCGAAGCCGAAGCGCGCCCCGTCCTCAAGGGCCGTGTCCAGCATCCGGCGGACTTCCTTGCCGAAGGGCGCGTTTTCGCCCGAGGGTTCGTCCTGTATGGAGGGGATGGCGATCCACCTGCGTATGTTTTCGATCAGTTCGTCCCTGTAGGAATCGACCAGGCGGTCGAGGGTGGTGTAGTCCATATTGGCGACCTCCGTGAAGCTTGATTTTTGATTTCGGATTGACATCGGGCCGGGATTGGATTAACATGAATACGGAGAGCGAACCACGAACGCGGTTACTCGTCCGGATATTTGGCTTTGGGTGTTAAACCCGGATTACAGCCGTCACTTGGCAGAGTGGCGGCTGTCTTTTGCTTTGCGTTCTCTCACGATAACCGTGATCGTATACCTTACGATATGGAATGTAATCCGCATTACGACACCCCCTTTCGGGAGGTGAACTGGCAACCGCCATGCGCGTTGTTGTCCGCTCTCGGTCCCTTTCAGGACACCTTCATTTTATTATATACACATTGATCTGTCAAGACTTCGGTTCTCCACAAAAGCGGTCAAGCCGCGCCACGCTCAACCTTCCAGCGCCACATCCTGCCGTTGATCGAGATCGTGTCCTCGTCGATCCACGCCACCTCCAGCGCGTCGGGGTCGATCCAGTCCAGGGTGGTTTTCCCCCTGACAACGTCCAGCAGACCGAAGGGCCAGTCCTGGCAGACCGTGACCGTCGTGCTTCCCCCCGTCGCGCCTTCGTCCACGACGCGCACCTCCGCTTCAAGGTGCCCAGTGGGATCAGGATATCGGCGAAGGGTGATATTGGGGGGACCGATAAATGCGGTGAGCAGCAGCATCATCAGCGTGGGTACCAGCACCGTTGCGCAGAGGATGCCTGCGGCCAGCCTGAATCCCCTGCCGGCCCCGGCTCGGGCGAACAGCGCGCCGCCCAGGATCAGGACAACCAATGCCAGGCCGCACTGCCACAGACCCATGCCGTCCGCCGGGATAAACAGCCGCAGTACCGCCGCCGACAGCACCGGCATCAGCAGCAGCCAGTGGCCATGATGTGCTCTGTTTCGCGTCTCCTGCCACAGCGCGAGCGCCAGCAGCGCCGCCACAGAGGCGAGCCAAAGGTCCTTGTGCCGCGGCGTATAGGCCAAACCCAGAATCGCGCCGAGCACGGTGAATATGAGATGAAAGGCCACGACCAGCCAGCAGATGACTGCCAGCGCCCTGTCGGACACAAACGCCTCCACCCTTTGCCTGTGTTTCACGGGTCGCTCCATGATTTCAACCCTCCCACGGGGTATACCCGGATTTCTCCACCAGTTCCATGCCCTGGGGCGACTTTATCCAGTCCAGCAGCGCGACGACGTTGGGGTTGTCGTTGCCCTTGAGGCGGATGGCGTAGACGGTGGACGTGATGGGATAGCTGCCGTTTCGGATGTTGGCCTCGGTGGGTTCCACGCCGTCCACGGCCAGCAGCTTCACCTCGCTGCCCATCATGTCGGTACAGAAGAAGCGGAAGGAGTAGCCGATGGCGTTGGGCAGGTTGCGGTATTCCACGGTGTCCAGGATGTCGCCCATGTCCCAGGCCACCACGCCCTTTGGGGCCTCCATGAGCGGCGTATCGCCCATCAGCGCCTTCAGGGCCGTCTGGCTGCCGCTGTTCTTGGGGCGCTGGTAGGCCACGATGGGGCCGATGCCCTGAACGCCCAGCTGGCTCCAGTCGGTGATCTGGCCGGAGTAGACGCCCTTGATCTGATCGACGGTGATGCTGTCCAATGGATTGTCCTTGTTCACGATGAACACAAAGGCCTCCCGGCCGATGGGGATCATGTCGAATTCCACGCCCTCTTCGGCCGCCATGTCCAGTTCCTCATCGGAGGGCTGGGCCACGAAGATGATGTCGGCGTCGCCCTGGATCAGCCGCTCGTAGGCCCGGTTGGTCTTGGTGCAGGTGATCAGGGCCTCGGTATTGACCTCGTTGTCTACCAGACGGGTGTAGCGGGTGGCCTTGGGGTACACCGCCTGGCAGAAGGCGGCATACACCGGGAACAGCGCCGTGGCCCCGTCTAGGCGGGGGAGGGTCTGTTCCTCGGTGATCCGCTTGTCCAGCGTGCGCTCCTCGGAGAGGGTGGCCACCTTCTTTCCCTCGAAGGGCATGTAATCGGACAGGTCGATGCCGGAGCCGACGGACTTCACCTCCACCGCCGTGCCGGAGGAGATGTCGAAGTAGCGGAAGGAATCGCCCGCGTCCGGGTAGATGACGGAGATCAGGCCGTCGTCGTCCATGTGGATGTCGGCGTCGTCAAATTCAGGCTCCAACGCCCAGGCACCGTTTTTGTCGATCAGGCCGGTCTTCCCGTCCAGGTGCACCTGGGCATAGCCGTTGTGAAACCAGCCACCGAAGTCGAACCGGGGCTCCACGGCGAAGCGGCCGGTGTGATCGATGTAGCCCCACTTGCCGTTCTGCTCCACCCCCGCCAAGCCCTCGGAAAACTGATCCACTTCATCGAACCACGGGCCGATCACCAGCCGCCCGGCCTCGTCCACATAGCCCCACTTGTCGTTCAGGCGCGCGGGAGCCACGCCCTCGCGGAAGGAGACGTCGAGGGCATCGTAGATGGCGGGCACCACCTCGTAGCCCGCCTCGTCGATGTAGCCCGCATGGCCGTCCCGGGACACGCGGAAGGGAGGTTCGGTATCATAGCAATAGATGTCGTCGTAAATGTAGTCCGTCAGCAGGAAGCCGGTGTCGTCGGCTAGGGCGAACCTGCCGTCCTTTTCCACGCGCTGAAAGCCCTCCGATAGGGCGGGGAGGGTGGCCAGCATGAGAATGAGCAGGGTAGAAAGGATGGATTTAATCTTGAGCACAATATAACCTCCTTCTGTTGATTTGAAAAAGTTGGGCAGCATGTATAATTCTGATTTGTCGGGGAGACACGCGGCTTCCCAAAGCCTTCCCCAGGCAGCGAAGCTGCCGGTTCAGGGGAAGGTGGCGCGGCGCGTGGCCGAAGGCCTAGCGAAGCGTCCAGCGCCGTGACGGATGAGGTCGCAGGGGGAACGACCTCTTCCGACCCGGCCTTACGGCCGGCCCACCTTCCCCTGAACCGCTCCCTTCGGTCGCTGGGGAAGGCTTTTGGATGCGGCAGCTGCTATTCCTATTATCTGCGCGTCAGCCCGATAAATCAGAAGTTGTCGAAAACTGCATGGCAGGCGCTCTTCACTCCCCCTCGTGCAAAAACCGCCACACGCTCTCCGCCACCTTCTCCGGCACGCCCGGGACCTCCGCGATCTCCTCCGCCGTCGCGGCCTTCAGTGCCTCCACGGTCCTGAAGTGCTTCAGTATCGCCTTCTTCCGCTTATCGCCCACGCCGGGGATGCCGTCGAGCCTCGATGCGATGGACGCCTTGCCCCGCAACGCGCGGTGGTGGATGATGGCGAAGCGGTGGCTCTCGTCCCTGACCCGCTGCAGCACGTGCAGCGCGGGGGAGTGGCGGTCCAGCAGCAGGCTCTCGTTTTCGCCGGGCAGCACGATCTCCTCGATGCGCTTGGCCAGGCCGATCATCGGTATGTTCAGCCCCTGGGCCTGCATGGCCTCCTGGGCCGCGGCCAGCTGGCCCCTTCCGCCGTCCACCAGGATCAGGTCGGGCAGCCATGAGAACTTGCCGCCCTCCGGGTCCAGGCCCTGTGCCTTCCGCTCGGCCAGCTCGTCCAGCCCGTGGGACAGGCGGCGGGTGATGACCTCGTACATGCTGGCGAAGTCGTTGGCTCCCTCCACCGTCTTGATGCGGTAGCGGCGGTATTCCTTGTTGGCGCTGACGCCGTCCACCATCACTACCTCGCTGGCCACGGACAGCGCCCCCTGGGTGTTGGAGATGTCGTAGCCCTCGATGCGCCGGGGCAGCGTGGGCAGGTCCAGCAATGCCTGGAGGGTCTCCAGCGCGCCGACGGTGCGGGCACGGCTGTTGGCGTTCTTGCGGTCCAGCTTCTTCGCCTCGTCCTTCAGGTTCTTCAGGGCCATGTTGACCAGCTTCAGCTTCTCGCCGCGCCGGGGGGTGAGGATGTAGGTCCTTGCCCCGTGCTGCTCGGTGAGCAGCTGCTCGATCACGTCGTGCTCCGGCGGCGTGGCGGAGAGCAAAATTTCCCTCGGCGGGGTGATCTCCGGCCCGTAGTATTGCAGCATGAACTGGGTCAGTATCTCGCCCAGGGGCTCGTCGCCCGCCCCTTCCAGCGTGAAGCGCTCCGAGCCGATCATGCGGCCCGAGCGCACGAACATCAGCTGCACCATGGCGTCGGCCTCGTGGGGCAGTACGGCGATGATGTCCTGGTCGGCCTGGGCGGTGGAGATGGCCTTTTGCTTCTGCATCACGGCTTCCACGGCGCGGATGCGGTCGCGGTACAGCGCCGCCCGCTCGTAGTTCATCTCCCTCGAGGCCTCCATCATCCTGTCCTTCAGCTCGGTCAGCACCGGCGCGTATTTGCCGTTCAGGAAGTCGATGACGCCGTCGATGGTCCTGCGGTATTCCTCCTTGGAGATCAGCCCGGCGCAGGGGGCGGGGCACTGGCCCACCTGGTGGTGCACGCAGGGGCGGCGGGGTTTGTCCGGGTTGAGGGCGTGGCGGCACACCCGGATGGGGAACACCATGCGCACCGCGTCCAGCACCTCCCGCACCACGGTGGAGCCCTGGTAGGGGCCGAAGTACTTCGCCCCGTCCTTTTCCTGTCTGCGGGCCAGGTCCACCAGCGGGAAGTCCTCGACCAGGTTCACGCGGATGTAGGGGTAGGCCTTGTCGTCCTTCAGCAGTATGTTGTAGTGGGGCATGTGCAGCTTGATCAGGTTGCACTCCAGCGCGAAGGCTTCCATCTCGCCGTCCACCAGTATGATGTCGAAGTCGTCGATCTTCTCCACCATCGCCCGCACCTTCGGGGTGTGCTGGGCGCTGTAGTGGAAATACTGGCTGACCCGGTTTTTCAGGTTCACCGCCTTGCCCACGTAGATGATCTCGCCCTCGGATTTCATCAGGTAGCAGCCCGGAGAATCGGGCAGGTTGGCGATCTTGAACTCCAGCTCCGGCGACATCCGCGCGCCGTTCCACGGCTTTCTGTACTCGGACATGGGAACCTCCTTGGATTCCTTATTATTCTCTTCCGCCATTATATCACGAGAAACGTTCCTTAGCAAATCCAAGCATAAATGCGCTTTATACTATCATCAAAATATATCAAAAGCGCCAAAAAAGTCTGCAATTCACATTCCTTTTGGCGATCGACTTCTGCTATAATAGAGGCAGCGCAATACCATCTGCAGGGAGGATCGACCATGAAGAAGCTGTTATCTGTTTTGCTGGCCGCGGCGGTGCTGCTGTGTGGCCTGGCAGTCCTGGCGGAGCAGGACGGGTCGAAGGAGGACCGATTCAGCGCCCTGCGCATCCGGGTGCCCACTGTGCCGCCGGTCGAGGTGCCGGAGATCCCCGAGATTGAGGTGCCGGAGGTGCCCACGCCGGCCCCCACAAAGAAGCCGAAGATCGAGGTGCCGGAGATTCCTGAGGTGGATGTGGACGCGCCCGATGTGCCCCGGGTGACAGCGGATCCCGCGGCGCCGGTGGAATCGGCGCTGGCGGCGCTGGGCGTCACCGACTATCGCGCGCTGTACGATGCCCTCAGCCGCGGCGAAGCGGTGGGCGACGGCAGTCGCGGCGACGCCGCCAGGGGCCTTCAACAGCTGCTGGTCGCCTTCGGGCAGAACATCAAGGCGGATGGCATCGTCGGCCCCAAGACCCTCGCCGCCCTGAACGCCGTACAGGCCCAATATGAACTGCCCCAGACGGACAGGCTGGACGCCGAGGGCCTCGCGACCCTGTTGTCCTTGCTGTTGATGAACGGGCAGGATGAGCCGAAATAGCGCCTTCGGAACGGAAGGGTGGGGAAATACGTCCAATGCAATGTTTTCCCCGCAAAGTGGAAAGGAGTGTTCATCCATGAGGCGTAAAATAAAAACCCTGCTGGCGCTGGCAGCGCTCTTGACGCTGCTTGTGACAGCTTCGGCGGATGCCGTCACCGGGCCGGGCCTGGATCGCGTGGAAGCGGCGAAGGGCTACGAACAGGCCGAGGCATTGGCGGCGCGGCTGGGCGTCGGGCTGACCGACGGCGTGCCGCTGTACACGCCGACCCGTGCCCAGCCCTTGAACGCCTATATGGTGGTGCACCCTCAGTGTGAGGTGGGCATCGACCGGGACGACATATACCCGGTCAGCGAGAAGGGCCTGATCCCCGAAATCACCGATTATCTCGATCGATGGATCGACGACATCCAGAAGGCCTCCACAGGGGCGATTCGCTTCGTGGCCGATCCCAACGACGCGGACATCCTGGTCAGCGCCCGCCAGAGCTTCAAGCGCTACGGCGAATACAGCGGCGGCGGCATGAACGCCGAGGGCTACGCCTGCACGGTGACGCTGACGGCCAGGCAGCTGTCCGACGCGGCCAACACCGCGGGCCTGACGCTGACCAACGCGCCGCAAAACACCGTCACCCTGCGGGGCAACGGCCGATTTTGGAAGACCGCGCCACAGTTGGCGGGTACCGACAAGCTGGACGGGTTTGTGAAGACGATCATGGGCTGGTACGGCTATGGCGTACAAAAGGGCTCGAAGGGCGGGCCGGTGAAGCGCATCCAGCAGTGCCTGATCGACCGCGGATTCCTGGACGGCGCTGCCGACGGGAGCTTTGGCCCCAAGACAGAGACCGCGGTGAACGCGCTGCAGGCGGCTCGTGGCCTCGTGGAGACGGGCTTTGTCGACGCCAGGACGCTGATCGAGATCTATTTCAATGCTACCGACCCGACTGCGGCGCGGTGACAAAGGTATAAATGTTTAGTGATTAGTGGCTGGTGGTGGTGCCCTAAAGGGCTGGCTTCACTAGCCACTAATCGCCAGCCACTAGCCACTCAAAATCTGATTTGTCGCAACGCGACAAATCAGATTTTAAACCCTTCCCGCGCCTTCGAATATGCTGATTTCCCCCCGCTTCCGGATCAGAGCCGCCAGCGCCGGGTCCCGGACGGTCCAGGCCGCCATGGGAGTGTGGAACATGAAGCGTTGGAAATGGGGGCTGAAAAAGCGCTGGGCGTTGGCGTCGTAGGATACGAAATCGGGCCGCGAGACAACGTTGGCCAGCAGGCCTGCCATGCAGAAGGCGGCGATACCGTTCCCAGCGGGCCGGTAGCTCTGCAGGGGGCCCACCAGCTGCCCCCGCACCACCTGGGGCGCGTGGAAGCGGAACCAGGCCACGATCAGCGGATTGAAGGACTGCACAAGGTATTCCCCCTTATAATCGGCCAGCGCGTCCATCAGCGCCTGACACAGCCTTGCGTTGTCTGGACCGCTCTTCAGCTCGATCAGCAGGGGCGCCTTGCCGTCCACCGTGTCCAGCACCTGGCGCAGCGTGGGGATGCGGGCGCTGTCGATGCCCGCCAGGGGGATGGACTTCAGCTCCGCCAGCGTCAGCTGGCGCACCCTGCGCTTGTCCCCGGCCAGGCGCTTCACATCGTCATCGTGGAAAACCACCACCTGCATGTCCTTCGAAAAGCGGATGTCCAGCTCCATGCCGAAGCCCGCGTCCCGGGCGGCGGCGAAGGCGGGCAGTGTGTTTTCCACCAGACCTTTTTTGATGTCGTGCAGGCCCCGGTGGGCAAAGCGCTCGCCCCGCCAGCGCTGGCACTTGGCATAGTGCAGGCTGGGGTGGGTCATGAAGGCCAGCACGACGAACAGCACGAGCAGTATCAGCCATATGGACATGGTCGAAGCCTCCGCATCATTGGTAGGGATACGCCTATTATATCTCATTTTGCGGTTGGTTGCAAATCGCGGCGGTGATGCTGGATCGTGACGATTCGTGAACGCAAATTTAGCTTGACAAGCCCGCGCCGTTTGTGTATAATACTCCTGTCATGCGGTCGTGGCGGAATAGGCATACGCGCACGTTTGAGGGGCGTGTGGGAGACCGTACGGGTTCAAGTCCCGTCGACCGCACTGAAAAGGGGCTGTCTCGTTTTGAGACAGCCCCGTATTTTTTTAATTTTCCCCCGGCCAGACGAAAGTGGGGTTCAGTTTCATCTCGCCGTTGTCGATGAGCAGGTTCTCGCCGGACATGGAGCGGTTGACGAGGGTCAAAAACGCCACCCATTCGCAGACCTCGTCCAGCGTGGTCCACTTCTTCATCGGCGTAACGTCCATGATGGCCTGCCACAGGGCCGGGTCCCGCATCACCGGGTCGTTGGACTCGGTCAGCACGCCGCCCAGGGAGATGGCGTTGCAGGTGACGCCCCTGGGGGCCAGGCGGATGGCCACGTTGCGCATGTAGCCCACCAGGCCCGCCTTGCTGGCCGTGTAGTAGGGGAATTCCTGGCCGCTGATGGAGGAGGCCGAGGCGTTGAACAGTATCGAGCGCAGCGCGTCGTTGCCCTCGATGTATTTTTCGGTGACGTTGATCGCGCCGACGAGGTTCGTCTCGATGTCGCCCTCGCCCTGCTGCACCCCGGCGTTATTGAACAGTATGGCTGCGCCTTCGATATCGGGGAGGGCCTCTCTGCCCCGGACGTCGGCGACGTGATGGACGTACAGCGGCGCGTCGATGCCGGACGGCTGGAGGTCGATGCCGTGCACCTCGTGCCCCAGGGACAGGTATTTCAGCGCGGCGGCCCGCCCGATGCCCCGGGCCGCGCCGGTGACGATGACCCTCATGCCACTGCGTGGGCGTTCAGATACGCGCTGCCCACGTTTTCGCGCTGCCACCGCCGGCACACGCCGTAGCCGATGGGGGAGAAGATGACCTCCATGAACAGCTCCATGCCCGCGCCGATCAGCGAACAGGAGACGCACTGGGGCAGGGTCCAGCTGAAGCCGCCCCAGTAGATGGGCGCGAACACCATGAACACCAGCGAGGCGAACACAAAGTTGTCCACGAACTGGCCGATGAAGGTGGAGACGTAGCTGCGGGTGCAGTAGGCCGCGCGGCCGTCGGGGTTGGCCTCGAACAGCCTGCCGATGGCGGCGTTCAGGCCGTTGTTGACGATGGCCGAGGCGAGAAAGGCCAGCGAGCTGCTCAGCACGATGAACCAGCTGCCGCCGAAGATGCCGTTGAAGGCGGAATAGTCGGTCTCGGTGGGAATGGCGCTGACGATGGCGAAGATGCCCACGGCCAGCAGGTTCACTGCCAGCGCGAACACGGAAACCTGCGTCGCGGCCCGCGCCCCGAAGCGCTTGGTGATGATGTCCATGCACAGAAAGGTCAGCCACGAGACCACGATGCCCCCGTCCACGGCCAGGAAGCCGCGCTGGTAGATGGTCTTGTTGGCCAGCAGGTTCATCAGCACCACCGAGAGCACGAACAGTGAAACGATGGAGGAGGGGACGCTGCGCAGCAGCAAAACGGTGTCGGAAATGAAGTTCTTGAGTCGTGAGCGCATAAAAAAACCTCCTTGGTTTTATTTTATATAGCGAAGGATTTAGAGGCCGAACTCCGCTGACTGACATCATAACACAGTCGATGGGTGAAATGTTTGATTGAAGGATAATTGTTGATTAAAACGGTGTGGGGTGGCTGGGAAATTCTGATTTGTCGGGTTGTTGGCGACGGTCCCAAAAGCCTTCCCCAGGCAGCGAAGCTGCCGATTCAGGGGAAGGTGGCGCGGCGCGCAGCGCCGTGACGGATGAGGTCGTTCTCGGGGACCGACCTCATCCGACCCGCTTCGCGGCCCACCTTCCCCTGAAGGGGAAGGCTTTGGGGTGCGTCAGCCGCCATTCCTGTTCCCTGTTCCCTCGTCTCCCCGACAAATCAGAATTTACCATCGATAGAGTATCGAATTAATTAACGAATTATTAACATGCATTATGCCACCCAAACTATTGACAAGCTCAATTTAATTTGATACAATTGATTTGCAAACGAGATCAAAGGAGGTTCACACCATGAGCATTTATGATTACACCGTCAAGGCCCGCAAGGGCGCTACACTGAACCTGGCCGACCTGAAGGGCAAGGTGCTGCTGATCGTCAATACGGCCACCGGCTGCGGCTTCACCCCCCAGTACGAGGCGCTGGAGAAGCTGTATGAGAAGTATCACGACCAGGGGCTCGAGGTGCTGGACTTCCCCTGCAATCAGTTCGGCCACCAGGCCCCCGGCGACGAGAGCGAGATCCACGAGTTCTGCACCGCCAAGTACAAGACCCAGTTCGACCAGCTGGCGAAGATCGACGTGAACGGCGAGACCGAGGAGCCGCTGTACACCTTCCTGAAGGCCGCTCAGCCCGACGAGAAGGTGGAGGGCATGAAGAACAAGGCCGCCATGGCCATGATCGCCAAGATCAGCACCACCTGCAAGAAGCCCAACGACATCAAGTGGAATTTCACCAAGTTCCTGGTGGATCGGGAGGGCAACGTGGTCAAGCGCTTCAACCCCACCAGCGACCCGATGACCTTCGAGGCGGATATCGCCGAGTTGATTTAAACACACTTTGGCGGCGATGACTTGTCGACGCAAAGGGAACAGGGAACAGGAATGGCGTCTGCCTCGACCCCTGTAGCGGCCCTAAAGGACTAACTTCGTGTCGCGGCAACCTGCCGCCACCGTTTCCCCCCAACACATGCATAAAAAGGAGATATGACCATGTCTGTTATCAATGTAACGAAAGACAACTTTGAATCCGAGGTCCTGAAGTCCGACGTGCCGGTGCTGGCCGATTTCAACGCCGGCTGGTGCGGCCCCTGCCGCGCGATGAAGCCCATGCTGGACGAGCTGGCCGAGGGCAACACCGCCTATAAGATCGTCTCCATCGACATCGACGATCAGGACGAGCTGGCCGACGAGTACGACGTCTCCTCCATTCCCTGCCTGGTGGTGTTCAAGGGCGGCGAGGAGGTCAACCGCAGCGTGGGCCTGATCGCCAAGGACGCCATCGCCGAGCTGGTGGAGGGCTAAGCCATGTATGATATTGTCGTGGTCGGCGGCGGCCCCGCCGGCATGACCGCCGCCATCTACGCCCGCCGCGCCGGCAAGAGCGTGCTGGTGCTGGAGGCGCTCAGCTGCGGCGGCCAGATCCTGAACACCCCCGACATTGAAAACTACCCCGTGGAGGCCCACATCTCCGGCTTCGACTTCTCCCAGAAGGTCCAGGAGCAGGCGAAGGGCCTGGGGGCCGAGTTCAAGTTTGAAAAGGCCGTGGCGCTTCGGGACGAGGGCGGCGAAAAGGTCGTCGTCACCAACAAGGGCGAGTACCGGGCCAGGGCGGTCATATTGGCCACTGGCTCCGCCAACCGCAAGCTGGGCGTCGAGGACGAGGACAGGCTGGTGGGACGGGGCGTCAGCTACTGCGCCACTTGCGACGGCAACTTCTACCGCAAGAAGACCGTGGCCGTGGTGGGCGGCGGCAACACCGCGCTGGAGGATGCGCTGTACCTGGCGGACCTCTGCCAGAAGGTGTACCTGATCCACCGCCGCGACAGCTTCCGGGGCGACGACACCAACGCCGAGCGCCTGAAGGCCCGGGAAAACGTGGAGATCGTCTACAACGCCAACGTGACGAAGCTGATCGCCGAGAAGAAGCTGAAGGCCATCGAGGTGACCGACAAGCTCACCGGCGAGGTGCGCGCCATCGAGCTGAACGGCCTGTTCGTGGCCGTGGGCCGGGTGCCCGAGAACAACAACTTCGCAAACCTGATCGACCTGGATGCCTCCGGCTACGCCGCCGCGGGCGAGGACTGCCACACCCGCACCCCCGGCGTGTTCGTCGCCGGCGACAACCGGGCCAAGCTGCTGCGGCAGCTGGTCACGGCCACGGCGGACGGGGCCATGGCCGCCACCGAGGCTGTGAAGTTTGTGAACGAGCATTAATGATAATAAAAATGCCGAATCAAAATGATTCCATTTTGATTTGGCATTTTTATTGTGCTTATAACCGCTCAGGTGTATGCATATTCTGATTTATCGAGCTGTTGCGGCGTCCCAAAGCCTTCCCCAGGCAGCGAAGCTGCCGGTTCAGGGTGTGCGCAGCCATGCCCTTGGGCGGAAGGTGGCGCGGCGCATAGCGCCGTGACGGATGAGGTCGTTCTCTTGGAAGGAAGCGAGTAAATAATCGTTACCGCGGGGGGACCGACCTCATCCGACCCGGCCTTACGGCCGGCCCACCTTCCCCTGAACCGCTCCCTTTGGTCGCTGGGGAAGGCTTTGGGTTGCACTACCAGCCATTCCTATAGGCTTTGTTATCCCCACGACAAATCAGAATTTCCCCGATTCGAGAAGTTATGCTTACTTCACCTTCGCGCTCATCGCCTTCGACCACGCGGAATAATACTTCTTTCCGTTGACGGTCTTGTAGGCGCGTATGCGAACGTAATAGGTCTTGCCCGTCGTCAGATTTTTCAGCACAGTCTTCACCGTGGCAGCCTTCTTTATGGCGATGGTCTTCGCCCCGGCGAAGTTCTTCTTCAGGCCGTACTGTATCTCATACCAGGTGTTGACCACGCCCTTCTTCCACGTCACCGTCAGCTGCTGCTTGCCCGCGGTCAGCCCGACCAGCGCCACGGCCTTGGGGCTGATCTTGAAGGTCTTGCTGACGGATTCGCCGTACTTGCCTTTGCCGGTGATGGTCACCCTCGCGATGCCGACAGCCTTGTTGGCGGCATATTTGACGGTGTAGTCGGTGCCCTTGACCAGCTTCTTGCCGTTGTACTTCACCACAGGGGTGGGCTTGATGGCCTTGCCGGTGTAGATCGCGGGTTTGATGCCGGTGATCGTGCACTTTTTAAGGGAGATAAGCTTGGGAATGCTCTTCTGCTTGACGAACACCTTGCCGCAGACCGAGCAATGGGCTCCGGCGGTTTTGCCGGCCTTGGTGCAGGTCGGAGCGACGGCGTCATCAATGACATAGGTGTGTTCCACCTTTGCAACAGTGCGCTGCTTGACGAGGATTTTCCCACAAACCGAACAGTGCGAACCCTCCGTCAGGCCGGTCTTGGTGCAGGTCGGGGCGACGGCGGGGTCTTTGACAGGGGTGTGCGCCAGAGCGGGAACCTCTTCCTGCGCCTTGATGACAGCGCTACAAACGGAGCAGTGGGTGCCCTCTGTCAGGCCGGACTTGCCGCAGGTCGGGGCGACGGCGGGATCGGCGACGGGGGTGTGGTCGGATTTGACGACCGTATAGTCCTTCCCTTCCGCCCACTTCGTGGTGGTGGAATCGCAGGGGGTATGGAAGGTCATGCCGGTGGGGCAGCCGGAGAAAGCGTCGTCACTGATGTCCATTGAGCCGTTCAACAGCGTTACATTCAATAAGCTGTAGCAGTTATTGAATGCGGATCCGGAAATTGAAGAAATGTTTGCCGGAAGCTCAATGCTTTCCAAAAGCGTACAGCCACTGAACATACCTGAAGATATATAAGTAAGCCCGCTTCCGATGGTGACGCTGGTGAGGCTGGAGCAGCCGGAAAACGCCCAGTCCCCAATGCTTGTGACGCTGCCCGGGATGGAGACGCTGGTGAGGCTGGAGCAGCCGGAAAATGCGTTATGCTCAATACTTGTGACGCTGTTAGGGATGGAGACGCTGGTGAGGCTGGAGCAGCCGGAAAACGCCTGGTCCCCAATGCTTGTGACGCTGCCCGGGATGGAGACGCTGGTGAGGCTGGAGCAGCCGGAAAACGCACTGCCCCCAATGCTTGTGACGCTGCCCGGGATGGAGACGCTGGTGAGGCTGGAGCAGTAGTAAAAGGCACCGCCCCCAATGCTTGTGACGCTGCCCGGGATGGTGACGCTGGTGAGGCTGTCGCAGCGGGAAAACGCGCTTTCCCCAATCACCGTGACGCTGTTCGGGATCACCACATCCCCGCCCGCGCCTTTGTACTTCACAAGTATCCCATTGATGATCTGAAAATCCCCTGCATCGTCATTGCTTTCCACCGCGTTATCCGGCGAGGCAGTGATCGCTTCCGCGTTCTCCAGGGAGAGATCGAGCGCTATGCCGTCATTTTCCCCGAGCACAGGAAGTTCAGGAGCGTCCATTGACAGATCATCTTCAAGGACGATTCCGTCATCAGCGGCTTCGACCTGAACCTCCACCTCCAATCCGTCGCCCAGTATGATCTCTTCGTCCGCTTCCGCGCCTGCGCAGGTCATGGCCAATGCCGCAAACAGCAGCACGGCCAGCAGGTTCACCCAAAGCTTCTTCATGTAGATAACCTCCTGTCAATTATAATCGTTATGGTTCAGTCGAATGCGAATGCTGATTTGGTGGGGGGAAGACAGGATTTCCAACAGCCTTCCCCCGTTGGGGAAGGTGGCCCGCGAAGCGGGTCGGATGAGGTCCTCCCCTCACGTTACGCCTCGCACCTATATACCAATAGATGTTGTCTCAGCGACAAGGACCTCATCCGTCTTCGGCAAAACAATGCAAGCATTTTTTGCCGAATCCACCTTCCCCATAGGGGAAGGCTACTTTTGCACCTTTCGTCAGCATTCCGTCAAACCAGAATTAACCCGACTGAACAGATGCAAAAAACCAAACGCATGCAAAGCATCCAGCATTCTCCATTCATAATACAACAAACGATGTATTTTGACTCGATTATACATCATACGTTGTATTATGTCAATGTAATCTTCGCCGAATGCGTTTTTCAGCCCCGGCGGCCTGGAGGAACGGATGCACTACACGCGCTTGCGAGACCTGAGGGAGGACTGCGACCTGACGCAGGAGCAGCTTGTGGAGGCTCTCGGTATGCACAAGACCACCTATACCAACTATGAGCAGGGCAAGCGGGAAATCCCCTTCGCGCTGGTCATCCAGCTTGCGAATTATTACAACGTCTCAATCAATTATATCGCCGGCATCGACAAACGCCCCACGCCCCTCTACCCCAACCGCCCCTGCCCCTGGAGGGGCGACAGATGACAAGCCTGTTGCGGAATGCGGCAGGTGTTTTTATAGAAGAGCGCGTCTGAATAATTGCTCCTTTAAGAATATCCACACCTATAGAACAATGAATCGCGGTACCGCAAAGACTGCTGTGTTTTTAATTCGGCAAACGCTGTCTGCCGAATTGAGCTGTTCGTATTGCCATATTATAGAGCACTTTCAATTCGCTCGACACTGTGTAGTGAATTGAGCGGAGCAAATGACGTTAGCGGTAAAAGCAAGTATTTCTGTATTGCTTTCGTGAATTCCCCTTTCACGGGGCCTTTTCTTTTTCATTACCTTGTGCTATAATAGAATATCTTGAATTGGGTGTCAACCTGCATTCCATGAAGAAGGTGAGCGAACGTGTCTGAACTGAGCCGCTTCGGGGGCATGATCCTCTGTTTCCGGTTATTGAGGTGAAGCAAATGTATATCCTGAACGACATCTGCTATGCCGGCCAACTGCAGGAGGGCATCAAGGTGACGGAGGCCAGGCCCCTGCGGGGCGGCATGCTGCTGGTCACCTTCTCCACCGGCGAAAAGCGGCTGTTTGATACGACCACGCTGCAGGGCCCGGCGTTTGCCCCGCTTGCGGATGAAGCGGTTTTCAGCCATCCCGTGCTGTTCCACGGCGTGATCACCTGGAACGACGGGGAAATCGACGTCGCGCCGGAGACGGTCTATCGCAACAGCTATGCCTATGAGGACATGGCGATGTAAGCCAATAAATGATGGCGGCGCGCCGCCATCACCCCGGAGGTTATCCATGAATCAATCCAATGAATTGCGCGAGGAGCAGGCCTATACCGCGCGGGTGCAGCAGCTCTTGCTGGCCCTGATCGAGCAGGCGCGGGTCATCTCCAGCGACCACCTGCAATCGATCCAGGCCATCGTGGCCGACGCCTGGGAGGATTTGCGGGTCAAGCCCACCGCCCTGTCCGAGGAGGACCTGGAGCAGCTCTCCGCCGAGGTGGACCGCTTCGTCGTGCGGCGGCAGTTCGCAGACAGCCTGGCCCAGCGCTCGGAGCGGATGCTGATGAACCCTTTCTTCGCCCGGGTGGACTTCGCCGAGGGGGAGGAGGGGGAACCGGAAAAGATCGTCATCGGGCTGTACAGCCTGAAGGACGAGAAGGGCGAGCTGTTGGTGCACGACTGGCGCGCGCCGGTGTGCAGCCTGTATTACGACGCCATGCCCGGCCCCGCGAAGTACGACAGCCCCTCCGGCGAGATCGCGGGGAAGCTTACGCTGAAGCGCCAGTACCGCATGGAGAACGGGCGGCTGCGCTACTTCGTGGATACCTCGATGTCCATCGACGATTCCATGCTGCTGGACATCCTCTCCGGGGCCACCAGCCGCCACATGCGCCAGATCGTGGCCACCATACAGGCCGAGCAGAACGCCGCCATCCGCCAGGAGGACGCCCGGGTGGTGTCGGTGGTGGGCAGCGCCGGGTCCGGCAAGACCAGCGTGGCCATGCATCGGGCCGCCTACCTGCTGTACCGCCGCCGGGACGTGCTGGACGCCAGCAAGATCATGATCCTCTCGCCCAGCACCGCCTTCTCCGAGTACGTATCCGGGGTGCTGCCCCAGCTGGGGGAGGAGAACATCCGCGCCCGCACGCTGCGGGAGGTGGTGGAGGGCGTGCTGGGCCGCAAGGTCGAAAAGCCCTACCGCCAGTTGGAGGCGCTGCTGGACGCTGGCGGGGAATTGCGGCGGCTGTCAGTGGGCTACAAGGGCGGGGCCCAATTCCTGGGGCTGCTGGAGCGCTACGCCGACGACTTTGCCGCCAACGGCCCCGTCTTTCGGGACGTGCGGCTGGACAAGCAGGTGCTCATCCGCAGGGACGAGCTGGCGCGGATGTACCGAAACGAGCTGTACCTGCTCTCCCCGGCCCAGAAGCTGCAGCGGATGAGCGCCACGCTGCAGACCCGGCTGGAGGGCTGGGAGGAGAAGCTGTACCGGCAGTACGAGAAGAGCTATTCCGGAAAGTACAGCCAGCGAGAGCTGCGGCAGATGAGCAACATGGCCGTGGCCCAGCGCCTGCAGCCGGTGCGATCCCAGCTGCGGCAGATGCTGGAGCCCGGCGGATACGACCTGCTGCGCCGGGCCATGCGCGCCGCGCCGAAGCCGCTGGCGGACGCGCTCTACGACAACCGCGCCGCCGGGGTGACCTGGTGGGAGGACGCCGTGGCCGAGGCCTACCTGCTGGCGAAGCTGGGCTTTTCCACCCCGGATAAGCAGATCTACCACCTGCTGGTGGACGAGTGCCAGGACTATTCCGACACGGCCCTGGCCCTGCTGGGCTGCCACTATCCCAACGCCCGGGTGACGCTGCTGGGCGACCCCAAGCAGCGCACGACCCCCGGCATGGAAGCCTGCGACCCGTCCCGCTGGGGCGCCTGCTTCGGCATGCCCGGGGCACCGGTGTTCCCGCTGACCCGCTGCTACCGCTCCACGAAGCCCATCGCCGGGCTGTGCAACCGCATACTCCCCGAGGGCGAGGCGCTGGAGCCCTTCGGACGGGAGGGGGCCGAGCCGATCGTGGCCCGGTATTCCGAGCAGCGGCTGAGGGAGACCGTCGACGCCTTCCGCGCCGCCGGCCACAAGTCCATCGCGGTGATCACCCGCAGCCAGGCCCAGGCGGATTCCCTGTCCACAAAGCTGGAGCGGGTCTACCGGCTGGACGGCGGCGAGGCCGACCTGAACTACGAGACCGGCGACAACGTGGTGGCCTGCTACCACCTGACCAAGGGCATGGAGTTCGACGCCGTGGTGGTCGCCTGGCCCGAGGTCCCGCTGACCCAGGACGAGCGCCGAAGGCTGTACACTGCCGCGTCAAGGGCGCTGCACGCGCTGGCCGTGCTGGGGGGAGAGGGACTGGTGAGGGAGATGGGGAAATTCTGATTTGTCGCAGGGTGACAAATCAGAATTTGAGGGGTTAGGGGTTAGGTTTGAGGGGTTAGGGAATATAGCGGGCTACAAACAAAAGCCTTCCCCTTCAGGGGAAGGTGGGCCGCCGCTTGCGGCGGGTCGGAAGAGGTCGGTCCCCCTGCGGTAACGATGGTTTGGGCGTTTCCTCTCAGGAGAACGACCTCAAAACGCAAGCGTTTTCACCGAAATCCACCTTCCCCTGAACCGGCAGCTTCGCTGCCTGGGGAAGGCATTTGGGACCGTCGCCAACACCTCGATAAATCAGATTTTACCGCGTCCAAAGGAGCAAACACATGCACGACATCTACGACGCAATGATCATCGGCGGCGGGGCCTCGGGGCTGGTCGCCGCCTGTGCGCTGGCCAGGAAGGGACGGCGCGTGGTGCTGCTGGAGAAGCAGGACCGGGTGGGGCGCAAGCTGCTGAGCACCGGCAACGGGCGCTGCAACCTGACGAACCTGAAAGCCGGGGCGGAGAACTATCAGAGCGGCAAGCAGGCCGCGCGGACGGCGCTGAAGGCCTGGCCGCCGAAGAAGGTGATCGCCTTCTTTGAGACGCTGGGCATCCCCTGCGTGGCGGACGAGGCGAAGCGGGTCTATCCGATGAGCCGCCAGGCGGCCTCGGTGCTGGACGCGCTGCGCCTGGGCTGTGACGAGGCCGGGGTCGAGATGCGCACCGGTTCCCGGGTGACGGAATTGAACCCGGGGGAGGGCGGATTTGAAGCGGTCTGCGAGGGCGGCGGGCGGGTCTATGCCCGCTGCGCGCTGGTGTGCACCGGCGGGCTGGCCGCGCCGAAGCTGGGGGCATGCGGGGACGGCTATCGGCTGCTGGAGCGCCTGGGCCACACCATCGTGCCCTGCTTTCCGGCCATTGCCGCGCTGGTCACGCCCCCCGAGCCGGTGCGGGGGCTGAAGGGCATCCGCGCCGAGGCGGAGATCACGCTGCTCTGCGGCGGCGAGGCCTTCCGAAGCGAGCGGGGCGAGGTGCTGTTTGCCGATTCCGGCGTCTCCGGCATCGCCGCGATGCAGCTGGCCCACATGGTCAACGTCGCCCTGTACGCCGGGAAGCGCTGCGCCGTGCGGCTGGATTTTATGCCAGGGCTGGACGCGCCGTCGCTGCTGCGCAAGCGGGTGGCAGACCTGCCGAAGCGGCGCCTCGAGGACTTCCTGAACGGCATCGTGCCCAGGCGACTGGGCCAGACCCTGGTGAAGGCCGCGGGGCTGCCCCTGAACGCGGCGGCGGGGTCGCTGTCGGAAAAGCAGATCGACGCGTTGGCCGGGGTGCTCTCGGGCTGGACGCTGACCGTCACCGGCACCCAGGGCTACGACCAGGCCCAGGTGACCGGCGGCGGCGCGAGCCTGAAGCATTTCGACATCCGCTGCATGGAATCCCTGTGCCTTGAGGGGCTGTTCGCCGCCGGCGAGGTGCTGGACGTGGACGGCGACTGCGGCGGCTTCAACCTGCAATGGGCCTGGAGCAGCGCGCTGCTGGCGGCGGAGGGCATCGAAGCGGCGCTCGACAGGTGATGCTTTTTGCCGGGGAGATGGCGACTGATAGTCGCCGCTACATACGGACGAGCCTGCCGCCACAAATACACGACAAGGATACGCAATATGAAGATACGCATCTCCCAGCTTCGCCAAAAGCTGGACGATTACAGGCTGCCCCTCGAACAGCTGGCCGCCCGGGCGCTGCGGGTGAAGCCGGAGGACATTCTGGCGGCCAAACTGGTTCGCAAATCGGTGGACGCCCGGGACAAGGGGGACATCCACTTCACCCTGACCCTGGACGTGGAAACGGCGCGCCACGTGCGTCTGCCGAGGAACGCGGCGGAGATAAAAAACCCGGACGATTCAGCCCCTTCCTCCGCCAACGATGGTTCTTCGCGCTTGAATCAGTGGCGCGAAGAACCAATACCAGAAAGGCGGCAGCAAGAGGCGGCGGTCCCACCGCTGGTGGTGGGCATGGGCCCGGCGGGGCTGTTCGCCGCGCTGACGCTGGCCCGGGCGGGGCTGAGGCCCGTGGTGGTGGAGCGGGGCAAGCCCGTTGAGCAGCGGGAGGCGGACGTGGCGGCCTTCTGGAGCGGCGGTCCCTTCAACCCCGACAGCAACGTGCAGTTCGGCGAAGGCGGCGCGGGCACCTTCTCCGACGGCAAGCTGAACAGCGGCATCAAGGACCCCCGCTGCCGCCGGGTGCTGGAGGAGATGCACCGGGCCGGCGCGCCGGAATCGATCCTGTGGCAGGCCAAGCCCCACGTGGGTACCGACCACCTGAAGGCGATGGTCAAAAACCTGCGGGAGCAGATCATCGCCCTGGGCGGCGACGTGCGCTTCGAGACAAAGCTGACCGGGCTTGAAATCGCGGATGGCCGCGTGAAGGCGGCGGTGCTGGAGGGAACGGCGGGCCGCTATGCGCTGGAGGTCGACGCCGTGATCCTGGCCGTGGGCCACAGCGCGAGGGACACCTTCGGGATGCTGGCCGAGGCCGGCGCGGCCATGTCCCGCAAGCCCTTTGCCATCGGGGCGCGGATCGAGCACCGGCAGGATCGGATCAACCGCGCCCAGTACGGCACTGCGGCAGGGCACCCGGCCCTGGGCGCGGCGGACTACAAGCTGGCGGTGCACCTGCCCGGCGGGCGCTCGGTCTACACCTTCTGCATGTGCCCCGGCGGCCAGGTGGTGGCCGCGGCCAGCGAGGCAGGCGGCGTGGTGGTGAACGGTATGAGCCTGTATGCCCGGGACGGCGAGAACGCCAACAGCGCCCTGCTGGTGAACGTGCTGCCCGAAGACTTCGGCGGCGACGATCCGCTTGCGGGGGTGCGCTTCCAGCAAAGGTGGGAGCGGGCCGCTTTTGAGGCAGGGGGCGGCGACTACCGCGCCCCGGCCCAGCGGGTGGGGGATTTCCTGGCCCGGCGCCCCAGCGACGGCCCCGGCGGGGTGACGCCCAGCTATCGCCCCGGCGTGAAGTGGGGGAGCCTGGACGGCTGCTTGCCGGCGTTCGTGACGCAGGCCATGCGCGAAGCGCTGCCGCTGCTGGACCGCAAGCTGAAGGGCTTTGCCCATCCCGACGCCGTGCTCACCGGCGTGGAGACCCGCTCGTCCTCGCCCGTGCGCATCGAGCGGGACGAAAACTGCGTCTCCAACATCGTCGGCCTCTACCCCTGCGGCGAGGGTGCAGGCTACGCCGGCGGTATCATGTCCGCCGCCGTGGACGGGATACGGAGCGCGGAAGCAATTATCAAATTCTGATTTATCGAGCTCTTGATGGAAAAGCAGAGGGTAGTACAAAGGGAACAGGGAACAGTCAACAGGGAACAGGAAAAGCCGCGCACGGAATGTTGCAGCCAGAACGAAGGGAACGTTC
>CACWZI010000089.1 GCA_902765305.1 uncultured Eubacteriales bacterium
TTGATTTAAAGGAAACGACAGTGATTCCAACGTTATTCAGCCCTTTGAATAATAAGAAATCCGCAAGGATTTCCTCCACCCCTAACCCCTAAAACCTAATCCCTAACCCCTCAAATACTGATTTGTCGCAGCGCGACAAATCAGTATTTGTCCTTCAGATACCGCCTCAGCACCGTCATGCCCTGGGTCGGTACACAGTAGATATCCCGGCGGGTCGGCAGCTCGGACCAGGTCTGCTCCAGGTCGAACCAGTCCACCCTGGAAACCTCCTCCGCCTGCAGGGTCAGTGCATCGGCGTCCACCGGCTCCATGTACACATAGACGTGGGAAAATTCGTTGTCCCGGAACAGGCGGCCATGAAATTCCTTTTCGTAGCGGATGTCAAAGGTGCCGGCACAGTGCAGCTGTTCAGGCTTCGCGTGGATGCCCAGTTCTTCGCCCAGCTCCCGCAGCGCGGATTCCAGCGGCCCATCCCCCGCCGGGATGTGACCCGCGGAGGAGGTATCGTACTTGCCCGGGAAGGAGTCCTTGTTTTCTGAACGCTTTTGCAGCAGCACCTGCCAGCGCCCGTCAACCCGGCGCACCACCCAGACGTGGGCCGTGCGATGGCGGATGCCCTCCCTGTGGGCCGTGTCCCTGGACACGACTGCGCCGGTGGGTTCGCCCTGTTCGTCGCAGACATCGAAGTACTCCGTGCCCGTCCGCTCGGCGAGGATCAGCCGCCCGAAGCACTCCGGGCGGTGAAAATCCGGTTTGGGGGCCTCGATGGGGCTCCAGCTGCCGAAGTGGGGATGGATCGACTCGTCGCAGCTGTAGAAGTTGCCCCGTATGGGAGCGCTTCGGTCCAGGGACCGTCCGAACGCCTCCTCCAGCCACCGGAAGGGCACCGTATAGGCCACCGCCCACCATCCCCCATCATGTCGGGAGGCCTGTATGTCCATGCCCTCGGGACAGACCGCCAGTAACCCGCGATGCTCCCGGTCCGGGCCGATGCCGATCAGCGCCGCCCCTGCGGCGTTGACCTCGATGTTAACGTAGCGTGGCTCTCCTCCAAAGGGCTGCAGAAAGCATTCCAGGCAGCTGTCCGTCCACACCGGGCCGCCGAAGGCCGTCACCTTCCCCGAGACCGTCGGTTCGTTGGCGCACAGCAGCACCCGCAGCCCCGCGTCGTCCCAGGCCAGGTACGCCCGCGCTTCGGGTCGGTAATTTCCAGCCCAGGGGTAGCAGTCGATGGGCGCAAAGGCGCCCCGGCAGAAGCGCTCGTCATCCGGGTTGAAAACGCGCCCCGCCAGCGCGGGCAAGGGTGCGACAGCGGGATAAATGATGTGTGTTTTCATAGGCGACATTATCTGTATTTGGTCGAAAAGAGCCTGCAGGGGCGCCAATGCGGCGCCCCTGCGTTGTTTCATGTTTTCATTGCTCCGCTGCCGGCGTATCCACGCTCCAGCTGCCGTCCGAGCCGCGCACATACGCCTCGTCGGTGTGCAGCAGATCGTAAGTGGCGCTGTCCACGGGCTGGCCCTGGGCATTGCTCAGCGTCAGGGTCTCGCCCTCGCTGGACAGGCGGAAGCTGGTATGCAGATGGCCTGCGTCCTCCAAGCGGTTCAGGCCGGAGCAGTACACCACCAGCGTGCCGCCCCCTGGAATGGTTACGCCCTGCGGAAACTTCCACAGCCGGGGCAGCCGGGGCGTATCGGACAGGTACCAGCCGCCGATGTCCATCACGTCTGCGGAGGTGTTGCGCAGCATCACATAGTCATAGACCACGCCGCTCCCGTCGGGCCGCAGCTTGCTGTTGGAGGCCACGATCTCGGCCAGCTGCACCGGCGAATTCTGCACGACGCTGGTGAGGGCCCGGTAATTCTCCTCGGTGTTCAGCATGCCGGGGGTGGGCTGCTCGCTGACGGACCAGTGATCCCGGTCCACCCGTACATAGGCCGTGTTTTCAGACAGGGCCGGAATATTCACGGTATCCACCGCCACGTCGGCGTCGTTGAACAGCATCAGCACGTCGCCGCCGGAGGACAGCCGGAAGGGGGCATGCAGCTCAGCGCTGCCGTCCTCATCCTGGAGGGTGCTGTCGGCGTACACCACCAGCCCCTGGCCCGCCTCCAATACCAGATCAGGGAATACGAACACGTTGCCCGCCTTGGCGTTCTTGGCCAGCACATAGCCCCGCAGGTTCACCGGCCTTGAGCTGATGTTGGCCACCTCCACCCAGTCGGGCGTCTGGCCGTTATCGTCCACCAGGACGCCGCCGTTGGCGGACATGATCTCGTTGAGGCGGATCGGTCCCTCGCCGTGGATCTCGGAGACCTGGGCGGCCACCGGTCGCTCGGCCCGGTCCTCGATGCCCGTCAGCATGAAGCCATTCGGCATCCAGCCCTGCAGCAGGAGTCCCGCCACGATGATCAGCGCGCACGCGCCCACCAGCGGCAAAAAGCCCCTGGGCAGTGCTCCGGAGGACGGGCCAGCGGGCCCTCTCGACGGCACGCCCCCGCCCTGGCGCGGCGGATTCGACGGACGACGGGGCGGCTGTTGACGCTGTCCCTGCTGTGCCGGGCGCCCCTGGGCGGGGCGCTCGTTCTCCAGGGAACCAAAGCGGCTTGAAGCGGCACGCCCCTGGGTCGGCCTGTTGTATTGAGTCAAGAGGTGTTCACCTCCAAGGATGATGAGTTGGGCAACTACTGATTTATCGCGGAGCGACAAATCAGTAGTTAAATCGCTTCCCCATTGTACGCCACCAGCGTCGCGTCGTACACGCCGGGCAGCGCGCGCAGCTTGTTCAGCAGCGCGTCGGGCTTGTCCACGCGCACCTCATAGGTGGCCTCGATGCCGTTGGCGGAGACGGTCTTGCTCTTGAGCTGCGTGACCTTCAGGTTGTTCACCAGCTGGTTGGCCTGACGCTCGGATTCCTCGGACATGCGCACCACCAGCAGGTAGCTGTTCAGCCCCCTGGACTGTATGTGCACCAGCACCGTCAAAAGCAGGCCGATGCCCACCACCGCGCAGGCGGTCAGGAAGAACTGGCCCGCGCCCAGCAGGATGCCCATCGTCAGCGCCCAAAACATGTAGGCGGTATCCAGCGGGTCCTTCACCGCAGTGCGGAAGCGCACGATGGACAGCGCGCCCACCATGCCCATGGACAGCTGGATCGATTCTCGGATACACATGACCACCGGGCAGGTGATCAGCGTCATCATCACCAGGGTGAGGGTGAAGTTGTTGGAATACATTACGCCGCGATAGTTGCGCCGGTAGATCCAGGCGATAAACAGGCCCACGGCCAGTGCCAGCACCAGAGAAACCAGGATCGTCGGAAACGACGCCGGGGTGATGGTCTGGGAGCTGAAGAGGTTGGAAAAGATGCTGTTCATGGGGTTTCCCTCCTGTATGTTGAATAATTAATGATAATGATCATCCAAGCGGCTCGTACCGCCTGCAAAGCACGTATTTCGACACCGCGCTGCGCTCGGCCTCCACGCCGTGCAGCAGGCCCGCGATGTAACCCGGAAGGTAGTTGTTGAACTTGACCTCCAGGATCTCCACGTTCCGGTCGTGGGGGCACACCGTCGGCAGGTGCCTGTTGAACAGGTCCACGCTGGACAGGCCGGAGCGCAGCTGCATGTCGAAGGTGATGCGCACGTCCTCCACCGGGTGAAGGTAGGCCTCCCTGACGTAATCCACGATCACCTTTGGCCTCAGCAGCCGCGTGCGCATCTGCACAAACACGTCCTGAAGCAGTGGGCTCTGGGACTTCTGCAGGCCGCCGGGATTGCCGGATACCAGCTGGTCGCAAAGCCGACGGGTGATTTGCACGCTGGACTTCTGGATCAGGTCGCCCAGCTTGCGCTTGCGCTCCAGGAAGATGGCCTTGTCCGACATGTTGTAGATGCGGATGCGATACTTGTCGCGGTGCATCACGCCCGCCTGCTTGTCGTAGAAGGCGGAATCCTCGATGTCGTCAAAGTACAGCGAGCGTATGACGTAGGGCCTTCCGCCCACGCAGTGCTCGTCCATGGTCAACGCGCCGCGAAGCCGCTGGCGCAGCGCCTCGAGCTCCGCCGGGTTGATGAAGTATTTCAGCTCGTGCCGCGCCGGCAGGGCGTTTCTCTTGAGTTGCATACGCATCCTTCTTTGCGATAATTTATAGCGTGGCGGCAGGTTGCCGCCGCTACGGCTATTCCTGTTCCCTGATCCATGTTCCATCACGGCTTGCCGATATCCCCGTAGCTCACGCCCACCTGCTGCATCACTTCGCCGAAGTAGTGCTCCATCTGGGCCTGCGTCAGCGGGAGGTACTTGTTGTACTTGATGAACTGCAGCATGCGGTAGGGGCGCTTCTCGGCGTAGCGCACGAATTCCCGGATGGCCGACTTGTGCTCGGATTCGCTGAACTCCCAACGGGCGTAGTGGTCGGGCATCAGCGGCGCGATGGCGTTGTAGAACTCGTCCACCATGGCCTTGATGCTGTCGGCGCTGTAGGTGGTGGCCATCTTCTCGCCCAGGTAGGTCAGGAAGCGATCGACAAAGGTCTCGTTCTTCATGCAGGCGATGAACAGCTTGTTGTCGGTGCGCAGGTTGTTGCCCATGCCACCGGGGGTCAGCCAGCGCTGGGGCGAGTTGGTATCCACCGAGAAGGACCAGTCCAGGTCGAACAACACCCATTTCCACTTGCCGTCCTTCTTCGGATTGCGGTAGCGCTTGACGTTCAGGGTGTCGGTGTTGCCGGTGTACATCTCCACCGCCATGTATTCGATGTAGTTCTGGATGTCAATGGCGTTGTCCAGCACCTCATAGGCTTCGGCGGTATTCATGTCGTGGCTGGTGACGTAGTCCAGCAGCTGGACCATGGTCTCGTTGCTGCCCTGCATCACGTTGGTGTTGGCCTTGACCAGGTCGATATCGTCCTCGTCGCCCTCCCAGCCCTCGAACTGGCAGATGTTGGACTTGCAGATGCGCTCGCGCAGGTTGTAGTGGCCCCAGTACTGGCCGTCGATGTAGAGCACGCCGAACTCGGTCTCCTGGTAATCCACGCAGCCGCCCTCGGCCAGCCGCTGCAGCAGCGCGTCGCGGAAGCGGGTCTTGTAGCCGTCCTCGCTGGAGGAGCGCAGCAGGAAGGACTGGTATTCGGTGTAGGGACGGTGGCTGAATATGGCGGCCTCGAAGCGGTTCGCGCCGTACCGGCTGCGGGCGATGACCTTGAAGGCCTTCTGCTTCTCGGCGCGGCTGAACTGGCCGTGCAGCTTGATGCCGCACTCCTGGGAGATCAGGGTGCTGCCGTCGGGATTGAACACCTCGACGTGGGCCTCCCGCTCCCAGTCCATCCAGAAGTTCGCGCCCTTGTTCATCGAGCCGTAGGGATACTTGGGCTCCGCGTTGGGGCCCTTGACCATGATGCCGGCCTCGTCGCTGGTGAGGTTGTAGGGGTCGGACACCAGCGACACCACGAACACGGTGCCGTTCCCGTTGTTCACGTTGTACAGGTAGCTCTGGCTGTCCATGATGGACTCCAGGTAGCCCTCGCCGTAGACCCGGGTGCGCAGTATGGTGGTATCGGTGATCTGGATCGGCCCGGTGTAGGGCGTGCTGCTCTCTGTGGGATCGGTGCAGTCCAGGGTGTAGTAGATTCGGCAGTTTGACGGCGCCGACAGCTCGACCGTCAGGCTGTCGCCGCTTTTGAACATGCCGCCCTCCACGGAATAGACGGGCCTGGGCGCGCGGCCGTAGTAGGCCGGGCCGCTGTTGCCCGCGCCGGGGGTCACGGTGGTGAAGAAGCGCAGGCCGCTGCCGTCGTCCGTGCGGCCGTAGGAGATGTCCGCGTACTGCATCGGCACAAACAGCCGGTCTATGATCTCTCCGCCGGGCTCGGACAGCACCACCGAATAGCCCCCGTCGGTGGCGAGGCGATAGTTGGTCTGAATGCGACCTTCAGCCGTGGCGTTCAGCCCGTTGGCAAACACGCCCAGATAGCCTCCGGGCTGGATCGTGGTGCCGGAGGGGAACTGCCACTTGCGGGGACGGCCCGCGTTGTCGGACAGGCCCCAGCCGGACAGGTCCACCGCAGCAGAGGTGCCGTTGTACAGCTCGATCCAGTCGTCGGACTTGGTCGAGGAAGCCAGCACCTCGGTGATGCGCACGCCCTTGTCGTTGCGCTGCTGGATCTCCCTTGCTGCGGCGTCCACGCCCTCGGGGGTATTGGGATAGTTGGGCGAGGGCGAAAACTGCTTGCTCCAGCCGGTCTCCAGCAGGCTGTAGCACTGGTCCGGCTCCATGACCGGGGTCCTGACATGGCTGACGGTGTTGCCGTTGGGGTCCGTCAGGAACACGTTGTCGCTCTTGTTGGAGATGCGGAAATTGGTATGCAGGTGGGCAGGGTCCGCCTTGCGGTCCATGCCCGAGCAGTGCACGGCCAGATAACCGCCGGCGGGCAGCGTCACGGAGGGAAACTGCCAGCGCTGGAGCTTCTCGGCCTTGTCGGACAGCGACCATCCGGCAAGGTCCACCGGGCTTGACGTGGTATTGTGGATCTCGACGTAATCCGGGCAGGCACCGGTCTCATCCATGAAGAAGGTGCAGTTGTCGGCCATGACCTCGGTGATCTCCAGCGCGCCGGGCTGCACCGCCACGGGCCGGGCGTCCTCGTCCTCGCCGCCGTAGCGCTCGACGCGGTTGGCCGCGCCGGGCGTCGGGGCGTCGCTGATCTGCCATTCGCCGGAGGCGTCCCGGCAGTACACCTGGTTGCGGGCCAGGGCCGGGATCTCCACCAGGTCCACGCCGTTGCCGCTCTTGTCCAGCAGCGCCAGCGTCTCGCCGGAGGCGGGCAGGCGGTAGGGCGCGTGGTAGCCGTCGGCCTGCTGGGCCTTGCCGCTGTCGTCGGCGTGCACCACCGCGAATTCACCAGGCTGCAGCACCCCGCCGGGGAAGGCGAAGGCCTGGGCGGGCTTGGTCTGCCGCACCAGGGCGTACCCGGTCAGGTCGATGGCATGGTCGGAGGCGTTTTCGATCTCGATCCAGTCCTCGATGCCCGCGTCGTTGCCGGTCCGAGTTGAGGCGTTGGCGCTCATGATCTCGCTGATGCGCAGGCCGCCGGCGGCGCTGTCAGCGCTGGCCCTGCGTGTAAGCAGCGGCGCCGACTGCAACAGCCATGTCAGCAGCAGTGCCGCCGCGCCGATGAGCGCGATAACAGCGGGCAACGCGCCCATAGGGCGGGTGTGCTGCCACGCTGATTTTCTCTTTTTCTTTTTCACGGGTTGGTTTGCCACTCGGCTTCCTCCGATATCGCTTTGCGGAATCGCATATCCCGCAGATTATACTTCAATATCCCTATTATAATACAGCTTCATCATTACGGCAAGATGGCGGCAAAGGGGCAGGGAGGTAAAATGTTGGAATGCTGACAAATACTGATTTATCGAGCTGTGCTCGATAAATCAGTATTCAGGTTTTAGGGGTTAGGTTTTAGGGGTGGTGCAAATCCCTTAACGCTTCGCTAGGCCTTCGGCCACGGGATTTGTTTGATTCAAAGGAAACGGCAGTAGCCTATAACCTAAAACCTAAATACTGATTTGTCGCACCCTCACCGTCTCCTTCGCCTGCGCCTTCTTCCCTGCGTATACCTCCAGCCGTACCAGGCGCCGACGCCAAGGGCCGCCACGCCGGCGCCGATCATGATGACGGGCAGTATGCTGCCGCCGTCACGCTCCTGGGTAGCGGTCGGCTGCGCGGCTGTCAGCAGCTGGTCCTCGGCCTGTAGGCCGGTCTGGACCTGGACGGCGCTGCCGTCGTCCGCTCCGGGTTCCTCCGGCGCTGTGTCCGCTTCGGCTTCCGCCGGCCCAGCCGGTGGCTCTTCCGCTGTTTCTTCGGCGATGCCGTCTGCCGACTCGACGGTTGCATCAAGCCCATCAGATTCGGCGGTATCGTCCGGCATGTCCCCCGATGCTTCGACCTCATCCGCCTCGTCGGCGTCGCCAGGCATTTCCTCCGATTCCTCGACCTCGTCCGCCTCGCCTTCCCCGTCGCTTTCCTCCGCCGATTCCGGCTCCTCGTCGGGGGCCGCCTGGGCGGTCTCCGCCGCGGCGGCCAACTCGGCGGCAGCGGCGGCCTTCTGGGCTTCGATCTCCTCGGCGTGCTCTGAGAGGTAGTTGGCCGAGGCGTCCGGGTCGATGTGCTCCAGGAAGTCGTTTTTTGCCTCGTCCTCGCCCACCGTGGTGAAATACAGGCCGAACTTCGAGTTATCGTAGGTGCCGTGGCTCTTGACGGCGAAGGCATCGGTCTGGGAGCTGTGCTCCTTCATGCCGATCTTTGCGATCTCCAGCGCCGTCTTGCCGCCAAAGGCGTCCAGGGGCGTCTCCCAGTCCATCACGATCTTGTTTTCATCGTAGAGGTGATGGTACAGCTTCTTCACCTGCCACGCGCCGTACTTCTGCGCCGATTCGGGATACTGGGCCGGGTCGGCGGCGGCGTCGATGGCGTACTTGGCGCAGCGGGCGGTGATCTTGTGCTGGTTGTGGCCGTATTCGCCGTTCAGGTCCTGGGTCACGATGACCTCGGGCTTGAAGCGGCGGATGCGCGCCACCACCAGCGAAAGCACGTTGTCCTTTCCGCCCCACAGCTTGACGCCCGCCTCGATGGAGCCCACCTTTTCGTCCTTCAGGTTGATGAAATCCGGGTAGTCGCGCACGCCCATCTTCCACAGCGCGTTCAGCGCCTCGGCCCGGCGGTACCGCGCGCAGTTGGTCATGTACACCACCACGGTGGGCTTTTGCAGCGCCACGGCGTAATAGGGTATGGTCCCGCCCAGGAAGATCAGCTCGTCGTCCTGGTGGGTGGACAGCACCATCAGGTCTGCCTTGTCCACCGGCGGGTTCCACTTCTGGGCGTCCGCGGGCAGCTCGCCGGCGGAATAGACCCCGATGCGGCAGATGGACTGGTCCTTCGCCGTCAGCTTCAGCTGGATGACCCTCGTCTCGGGCAGCAGCTCGTACATGCTGCAGATATTGGGCCACATGTCGGCCTGGGTGCGGGTGCGCAACGGCGACAGGTCCGCGTCATACTCGGTCAGCTCGTAGGCCGTGGGGTCGTACATCCACTCCACCCGCAGCCAGCCGGCCTGCGCGTCCTTGGGCAGCTTGATGCCCACCCAGGCGTCCTTGCGCTTCGGCGACCACAGCGTGCCCGCCCTGCCGTCGAGGAACTTGCCCTTCTCGCCCTCGGACACCTTGAACGCGCACTTCTTCGTGATGTCCGCGCCCTTGCCCGCATCCTCGGCGCGCCCCATCGGGACCGCCAGCAGCGCGCACAGGCACAGCGCCAGGCACAGGCATTTCAACCATCCGTTTCTTTTCATTCGTTTTCTCCCAAAAGCTCAAGCACCACCGCGTCCTGAACCTCCATGCCCCGGGTGGTCAGCCGCAGGTGACCGCCTCCGATCTCGATAAGGCCGCCCCTTTCAAGCCGCCCGATCGCCGCCTCGCGCCTCCGCTCAAAGGGAGCCCCGTAGGCGTTTTCCCATGCCGCCAGATCCAGCCCCCGAACCGTGCGGGTGGAGAGCATCAGCGTCTCCTCCATCTCATCCCGAAGGGTCAGCCGGACCTCGTCCTGCCGCCGAACGCCGGCAAGGTAATCGTCCAGCGATTCCGGATTATGGAAGCGACGCCCCCCAAGCAGCGAGTGGGCCGCGCACCCCAGCCCCAGGTAGTCGCCCCGGTTCCAGTAGACCAGATTGTGGCGGCACTCGCGGCCCGGCCTGGCGTAATTGGATATCTCATAGCGGCGATAGCCCGCCGCGTCCAGCCGTGCGATGGCCTGCCGCTGCATGGCGTTGACTGCGTCGTCGTCGGGCACGGTCGCCGCCCCCAAGGCCACCCGCGCCGCCATCGGCGTGCCCGGCTCCACGATCAGGCTGTAGGCCGACAGGTGCTCGACGCCCAGGGCGATGGCAGCGTCCAGCGCGTCCGCCCACTGGTCCATCCCTTGTCCCGGCAGGGCGTACATCAAATCGAGGTTGATGTTGTCGAACCCTGCCTCCCGGGCCATTGTCACGGCTTCCCCGATCTGCCCCGCCGTGTGGATGCGCCCCAGCGAACGAAGCAGCCCCTCGTCGAAGCTCTGGGCGCCCAGGGACAGCCGGTTCACTCCCGCCCGCCGGTAGGCCGCCAATTTGCCCGGCGTCAGTGTGCCCGGGTTGCCCTCGGCGGTGATCTCCGCGCCCGGCTCAAAGGGCGCGATGCGCCGGCAGGCGTCGATCGTCTTCTCAATATAGCCCGCGTCCACCAGCGTGGGCGTCCCCCCGCCGATGAACAGCGTTTTAATCCGGTATTTCTCAGAAAGCAGACCGAAGTCCGTCGTTTCGGACCAAAGTCTTATTTCCGCCATTATTTCGTCAAAATACCGTCCCCAGTCGGCTTCCCTCCCCGGAAACGAGGCAAAGTCGCAATAGGCGCACTTGCGAACGCAAAATGGCACATGTACGTAGAGGGATAATGAGGAATGAGGAATGAGGAATGAGGAATGAATGTTCAAATCCCTACGGGATTTGTTTTGATTCAGTGGGAACGTGGTGGCCTCCTGCCGCCAATATCAATATTGAAATCCGCCAGGATTTCCACCGCCATTCCTCATTCCTAATTCCTCATTCCTAATTCTAATTCCCGATTTAGTCCATTTTCAAAACCGCCATAAACGCCTCGCTCGGCACGCTGACGCTGCCCACCTGGCGCATGCGCTTCTTGCCCTCCTTCTGCTTTTCAAGCAGCTTCTTCTTGCGGGAGATGTCGCCGCCGTAGCACTTGGCGAGCACGTCCTTCCTGAGGGCCTTCACGGTCTCCCGGGCGATGACCTTTCCGCCGATGGCGGCCTGGATCGGAATCTCGAACAACTGCCTCGGTATGGCGTCCTTCAGCTTCTCGGCGATGCTGCGGCCCCGGGGATAGGCCCGGTCCCGATGCACGATGATCGACAGCGCGTCGCACTGCTCGCCGTTGAGTAGCATGTCCAGCTTCACAAGGTCGCTGCGCTCGTAGCCCTTCAATTCGTAGTCGAAGGAGGCGTAGCCCCTCGTGCGGCTCTTGAGCTGGTCGAAGAAATCGTAGATGACTTCGTTCAGGGGCAGGTCGTACTTCAGCAGCACGCGGCCGCCCTCGATGTACTTCATATCCCGAAAGGTGCCCCGCTTGTCCTGGCAGAGCTCCATGATCGCCCCCACGTAGTCCTGGGGCGTGATCACCTGGGCGTCCACCATGGGCTCCTCCATCCAGTCGATCTCCTGCACAGGGGGCAGGTTGGTGGGGTTGTCGATGAGCACCGTCTCGCCGTCGGTCTTGACCACCTTGTACACCACGCTGGGGGCGGTGGTGACCAGGTCCAGGTCGAATTCCCGCTCCAGGCGCTGCTGTATGATCTCCATGTGCAACAGGCCCAGGAACCCGCAGCGGAAGCCGTAGCCCAGGGCCACCGAGGTCTCCGGCTCGAAGGACAGCGCCGCGTCGTTGAGGCGCAGCTTCTCCAGCGCGTCCCTCAGGCTCTCGTAGTCCGCCCCATCTGCGGGATAGATGCCGCAGTACACCATCGGCAGCACCGGCTTGTAGCCCGGCAGCGGCTCGGCGGCGGGATTCGTCGCCAGGGTGATGGTGTCGCCCACGTGGATATCGGCGATATCCTTGATCGAGGCGGCGATATAACCCACCTCGCCGGCGTTCAGGCTCTCCCGGGGGCTGTAGCCCAGGGGCAGGTAGGCTCCCACCTCGGTTACGTCGAATTCGCACTTGCCCGCCATCATGCGGATGCGGTCCCCCACCTTCACGCTGCCGGCCTTGACCCGCACCGAGGAGATGGCCCCGCGGTAGTTGTCGTAGTAGGAATCGAAGATCAGCGCCTGCAGCGGCGCGTCGGTGTCGTCCTGGGGGGCGGGAATGTTGTTCACGATGTCCTCAAGCACGTCCTCGATGCCAATGCCCTGCTTGGCGGACACCAGCGGGCAGCCCTCACAGTCGATGCCGATCTCGTCCTCGATCTCCTGCTTGACCACCTCGGGCTGGGCCGAGGGCAGGTCGATCTTGTTGATCACCGGGCGGATCTCCAGGTCGTGGTCCAGCGCCATGTAGACATTGGCCAGCGTCTGGGCCTCGATGCCCTGGCTGGCATCCACCACCAACACCGCGCCTTCGCAGGCGGCCAGCGCCCTGGACACCTCGTAGGTGAAGTCCACGTGGCCGGGGGTATCGATCAGGTTCAGCTCATATTCCGTGCCGTCCTTCGCCGTATAGGGCATGCGCACCGCCTTCGATTTGATGGTGATGCCCCGCTCGCGCTCCAGCTCCATGGAATCCAGAACCTGGTCGGTCATCTCCCGCAGCTGCATCACGCCGGTCTTTTCAAGGATGCGGTCGGCCAGGGTGGACTTGCCGTGGTCGATGTGGGCGATGATGCAGAAATTGCGGATTCGGCTCTGATCGTATTTCAAGGCGCAGACCTCCATAGCACAATTTTGACGGTGGTTACGTTATGGGCAAATCATGATTTGTCACAATGAACAATTACATACTATAATAGAGTATTCTTGTTAATTAAGCAATCATTCTCTTCTATTTCTGTTTTGAGTGCGATTGGCGTGCGTTTATAAAGGAAAAAGCATGCTTCCGGGCAAGGGAGCATGCCTTTTCATTTCCTCGAAGGATTTATATTTATCTGGTAATTAAGCCGTGACCTCAAATTCCTCCAGCAGGCCCATCACGGATTCCGGCAAATCCAGGCAGCGCCAGGCGGCGATGCGGCGCGCGCCGCCCTTGACGGTATTCAGGATCTGCATGATCCGGTCCTTGTCGTCGTTGTTCATGCGCAGGTTGAGCAGCGCCGAATACAGCAGGCCCTTGCAGTCGAGCGCCGGACAGCCGGGCGCCGTGTGCCAGCGCAGGGTGACGCCCTCCATTGCCGGTGCTTTGACGATGAGCCGCAGCGTCCGCGTCCCGGCGTCGAAGGCGAATTCATAAGCGTCGGTGGCCTCGTCCGGCAGGCGGTTCTCCATACCCACCAGCTCTATCTCGTATCGGCGGTTTTCGGGAATCAGGCCGATGTCGCCGACAGGCGGCGAGACCGTCAGCGTCATGCCCTGGCGCGCATCCAACGCACAGCGCGTCCGGGCTGACCGATATTCCGGCGAATGGATGTGCTTGCCATTGTCCTCGATGACGTGGCAGATGCCGCTGGCCCCCACGAATACCCGGAAGCGCAGCACCTCGGGCAGCGGGCCGCCGTTCTTGAGCGTTCCGGAGCCGTCCATCGGAATCACCGTGCCGGGCCTGACGAAGATCGGCGCCTCTGAAAGCGTGCGGTACACCCGCAGGAACTGCCCGCCGGGATAGCGCCTGCCGGTGGTGAAATCCACCCACTCGCCCTCCGGGAGCCATACCTTCGCATGCGCAAGGCCCACCCCATCCATCGGGGATGTGATCGGGGCGACCAGCAGCTCTCCGCCAAGGATGTACTCGTCCCGCTGGGCGGCGTAGGCCGCCCCGTCGTTCGGCCAATCGTAGTATGCGGGATAGAGCATCGGCCAGCCCTCTTCGCTGCTCTGGACGTTCCTGGTGTACAGCCACGGCAGCAGCGCGTGGCGGAAGCGCAGCCACCGCTTCATGATCGCGCAATAGGGCTCCGGATAGGCCCAGGGCGCCTTGTCCATAAATTCGCTGTTGCTGGCATGCAGCCGCATGATCGGCGAAAGCACGCCGAACTGCAGCCAGCGGACCTGCAATTCCCCATCCCGCACGCCCAGCATGTGGCCGCCGATATCGTGGCTCCACCAGCCATAGCCGATGTTCGCCGCCGTGGCGGTGAAATACGGCTGGAAGGCCAGGCTGTCCCAGGTGACGAAGGAATCGCCCGAGAAGCCCACCGGATAGCGGTGGCTGCCGGGGCCGGCGTAGCGGGAGAAGGTCAGCCCCGCGTCGCCCCTTCGGGCGGCATACAGGTAGCGCGTGTGGTTCAGCATGAACAGCGGGTCGATGCCCGGCACGCTGCTGCCGCCCTTCTGCTGCCAGTCGATCCACCAGAAGTCCACGCCCTGTTTCTCGAAGTCGTCCAGCACCGCCCTTTCAAAGGCCGCCAGATACCTGGGGCTGCCCGCGTCGAAGGGGATCGGCTCGCCGCTTTCGGGATTGATGCCCATCTCCCTGGCCATCGACGGGTACAGCTCCTCGAAGGCCCGAAGGCCGTCGGCGGGATGGTCGTTCAGCGTGACCTTCAGGCCCCTGTCGTGCAGCCACTTCAAAAGCCGCGGCGGGTCCGGGAACATCGCTTTATTCCAGGTATAGCCCGTCCAGCCGGGGCCGTACTTCGCTTCGATGTCGGTGATGTGCCAGTTCATGTCCAGCACCGCCACTGACAGCGGCACGTCCTCCGCCGCGAAGCGTTCCATCAGGGCCATATAGGCCTCTTCCGTATAGGGATAGAAGCGGCTCCACCAGTTGCCCAGGGCATACCTCGGCAGCGCCGGCGTCGGGCCGGTGAGGTGATAAAAGTCCCGGAGCGCGCCTTTGAAGTCCCGACCGTAGGCGAACAAATAGATGTCGATGCCGTGGGATCTGGCGGGCTGCAGTTCCCCCGTCTCGTCCATTCGCATGGAGCCTGAGTCATCCAGCACCGCATAGCCTTCGTGCGACAAGAGCCCGTCCGCCAGCGGGATTTCGCCGTCAGCCTCGTCCAGGGTGCGGGCGGTGCCCTTCAGGTTCCTGCCGCTGTCGCCGTAGTGCCACACGCTGGCATAGGCCCAGAACTGGCCCTTCAGCGTCACCGACAGCCCCTCCGGCGAAAAGGGCCTGCCGTCGTATTGCAGGCGCACGGCATCCGTCTCCACCGTCAGCCAGCCGTCCTTTTCCGACCGGGTAAACGCCGGCACGTCAAAGCGGCGGTTGATGACCGCCTGGGTGGCGGTATCGCAAAAGCGGCCTTCAGACTCGTATTCCAGCCGCAGCAGCCGGTCGGTGAGCACCGTAATGCGCCAAGCCGCGCCGCGAATCACCGCGCCTTCCGCAGGCGCGGGGTTGATCGTCCAAATATCGGTAAAAGCCATGTCGCTTCTCCTTTTTCTCCCATCAGTCCTCCGGGAAACACGCCTCAGCGTGTGTTTCTAAAATCGCCGCGCCGCATTTGGCTGGAAACTCCGTTGCAGTTACGGCGTCTTTGCCTGCATTTTATGTATTGCTTTTCCTTGATTTGCCGCCAGCCCGGCAGCCCTTCAGGGCTCCCGGCTGCGGTCGATGCCGCCCTTCAGGGACTTCATCGCTTCGCTGGCCGGGGTTTCGTCGCAGAGCAGCTCGACCAGCGCCTGCTGGTCGCGAACGAGGGCGTTTTTGATGCTGCCGATGGGCTCCAGCGTGGCGGCCAGGTGCTCCCGGCCCTGCGCCAGCTTCCGGGCCATCGCGTCCCTGCGGGCTTCAGCCTCCCTGCGCAGCTTCTCGGTTTCGGCGCGAATGGCGTTCATGCGCTCGGTGATGCGCTCCGTGCGGTAGATGACATCGGGATAGGCGTCCGCGAAGCGCTTGTAGAGGTAATTGCGGTCGCTGAGCAGCAGCCGGACCTCCCGGTTGATCTGCTCGGTATTGTCCGCTTCGCTGCTTTCCACGCCGGTCTTGATCAGCTTCAGCACGAAGTGGGTCGCCGCATAGTCCGCCGCGATCACCGCCAGCAAAAGACAGGCGACGACCGCGCGCACCCGCAGGTCGGCGCCGGCAAATGCACGAAACAGCAACGGATTGGCCAGGTTGTCCACGAACACGCCCGCGAAGCCGAAGAGCATCAGGTTGCCGATCCAGATCCGCCCGTTCAGGTTCATGGGCTTTTGGCTGTAATCCCACCAGCGAGCGTGGAAGCGCCGCTCCATGATCCAGCTGGACACATATTCCACCGTACCGCACAGCACGAAGGCGATCAGAAACGTGGTGCCTACGGAATGCTCGACGCTCGCGATCGCGTTCACGCCCAGCGTGATCAGCACCGCCCCAAAGCCATAGATGGGCAGCCATGGGCCCGTCAGGAAGCCCCGGTTGATGAACCGGCGATACCTTCGGTATTTCATGCAGACCTCCATGCACCAGCCCGCGATGGCATAGGTAAAAAACAGAAGGCCGAGGTTGACAAAATACGCCACAACCAAACCCCTTTGCGCATCCATGTGATTGATGTAAAGATTAAGGAAATACCGTGCAATTAAGGTGGTCAGCTGGCGAGTGAATTTTTCGACAGATGCAATTGCAGATTTCGAAGGTTTACTGGCGGTAAATCGAGAAATCTGCAAGCAGCAGCGTCGGAAAAGGCACCGCCAGATGTGCCGCCGTATTGTGCGGTATTTCCTTAACGAGAACCGAACAGGGGCGTCCCCCGGCCCCATCCATTCTCAATTGTCAATTATATAATCCCCTGCCCTGTACGGAGCCACCGTTCCCGGACAGTCTTCATGTTCCCCGATGATCTTCTCCATCCACACCATGTCGTACCACCGTCCGAACTTGCTGGCGCACCTGTGGAAGCGGCCGACGGTGACATAGCCCATGTGTTCGTGGAAGCGGGGACTGTCGAGGGTCAGGTATTCGTCCTCGGGGTCGGCCAGGGCGATGCAGGCGTACAGGTTGCGCACGCCCATGGACCCGAGGGCCGCCTCCAGCGCTTCATACAGCGCCCGCCCGATGCCCCGGCCCCGGGCATTTCTGTCGAGATAGATCGTCGTTTCACAGGACCAGTCGTAGGCGGTCCGGTCCTTGAAGGTCCCGGCGCAGGCATAGCCCAGCAGGCGACCGTTCTCCTGGGCCACCAGCCACGGATATTTCGCGGTCGTGGCGGCCAAGCGCTCGCGGAATGCCTCCAGGGTCGGCGCCTCGTATTCAAAGCTGACGGCGGTGTGGCGCACATACCAGGCGTAGATGGCCAGCATTTCCCCTGCGTCCGCAAGCCGCGCGTCCCTGATGATCACGCCGCGCCACACCCCTTCCTCTGGCCGGGCAGCGGCAGCTGCACCAGCACGATGGCGGCGAACATCACGACGCAGCCCAGCAGCTCCCGGGGCCGCATGCGCTCGCCCAGCACCAGCGCCCCGCCGATGGCGGCAAACACCGATTCCAGGCTCATCAGCAGCGAGGCCACCGTCGGATCGGTATAGCGCTGGCCCACGATCTGAAGCGTATAGCCCACCGCGCCGGACATGAGGCCGCAGTACAGTATCGGGATGGCGGCGGAGGCCACCTTTTCCCAGGTGGGCTGCTCCAGCAGGAAGGCTGCCGCGCCGCAGACGACGGTCGAGACGACGAACTGCACGGCGGACATGCGGATGGGGTCCGCCTCGGGGGCGAAGTGGTCGATGCACAGGATCTGGCCGGTGAAGAGCACCGCGCAGACGCACACCATGGCGTCGCCCCGGGTGAGGCTGAAATTCTCGTTCACGCACAGCAGGTACAGGCCCGCCACGCCCACCAGCACCCCCAGCCAGACCAGCCAGGTGTTTTTCTTGCGAAACAGCACGAAGTTGACGACGGGCACCAGCAGCATGTACATGGCGGTGATGAACCCGGCCTTGCCCGCCGTGGTGGTGACCAGACCCATCTGCTGCATCACGGTGGCCGCCGCCAGGAAAGCACCGCTGCCCAGCCCGCCCAGCAGGCTGGCCCGGGCACGGCGCTTGCGCTCGTGCTCCGGGCGGGTGTCGTTGCGACCCGTCAGCAACGCCACCAGCCCCACGGCCACCGTCGACAGCGCCATCCGCGCCGCGCAGAAGGTGATCGGCTCGATGCTGTCCATGCCCTGCCGCTGGGCCACGAAGGCCATGCCCCAGATCAGCGCCGTCAGCAAAAGCAGCGCGTTTCCCAGCAGCCTCCGGCTGCCCGAGCGTCGTTCTTCCATGCGTCCATCGTCCTTCCAGGAATGCTTCATATTACTGCATTCACTATGATAGCATCCTGAATGGCAGAAGTAAACCGAATTGATGTTATATTGTCGTATTGCGCCGCGGCGTCTTTTTGTGTATAATGGTATCATACAATACAGGGAGGGGTTCCCTTGCAGTTCGAGTGGGACGAGGAAAAGGCTGCGCTGAACCTGAAGAAGCACGGCGTGCGGTTTGAAACTGCCGCGCGGGTATTCTGCGATGAAAACCGGATCGAACTGTTCGATTCCATACATAGTGACGAGGAAGAGCGATACAATACCATTGGTATGGTAGACAATATACTTTTCGTCGTATACACCGAACGGAAAAACAGAGTGAGATTAATTTCCGCCAGACCAGCGAACAGGAAGGAGAGGCGTTTGTACTATGATCATTACCTATGAAATTAAAGTCAGTCCAAAGGCGCGCAAGCCTTTGACCTCCGAAGAAATCATGGCGATTGAGGCGCAAGCGCCCCATGACGAAGAAATCGTCTACGACGACGATTGCCCCGAAATGACCGACGAGCAACTGAAGCAGTTCAAGCGCGTGCATCCCAACCCAGACAAGGACACCAGTCCAGCCCGCAGGCTGGGATAGCCTGTTCTGCCTGTCAAAGCATCCGAAAGGATGCTTTGTTTGTTCAAAAATCGCTTCTTCATAACCATTTCTCCTTATTTCACCGTGTTTCGGCCTTGAAAAGCAACAAACGCCGAGTATAATAATCGAAATTCAGGACGGTTTCCTGAATCATTACATGAAAGGGTCCTGTGCGCCGGGCACAATCCGCGCGCAGGTTATGGATATGGATTATGTTTACCAATGAAACGATGATGCAGTACTTTGAATGGTATCTGCCCAACGACGGGCTTTGGTGGCGGCGGTGCGCCGCGAAGGCGGAAAACCTGCACGACCTGGGCATCACCCAGGTCTGGCTGCCCCCGGCCTACAAGGCCACCAGCCAGGCGGACGTGGGCTACGCCGTCTACGACATGTACGACCTGGGCGAGTTCGACCAGAAGGGCACCGTGCGCACCAAGTACGGCACCAAGCAGGAGTACCTGGACGCCGTCAGCGCCTTCCACAAGGCGGGCATAAGGGTATTTGCCGACATCGTGCTGAACCACCGCATGGGCGGCGACGAGACCGAGGACGTGGTGGCCGTCAGCGACGACCCTGAGAACCGCAACGAGCAGATCGAGGACGAGAAGGTGATCCGGGTCTGGTCGAAGTTCAACTTCGCCGGCAGAAACGGCAAGTACAGCACCTTCAAATGGAACCACACCCATTTCACCGGCACCGACTGGGACGAAAAGACCCACGCCCCAGGCCACGTCTACCGCTTCCTCGGCAAACGCTGGCACCGGGACGTGGACCCGGAATGGGGCAACTTCGACTACCTGATGGGCATGAACGTGGACATGGACAGCCCCGCGGTGATCCGCGAGACCAAGAAGTGGCTGGAGTGGTACATCCGCGAGACCCACATCGACGGTCTGCGGCTGGACGCGGTAAAGCACATCAGCTTCGCCTTCTACGGCAAGCTGCTCCGCCACATCCGCAAGGCCACCGGCATGGCGATTCCCGCCGTGGGCGAATACTGGAGCGGCGAGCTGGAGCGCCTGACCCACTACCTGGATCAGGTGGACAACCGCATGGCGCTGTTTGACGCGGCGCTGCACTACAACTTTTTCAACGCCTCCCAGGGGCGGCTTGCCCTGAAATACATCTTCAACAACTCTCTGGTGCAATCCCGACCCTACTCCGCCGTCACCTTCGTGGACAACCACGACACCCAGCACGGCCAGGCCCTGCAATCCACCGTCGAAGACTGGTTCAAGCCGCTGGCCTACGCGCTGATCCTTCTGCGCAAGGAGGGCGTGCCCTGCGTGTTCTACTCCGATTACTACGGCAACCCGCCCCAGGGCGGGTTGATGGTGCCCAACCTGGGCAAGCTGATCAAGGCCCGCCGCTGGTACGCCTACGGCGAGCAGACCGATTACTTCGACGACGAGCACATCGTGGGCTGGACCCGCAAGGGCGACATCGAGCACGAGCACTCGGGCATGGCCGTGGTGATGAGCGACGCCGAGGGCGGCAGCATCGAGATGGACGTGGGCAAGGCCTGCGCCGGCGAGCGCTTCTACGACGTGCTGGGCAAGTGCACCGAGCCTGTCACCGTGGACGGGGACGGCGTCGGCCGCTTCTTCACCGACGGCAGAAGCGTGTCGGTGTGGGTCCACCGGCGGGCGTTTGAGGATCTGATTATCAATGAGTAAGGGGGACGTTCATTGATCGGCGCTGTTGATGCAGGAAGCTCAGTAGTCATTTGGCATATTCCCCACAATCACGGCAACAATCTTCTCCATGTTCTCCCTCACCGTATAGAAATCATGCAGCGTGCTTTTTGAGTAAGCATAATACGTGCCAGCTGAGTGCTGCACAAGATAGTTGGTGAAGAAACGCTCCCAGCTGAAGAATTCTGCGCTCTCGATTTGCTGTCCGGGATCATTCAGCATTTCCTGCACACCATCAATGGGAACAATCCCGGATTGCAGAATCAACCACTCGAAGGATTCCGGCAGGCAGATGTTAATCCGATCGGGATATTGCCTTTGCAGCTTCATAACGCGGTCCATCTCCGCACCGAAGGCCGCGCCGTCCGCAATGACAAACACGCCTTCCTGATGATTCTCCTGCAGCCAGGAAAAGATGCCCGAGTTGGAGCCAGCCGATTCACAGCGAAGCGGCGTTCCCTCGTAAAGGTGCTGATACAGCTGCAAGCCCGCCCCCGAATCCTCTGTCAACAGCACGCTTGCCGACGCCCTGCGCCGGTTACTCCCGTTGGAGTACACATATCCATCATGCCGTCGATACAGCTTTTCGAAGGTGTGATACCGATTGCTCGTCTTGATCTGGTAGATTTCCTCGACGCTATAGGGCAGCTCATGCAGGTTCTCCCGGTTGAAGATGACATAGTAATTATCGGTCTGCTGGATCGCTGCAGCGAATTCACGGGAGGCCAGATAATGAGCGCCCTCGTCGATGAAGACCACGCTGCCCTTTGTGTGACTCAGTTGGTTTTGCCAGTCCATATCCACAAGGGCCACGCAGGGGCAAGGCGCGCTGACCTGCACGCCGCTGTCCTCTCCCAGCCGCGTGTACTCGGCGACCATGTCATAGAGCGTCGTCTTGCCGGTGCCGCTGTCGCCGCGCACGACGGTGATGTTTCGCTCCAATGTAAACCTGAACCGCGCGCGATTGTTGGAAACGCGAATATCAATTCTACCCTTCATGCCGCACCTCAAACATACGCTCCGGCCGCGTCGATCAGCTCGGCCATGTTCCTGACGATCCTGTTGTTGTTCAGCACGCGCAGCTTGAACGGCGCGTCGCCAAAGTCCATCAGGTGGCGCAGGTTGACGACCACCTTGCGCTTTTCCGCCAGCCTGAGCAGCCACTTGGCGCAGTTATCCCCGCAGGTGGAGGCGTTGAAGACGTGCTTGTTCTGCTTGTCGTTGGCGATCAGCAGCAGCGTCTTGACGCCGCCGGAGAGCTGCAGGGGCGTGATCATACCGAGCACCGGGCTTTCGATGACCTGCGGGCCGACGACCTTCGAGCGGTCCACGTCCGCAATCATCTCCACCGCCAGCGGCGCGGTGATCCATTTATCCTCATAGGTGTTCTTGAAATACACCGCCGTATTGTAAATCGCCTCCGGCATCGGGCCGAAATAGACGTTGAGCATGCTATCACCTCAATGAAACACATTCCGGTATTATTATATCCTGTCCGTCAATATTGCAGACAGTACCGGGGATATTGTGTATGCTTTACAGGTGTTATCAGAGACATTATATTATCCTCTTTGTGTGTCAGAAAATCATTTTTGTGACACCTACATGATAATCGCCATATTAGATTCCTCGCTATTAGGTACATCAGGGTACACTTTGTGCTGGTATTAGTCATCAAATTTTCCCAATTCTTCAAGAGGCTCCTTGGTCGTGTCAATTTCCAATCCCTCTTTTAACCATTCAGCCTTCTTATACCCTGTTCCTGTTAATTCATAAATCTCACCCTTATAACCAACGGGCTTAACCCAGCCCCATTCAATGAGTCGATCTAATGCTTCTTGCCATTTTGCAGATTCCCTTTGTGAGTTATCCGCCATGAATTGTTTCCCAGACGTTGTTATTTGCACAGGAGTACTCAGAGTCCGAATCTTTAATATCCTACCATCACCATCAGCCGCATAAACAAGGAGAAAAGCAGTATCGACAGGTATATCCCCAACATCATCTCTTCCTACAGTTGATAATACAGGATTGTCGCTCCCGATAATCAGAGTATTATCTTCAACGCGGAACAGATTCTCAATATCTTCTTTTGTAGCAACAGGCATTTTCTCCCGTGTTGATTGATACTTTTCTACATCAGTTAGTCGATTCCCAAACTCAGTGAGTATTGCCTTCATGTTTTCCAATACTCTCTGTTGCTGCTCACTGAGTCCGGAATTAGCCTTATTTCGTTCCTCTGCTTCTTCGTTGATTATATCTACTACATCTCTGTATCTAACCCAGCCAGCTTTAGTGCCTGCATATCCAACAGCATTTCGTAATGTAGCAGAAGCAGCATATTTCAGATCATCAACACTTCCAAAGAAATCTACTTGTTGTTTATCATTCATAACCTTGTTCTTAAAACTCTCAAGCCGCTTCTGTTTTTCATATTTTGAGTCGCCACTATCTTGCTTATCTGCTGTTATTGATTCAGGCCGCTTAATCAGTACTATAACAGGTATTTCTTTACTCTTGGCATAGTCATATTCCTTCTCCGTATAACTAACGTTAGATGCTTCATCAATCGATCCATACCGTCCACCGATAATTAGCAGATAAAAATCACACTCATCGATCATCTTTGTGATGACTTCCCATTGGCTTGCAGGCGCAGCATGAAACTGTTCCATTCCCACAGGAATAAAACCGTTCTCTAAGGCAACCCCTATTATTTCCTGCCGTTCATTCTTGAGGTCTTCATATGTAGAACTGATAAAAATTGAAAACTTACGTCTATCCGGCATTGCTATCCCCTCCATAGTTTGATTAGCATGTTCACTCATACGATAGTACTCTACTATATAATCCATTTGAACTTGTTTCAACGTATACTAATTCTTAAATCCTTTTGTCTTAGCGCTCCGATTAAAACAAATTATTGATATAACTAGCGATATTAAGCCCGCAACTAAGATTAAACTGCTTCTAGACTGTACCATCGACCAACTGTTATCAATCATAGGGTATATCCTGGAAACAATAATCATCACAATAGATCCAATAATTGCACCAATAGACTCCATAATATCCTTATCCTTTTTCCCCGATCGAATTGCTGATACAATCATGACAATACAACCAATAGAAATGACTAGATTCGCTCTAGAACTATCCATTGAGTGGTCTCCATACTTTCCCATTACCAATCCGATGATAGTAAGCAAGACTGCAACCACCGACCAAGATAAAGCAGCTACTTTACTAATTGTTGATATGCTTTGATTCTTCTCAGTAGCAGATATTGTATTCTCTGCTTGTTTTGCCTTGTTCTCAACAGTTTGCGTTACCTTATTGCTAGTATTATTCGTATTGCTTTCTATCTTACTTTTATTATTCGAGGAAGTGTCCTGCCAAGTCAAACTATTCGAGTATTTCGATGCATTATTACCTATTTCCTGTTTAGCTTCTATTCGCAACGAATTAATCAAAACTTGCCTTTGGGCATTGAATACGCTTTCATCAATTACTCCTTGCTTGTAGAGGCGTTGCAATTTTTCTAATTTGTCGAGTGTCGATAGCTCACTTTTTCCCTCACCATCTATTTTCTCTTGTGCACTGTTTTCCTGCGATAAAGTCGACACTTGAGGCAACACTTTCTTAATTCCTCTAATCAAATCCTGAATAAAACCAATCTTTGACATATCCTGACTTTGAAAAAGTGAAAGCTCGTCAGGAAGGTCAGAAGGATCCATGTCCCTATAGCAAGGAATAATTAACCTATCCTTTTCCTTATTTGTTAACGCGATAAAGCGACTCCATTCATTCTTTACCCAGACGGCATTAAAGAAATCCGGTTTAGTTCCTATTACCAGCATAACCTTTGCGCTATTCAAAGCCGCGAAAATGAAGGGCTCATATTGCTGGCCAAGCTTATCTTCTAGCGTTATTCTGGAAAAAAAGACCTTATATCCTTCGTTAGTTAGATGATAGTAAATCTCTTGTGCCAAGACCGAATCTTTTGTTCGCCTGCCTGATTCATCCGTTTCTTTATAGCATATAAATATATCAAACGGGTTTTCACGTTTAGAAATATCAAGTATTCCTTTCTGAATCTCAGCTATCGTCTCTGCCTCAGATTGATAGATATACTTCTGTTCTTCACTCGCATATCGAACCGCAGACTTGTAGTCCTCGTCCGCCAGGATCGAGGCATACTGCACCCGGTTCACCGTGGGCACCCGCTTGTGGGATGCCGGATCCTCCACGTACTCGATGCCGTACCGGCACAGCACCAGCGACCAATAGGCCTCGGCATCCGTGCGATCCTCGGCGAGAACCTGCTCGTAGATAGCCATGGCCTTGTCGAATTCGTTCTGCCTGCGGAAGTGGTTCGCCCGGTCGTACAGGTTCGCCCGCTTGTCGTCGTCCAGCTTCGGCAGTGTCTGATTCGTGCCGCAATAGGGGCACTCCGCAACGCTCGCGTCCGGCTCAAAAGCCAGGTCGCCGCCGCACATTTTGCATTTGAAAGTGATCATGTTGCTCCTCCACAAATCAACAATAGTTTGGTGACACAACACATTTACCTCTAATGTGTATATCTGAGATAATCAAGTCTGCCCTCATAAATAGCCAAAATTGCAATCAACACTAAAAAGCCGACTATTATGACAACTAGATACGGTAAGCATCCTGCTTTCTTCTTTTTATTCTCTGCTAAAGGCACCATTTGAATAGAAGTCTCTTTAGCGTCCTTTTCCTCTCTTTTCGGCTGTATACTATCGTCAAGAGCATAATCAATCCATTTTCTCTGGTCATTTGGGTTGCGTTGAATGAATGCTTGAAACAATTTAATCCTTTCAGATTTTCTACTAATGATATCTATTTCTTCCAGGAGTTGGTTTACATTTGCTTCGTCTGCTTTGCGGTTTTTCTTTTTAAAAAATCCGCTATTGTGTGCGATTTCTATTTCAATTTCACTGATTATCCGTTTTTTATTCTTTATCGCAGAATCATATATTGACAATTGTGTACCCAGGAGCTGACACATCTTATCAAGGAATTGTCCGTCATTGATGCCTACATTCTTAGATTTATCTTGGCCCTCCACTGTTTGTTTCGAGAGCAATTTATTAATACCATGTAGAATATCTTGTGCAAAACCAATCTTGCTCATGTCCTGACTTTGCAGTGTAGAAAACTCTTCCGGTAAATCATAGGGATCCATGTCTCTATAGCAAGGGATCAACAGCCTGGACCGATCATTTTTCATTAATGCTAAATACCGCTTCCATTCGTTCTTGACCCATACTGCATCAAAATATTCCGGTTTTGTCCCTATAACAAGCATAACCCTCGCACTATTCAAAGCTGCAAAAATAAATGGTTCATACTGATATCCCAGTTTATCCTCCAACGTTATTCTTGAAAAAAATACATTATATCCTTCATTGGTCAATTGATGATAGATATCGGTAGCCAATACACTATCGGGAGTTCGTCGACCATTATAATCAGTTTCCTTATAACAAATGAACACGTCAAAAGGTTTCTCTTGATTTGATATTAGAAGTATTCCCTTTTGAATGCCATCAATTGTTTTTGCTTCTTCTTCATATATCTTTTTTTGTTTTCCATCTGCATATTTAAGCGCAGATTTATAGTCCTCATTAACAAGGATAGAATAAAGCTGTGTTCGATTAACAGTGGGAATGCGCTTATGAGAAGAGGGGTCTTCTACATATTCTATACCAAATTGACACAATACCAACGACCAGTATACCTCTGCATCTGTAGCATCATCATGTAGAATCTGCTCGTAGATTTCCAAAGCTTTATCGTATTCATTCAGTCGACGATAATGATTCGCTCTCTCGTACATATTTGCGCGCCTACTGTCACTCAACTTTGGTAAGGTTTGCATAGTTCCACAGTACGGACATGTGGCGACACTTGCACCCACTTCAAAGTTCAAGTCGCCGCCGCACATTTTGCATTTGAAGGTGATCATTTATTCTTCCTCCCGTCTTTAAACCTACTTACTCACCGAACAAACCCGATTTCTCTCCGCCAAGCTCCCCATCAGCTTCCCGCACAGCTTCTTCGCGCCGTCGGAATCGCCCTCCACCAGGGCCTGCTGGATGTCGCCCAGCTGGACCTTCGTAGCGGAACTCGTCGGCCAGCTTTTGCAGGGTGGGCTTCAGGGATGCGTCGGCGCACTGGCCCACCAGCGCAGCGGAGAGGGACTGGAGCTCGCGCATGTTGCCGACGTTCTTCTTCAATGCGGTATCCTGTCGGATGATCTCGTCATGCTTGGCGTCCACGGTGATGCAGTCGATGACGGCCAGGGCGAGCAGCAGCACGTTGATAGCCACCGCTTCGAAATAGGTCGCCGCCGCACATTTTGCATTTGAAGGTGATCATAGTAAATCATTCCTCACTTGTAATCAAAAATTGTTTTACTTCTTCAACCGTAAGTTCGGGTACTTTTTTCCCAGCCTGCAAGGCATAATTCACCATTGCTCTCAAATTGTACTTTGAATTCGGGGGATTCTTATAAGGATTCAGAGCTTCGTTGTAGCCTTCCGGGAGCGGCTGGCCTTCCATAAACCTGGGTATCCTTACCGCGCTAATTCCACTCATGATGATACACCTCCAATAGCTTCAAGGCGCTCTTCTCCGGAATCCAGAAATGGTACTTGTGTAGCACGCCGATAACATGGTTTCTGAGGCTTGGCATGATTCTTCTTTTACTGTACCAAACCGTATGCATGCGCCATATCACGATTTAGCGCAATGATTTCCGCTTTCCATATGCGAAGTATTTTCCTGAGTCGCGCTGAAAGCGCATCGCGAACAGGCGGAAGCCATTCCTTTTTGTGCTGCGACAGCACCAGCATAAGCTTGATCGCACATTCGGCCATCTCAGCTTCCAATAGGTGTTGACCTATCCCCTCATCGGATTGAATTCCCAATTCAGCTGCCATAAACAACTGAAGCGAATCTTTGAACTTCATGGATACTTCATCAATCCATTCATAGAAGCGCTCTTCTCCGTTTTCAGGATTGGGCGAGCTTGATTTCGCCTCAATGAAGTATAGGTATTTCTTTTCATTCTTCTGCTTCATACACACAAATTCTACGCTTGAAAAGCCATTGCCCAAGGCCGCATAAGCCCGCGACATCTCAATATGAAACAAGTCCTCCGATAGAAAAGGCCCAAATCTCATACCGGACTCTTCTATTATCTTTGCTCTCGTATTTTCCATTTTCTATTCCATCGCTTTCTGTATTTCATCGTCATACATCTGCAGAAACGTCTCCTGTATGGCATTATGCTCAAGCAAAGACAGCCTTTCCTGGCTCTCGCAACCCACCGTATCGTTGACCGGGTACAGCGAATGATATATCAGATGGTCTTCCGGCGCGCGTTTGATTTCCAGATATTTGCACAGGAAATAGTCATGTGTGGAAACAAACACCTGAACGCCATTTTTTTGTAATTCAATCAACATTTCCGCCACCAGTGGTATAAACTTTGGATTGAGATTCGCTTCGGGTTCATCCCAGAACAAAGCCGAGCCGCTTTCCAGGGCTCCATTGTTTATCAGCTGCCAAAGCAATGCAAGCTTGCGTATTCCCTCGGCAATGAGGTTAAATTCGAGCTTGTTGTTGCCGCGCTTGATATAGAACCGATCTTTGTCCAACAGAACCCTTCCGGATGTCGCCTTCTGCAAGATATCCAAATACTTCTTGTTGGCCGAGGAATCGCCCTTTAAATCAATCTTGGCCGCTGAAACGACATCCACATAGGTTTCATCGAACTCCACATTCCGCAGGTGAACGGCCGCTTCAAAGTGCCATCCATTTGACAGTATTTCTTTGGCAGGAATGAACACGCAGTTGGTGTCCGATACCTGTTTTTCCCAATTGCTCTCCCCGATCACTTCGGCATCCCATTTGGGCGTTTTGCGATTGAAGCTCGTCGTTATTCCCGCGGTATCAGAAAGCACCTGAACCGAGGCGCTTTCTACACCCTTCCGACGGGATACCAGCCTGTTGATGCTGGATTCATCGGGCATAAACACATTTACGATCTTCTGCGGAAATGAAATATCGTGTCTTGCAGCTTTGCCCGCGCAATAAAGCAACTTCATGAGATGGGTTTTTCCCATTCCATTCTCCCCAATGAATACATTCAAGCCCTGGGAGAAAACAATATCCATTCTTCCGAACACTGTAAAGTTGTCAACCGATATCCTATAGAACAAAGCCAAGCACCGCCCTTCTCGAACCAAGTTGTATCCTTAGTTTATCAGAAATATCGCCGCATTATGTTAAAGTAGAATTACGTCGAAGGATTTATCTCACTTGCTCACCGAACAAACCCTATTCCTCTCCGCCAAGCTCCCCATCAGCTTCCCGCACAGCTTCTTCGCGCCGTCGGAATCGCCCTCCACCAGGGCCTGCTGGATGTCGCCCAGCTGGACCTTCTGCAGGGTGGGCCTCAGGGATGCGTCGGCGCACTGGCCTACCAGCGCAGCGGAGAGGGACTGGAGTTCCCGCATGTTGCCGACGTTCTTCTTCAACGCAGTATCCTGTCGGATGATCTCGTCGCGCATGGCGTCCACGGTGATGCAGCCAACGACGGCCAGGGCGAGCAGCAGCACGTTGATCGCCACCGCGCCCCCCGTGGGGATCACCCTGGCAAGTGCCATCTCGATGACGCTCACGATGAGCTGGACCACGAGGTAGTACACCCCGAGCCGGGCGATGGGAAAGCCGTAGAACCGGCTCTTGGCATCGCCGTCACCGGCAAAGGAAGCCTTGAATATATAGAGCTGGAACAGGATCGCCAGCGCCCCGAAGCCATAGGCGACCCAGAAGGCCGTCGTGTGCGCAAACGGTATCGCAAAGGCGACGACGCTGAAAACCACCAGCGCGATGGCGATGATGATGAGGCTCCTTGTGCTGTTCTTCACGGTTTATTCCCCCTTCTTCCTGCCGCAGTTGTCACAAAAGTTACCGGTGATGCCTGTATTACCGCAAACGCAGTCCCAGGTGGCGGGCTGGGGCTCCGGCTTTTTCGTGCCGCAGTTCGGGCAGAACTTGCCCGTGATGCCCTTCTGGCCGCAGGCGCAGTCCCAGGCAGCCGGGGCCTCAGGCTTCTTCTCGCCGCAGTTCGGGCAGAACTTCCCGGCGTTGCCCTTCTGCCCGCAGGCACAGTCCCAGGTGTTCGGGGCGTCGGGCTCAGGCTTCTTCGTGCCACAGTTGGGGCAGAATTTGCTGGCGATGCCCTTCTGGCCGCAGGCGCAGTCCCAGGTGTCCGGATTGGCCGCGGGCGTCTGTTGGAGCTGTTGTCCAAAGCTGAACTGGCCCATCATGTTGCCGATCTGCGGCGCGACCGCGTTCATGGCCGCCATGCCGACGCCCAGGCCCAGCATATCGCCCATGAGACCGCCGCTGCCGCCGCCGTTGACCACGTCCGGGCCCATATTGCCGATGCCCTCGGCGTAGGCCTTCTGGACCTCCGCCTGGAGCACGTCCCGCTGGTTGTAGCCCTTCGCGGCCATGATCTCCGCTTCGGTGAGGCCGGCCATCCGCTGGGTCTGGGCCTCGGCCTGGGCAGCGATGACCCTGCGCTCGGCCTCGCGGCGGGCCACCTCAGTCTCCGTCGTCTGGCGCTGCAGCTCGGCCTCCCGGCGGGCGGCCTCGATCTGGGCCTTGCTCTGCTCCTGGGCCGTGCGGTACATCGTCTCGCTCTGGGCCTGGGCGGTCTTGACCGTCGCCTCGGCCTGGAAGATGCGCGTTTGCAGCGTGATGGTATGCAATTCGCGGATGCGTTTGAAATTAGGATCGTCCTCGGGAAGAACGACGTTGTTGACGTAGAACTGGGGAATCGTCAGGCCGTATTCCTCGAAGCCGGGGAGGATGGCCTTGCGGAGGGTGGCGGAGATGAGGTCCAGCTTCTGGTCGATCTCCAGCAGGTCGATGGCCTCATCCCGGATCACCGATGCCAGGTTGACCTTGACCGCATTGGTGATCAGCGGCCTGAAGGACGCCTGCAGCGACTTCGTCAGGCCCGTGCCCTCGTCCCAGGAGATGCCGTTCGTGGTGCCCACCAGCTTGACGAGCAGCTTGCGGGCGTTGGACACCTGCACGTTCATCTCGCCGGACGCGCCCAGCTGCAGCGGCGTGCCCGTCAGCGGGTCGATGAAGCGCACCTTCTCCGGCGTGCCCCACTTGATGGCCATCTGCACGGTCTTGTTGATGAAATAGACCTCGGAATGGAAGGTGCCCTCGGTGTCGGTGGGCAGCTTATACACCTTCTCCAACAGCGGCAGCTGCTGGGTTTCCAGGGTATAGCGACCGGGGCCGAACAGGTCGAGGGCCTGGCCGTCCTTGAAGAACACGGCCTCCTGGCTCTCGTGGACGATCAGCTGGGAGCCGTAGTTGAAGTCCTCGATGGGATGCTTCCAGATGAAGGTGTTGTTGTCGCCCTCGTACTTGATGATGCTGGCGAGGCCGTCCCTGCGGATGCGCTCGGAGACCAGGCGCTCCTGCACGTCGTTTTCAAAGTCACAGACCGGGCAGACGTATTTTGCCGCGCTCTTGACCACGTTCAGCCGTATGCCGCACTGCTGGCAGGAGAAGGTCTCCATCTGCTGCTGCTCCGACATGGTGTTGACCGGCGCGTGGCAGACCGGGCAGAGGGCATCCGCCCCCTTGGTCTGGTCGAAGACAATCTGGTTCCCGCAGTGGGGGCACTGACGGGAAGCCAACTTGTCTGTCCGGATGTTGATGATATTGCCACAGGCGCATTCAATCTTTTTCTTTGCAAAGAAGCCCGTCTTCGCCTCGGCATACTTGCCGCACACAGGGCACGCAATCGCAAACTTCGCCATCTGTAACAGCCTCCTACTTCTCCTCGATCTCCATGTTGTCCAGCGCGTATTCCAGGGACATGACCATGATTTCGTTCCGGGTCCTCCCCGTGGTCGTCGCGATGTCCTCAATGACCTTTATCATATCCTTTGGCAAGCGCAGTGATATCACCGTGGTTTCCGCGCCATACCGACGCGGTCTGATGATCAGTTTTTTCTTGTCCATATTGTCTACCCCGTGGCTTTTCGCCGGTAAATGCTGTGTTACTATCTTTACGCACGATTATATCACAAATGTAGTACATATGCAAGGGGTAATTGGCTGTATAAATATGAAAATGCTTCATAGGGGCGCACCAAGAGCGCCCCCATGAAGCATTTTCATATATACAATACTGTCCGGGTTACAGCTTCTCCTTCACCATGGTCAGTGCGATGCGCTTCTTCTTCTCGTCCACGCTGACCACCCAGACCTTCACCACATCCCCCACCTTGACCACCTCGGAGGGATGCCTGATGAAGCGGTCGGCCATGCGGGAGATGTGCACCAGGCCGTCCTGGTGGACGCCGATGTCCACGAACGCGCCGAAGTCGATCACGTTGCGCACGGTGCCGGTCAGCTCCATGCCCGGCGCCAGGTCCTTCATGTCCAGCACGTCGGTGCGCAGCACCGGCTTGGGCAGGTCGTCCCGGGGGTCGCGGCCCGGCTTTTGAAGCTCTGAGAGGATGTCCCGCAGCGTGGGCAGGCCCACGCCCGCCTCCGCGGCCAGCTTGTCCAGGCCGTACAGCTGCGCCCGCTGGGCGATATCCGGGATGCCACCGCGCACAGCCTTCGCGTCGCAGCCCAGGGCGGCGAGGATGGCCTTCGCCGCGTCGTAGCTCTCCGGGTGTACGGCGGTGGCGTCCAGCGGGTTTTTGCTGTCGCGGACCCGCAGGAAGCCGGCGCACTGTTCAAAGGCCCGCGGCCCCAGCTTGGGCACCTTCTTGAGCGCCGCCCGGCTTGGGATGCCGTTTTCCTCCCGATAGGCCACGATGTTCTTCGCCAGCGCCGGGCCGATGCCCGCCACGTGGCTCAGCAGCGCCGCCGAGGCGGTGGAGACCTCCACGCCCACCTGGTTCACGCACTGCTCCACCACGCCGTCCAGCGCCGCGGTCAGGGCGTTCTGCTTCAGGTCGTGCTGGTACTGGCCCACGCCGATGGCCTTCGGGTCGATCTTCACCAGCTCGGCCAGCGGGTCCTGCATCCTGCGGGCGATGGACACGGCGCTGCGCTGAGTGACGTCGAAATCGGGGAATTCCTCGGCGGCCAGGGGGCTGGCGGAGTACACCGAGGCCCCGGCCTCGCTGACGATGATGTAGGCGACGCCCGGCAGCTCCGGCAGCAGGCTGACGATGAACTGCTCGCTCTCCCGGCTGGCGGTGCCGTTGCCGATGGCGATGGCCGTCACGCCGTACTTCTGCACGAAGCCCTTGATCAGCCGCGCCGCGGCGGCCTTGCCGGCGTCGTTCCCCGGCAGCGTAAAATGGCCCACGCCGGTGTCCAGCACCTTGCCGTTTTCATCCACCACGGCCAGCTTGCAGCCGGTGCGGAAGCCCGGGTCGACGCCCAGGGTCACCTTGCCTCTGATGGGCGGCTGCATCAGCAGCTGGTGCAGGTTGTCGGAGAACACCTTGATGGCCGATTCGTTGGCCCGGTCGGTCAGCGTGGCCCGCAGCTCCCGCTCCAGCGACGGAAACAGCAGCCGCTCCCAGGCGTCGTCGCAGGCCAGGCCCACCTGCTCCGAGGCCTGCGAGCGCCCCCGCACAAAGGCGGCGCGCACGGTCTGCTCCGCCCGGTCCTCGGGGGCGTCCACGCCCACCTTCAGATAGCCCTCCCGTTCGCCCCGGTTGACGGCCAGTATACGATGGGGCGCCATGCTGCGCAGGGGCTCGCGGTAGTCGTAGTAATTGCTGTAAACGCTGTCCTCGTCCTTTGCCGCCTTGGTGGTCACGGCGCTCTCCCGGGTCAGCAGCTCGCGCAGCTGCTTGCGCAGCGGCGCGTCGTCGCTGACCATCTCGGCGATGATGTCCCGCGCCCCGGCCAGCGCCGCCTCGACGTCGGGCACCTCCTTTTCAGGGTCGACGAAGCTCGCCGCCTTTTCAAGGGGGTCGCCCTTCGCCGGCTGCACCAGCAGCCAGGTCGCCAGCGGTTCCAGGCCCCGCTCCTTCGCCATGGTCGCCCGGGTGCGGCGCTTGGGCCGGAAGGGGCGGTAGATGTCTTCCAATTCAGCCAGCGTCGCCGCCTTCGCGATCTGCGCCGACAGCGCCTCCGTCAGCACGCCCTGCTCCGTCAGGGCCTTTGTGATCTCCTCCCGCCGCTTGTCCAGGCCGCGCAGGTACTCCAGGCGCTCGGAGAGCGTCCGCAGTACCTGGTCGTCCAGCGATCCGGTGGCCTCCTTGCGGTAGCGGGCGATGAAAGGGATGGTGTTGCCCGCGTCCAGCAGCTCCACCACTGCCCGCACCTGTTCGGGCCGAAGGGACAGTTCCTTTGAAAGTATGGAAATATAGTCGCTGTTCATGTGTCTTGCCTCCTGTCGGTTGTATTATGATAACAGAAAAAGTATGAAAGGGCAAGGCGAAGTCGGAAAATCCTGTTTTACAACCTTACCGGCATGTGGTATAATTCTGAGCGGAAATATATGAAGAGAACGGAGGCACCATCATGCAGAACGAAAACATCACCAAGCGCAACGCGCTGCTGGCGCGGAAGGTCATCAAGGGGCTGGAATCCCGCAACATGTCCGGCTACTACACCCAGAGCAAGAAGGAGGCGCTGGCCCTGGCGCTGTCGCTGATTCCCGAGGGCAGCTCGGTGACCATGGGCGGCGCGATGAGCGCCCACGAGATCGGGCTGGTGGACGCGCTGAAGAAGGGCAACTACAACTTCATCGACCGGGACGCCTATGAGGACAAGCGGGCGGCCATGCTGGCGGCCTACGACGCCGACGTGTTCCTGGCCAGCGCCAACGCCATCACCGAGGACGGCATCATGGTGAACATCGACGGCAATTCCAACCGCGTCTCCGCCATCGCCCAGGGCCCCCGGAAGGTCGTCTTCCTCGTGGGCATGAACAAGGTCTGTTCTGACCCGGACGCCGCCATGAAGCGCGCCCGCAACGTGGCCGCCCCCATCAACGCCCAGCGCTTCGGGCTGAACACCCCCTGCTGCAAGACCGGCACCTGCATGGACTGCAAGTCCCCCGACACCATCTGCTGTCAGTTCCTGATCACCCGGTTCTCCAGGCACAAGGACCGGATCCACGTGATTCTGGTCAACGGGAACCTGGGGTTCTGATCGCAGGAACACCCGAGAAAGGACGATTCCCATGCTCCATACCATCGACGTCCGCCATTGCGCGCCGGAGCCGGTGTATGCCCTCGGCCCGGACTTCTCCGGCGTCTCTCCTTCGGGGGAGACACTTTCCTTCAACAATTATTTCCTCGAGCGGAACGGGCGGCCCTTTATCCCGGTGTCCGGGGAGTGTCACTTCAGCCGGTTGGACCCCTACCGCTGGGAGGACGCGCTGGTCAGGATGCGCATGGGCGGGATCAACGTCGTCGCCACCTATGTGTTCTGGAACCACGTCGAGGGGGCGGAGGGTGAATTCGACTTCACCGGGCGGCGGGACCTGCGGCGTTTCGTCGAATTGTGCGACAGGCACGGCCTGTATGTGATCCTCCGGGTAGGGCCCTTCTGCCACGGAGAGGTCCGCAACGGCGGGCTGCCCGACTGGCTTTACGGCAAGCCCTTCGAGGTGCGCACCACCGACCCCGCTTTCCTGGGCCATGTGCGCCGCCTTTACGGCGAGATCGGCCGGCAGGTGAAGGGACTGTGCTTTAGGGATGGCGGGCCGGTGATCGGCGTGCAGCTGGACAACGAATACATGCATTCCTCCGCCCCCTGGGAAATGACTGCCGGCGTGTCCGACGAGTGGGTGAACACGGGCAGCGAGGGCGAAGCCTACATCCTGGCGCTGCGGGAAATCGCGCTGGATTGCGGCCTGACCCCGGCGTTCTTCACCGGCACGGCCTGGGGCGGCGCCGCTTATTCGCCCCGGGTGCTGCCGCTGTGGGGCGGCTATCCCTACCGCCCGTGGCTGTTCTACGACCGCGACGGCGAACACCCCGCCACCGAGGAATACCTGTACGAGGACTACCACCGGGACGGCGCGACCTGGGCCGACGACTTCGCCCCCGCCTATCCCCCCTCCCAACGCCCCTATGCCTGCTGTGAGATGGGCGGCGGCATGATGTGCAGCTACCGCTACCGCTTCAGGCTGCCCTTCGAGAGCGTGGACGCCCTGGCCAACGTGAAGCTGGGCTCCGGCTGCAACTTCATCGGCTATTACATGTTCCACGGGGGCACGAACCCCATTGGCCCAGGCGGAATCTTCATGAACGAGGGCCAGGTGCCCAAGCGCTCCTACGACTACCAGGCGGCCCTGGGGGAGTTCGGCCAGCTCCGGGAATCCTACCGCCGCCTGAAGTGCATCCACCACTTCCTGCACAGCTTTGGCGAGCGGCTGGCCCCGATGGTCACGGCGCTGCCGGAAGGCGCCAGTGAGATCGACCCCTCGGACACGGTGCCGCTGCGCTTTGCCCTGCGCACCGACGGCGAGGGCGGCTTCCTGTTCGTCAACAACTTCCAGGATCACCGGGATATGCCCGCCCGGCGACACGAGGCCGTGCGCGTCCGGGCAAGGGGTGGCGTATACGATTTCGACATCAGCCTCGCCTCCGGCGAAAACGCCATGCTCCCCTTCGCCTTCGACATGGACGGCATACGTCTGAGCCAGGCCGGCGCACAGCCGCTGCTGCGCACGGTGATCGACGGACGGGTGACCTACGCCTTCATGGTGCCCGAGGGCATGGGCGGAACGTTCTGCTTCGGGGACGGTGTGGCGATAGAGGGTGAAGCATCCCTGCCCCGTGGCTCGGAAGCCCACCGGTTCACGGTCACGAAGGGCGAACGCGCCGTCGACGTGCTCGTTCTCAGCCGGGCCATGGCCAACCGGCTGTACCGGCTCAAGAGTGGCGGCCTGCTCTTCACCGACGCCGCCCCGCTGGAGGACCCCGACTGCGCCCTGCGGCTGGAGACCACCCTGGCGGACAACACGCTGTATACCTACCCCACATGCCTGCCAGAGACCGCCCGGACGCCGCAGGCCGACTGCGGCCCGCTGGCCGCCTACCGGTTCTGCGCCGTGCCTCGGGATATCCCCCTTCGCGTCGTCAACACCGCGCCTCGCCGCTGGACGGTGACGCTGCCCGCCGGTACGACGGCCGGCCTGAAGGACATCCGCCTGCGAATCGACTACACCGGCGACATCGGCATGCTGTTCCTCGGCAACGATATGATCAACGACAACTTCTGCAACGGTGACACCTGGGAGGTCGGCCTGCGGGAATACCTGCCGCAGGCCGGCGCGCTCACCCTGACCCTCGTCATCACCCCACTGCGCCAGGGCCGAAGGATCAACGCCGATTCCCCCATGGCCGCCAAGAGCGAACAGGCCGAGGCTGCGGTGGCGGCGCTGTCTGAGGTTCGCGTGCAGCCGGTCTATGAAATACTGATTTGTCGAGCAGGGCTCGATAAATCAGTATTCAGGTTTTAGGTTTTAGGGGTTAGGTTTTAGGGGTGGTGCAAATCCCTTCGGGATTTG
>CACWZI010000090.1 GCA_902765305.1 uncultured Eubacteriales bacterium
TTATATCATCCCGCTCGCATCTGCGCAACGCCTGTTTTGCCCGCAATCCGCCGCGTTCCATATGTTGATTTCCAGCGCTGTATTTGTTATAATACAATTATACCGTGAGAACCAAACCAACCAAATCTCTGTTGAAAGAAATGCCATCTTGGACAAGCGCTTTATTCTGAAGGGCAACATCTGCCATACGCCCCGAATGGGTGACCTGGACATCCATGAGAATGGATGCATCGTGTGCGAGAACGGCGTATGCAGGGGCGCCTTTGATGAAGTCCCGCCGCGCTATGCCGGCCTGCCCGTCATCGACTGCACGGACAAGCTGGTCCTGCCCGGCATGGTGGATCTGCACATCCACGCGCCCCAGTTCGCCTACCGGGGCACGGGCATGGATTACGAGCTAATGGAATGGCTGGAGCGCGTCGCCTTCCCGGAGGAATCGCGGTACGCCGACGCGGCCTACGCCCTGAGGGCCTACACCCAGTTCGCGGACAGGCTGAAGGCCAGCGCCACCACCCGGGCCGTCATTTTCGGCACGGTGCACGCCGCCGCCACGCTGACCCTGATGGACTGCATGGAAAACAGCGGCCTGGTGAGCTATGTGGGCAAGGTCAGCATGGACCGGAACGCGCCGCCGGCGCTGATCGAGGATCACGCCGGTGGCGCCGGCGAAGACACCCGCAAGTTTATCAAGGAGAGCCTGCGGCGGGACTACCGGCGCACGCGGCCCATCGTCACGCCCCGGTTTGTGCCCGGCTGCACCGATGCGCTGATGGCGGCGCTGGGCGAGATCCGCAGGGCATACGACCTGCCCGTGCAGTCCCACTTGTCGGAGAACCCCGTCGAGGTGGAGACGGTATCCATGCTGGAGCCGGACGCCGAATTCTACGGCGACGCCTACGACCGCTACGGCCTGTTCGGGCGGGACGGCAACACGGTCATGGCCCACTGCATCTATTCGACGCCACCGGAGGTCGAGCGCATGAAGCGCAACGGCGTCTGGGTGGCCCACTGCCCCTCCTCCAACATGAACGTCGCCTCCGGCATCGCGCCGATCCGGCGATACATGGAACAGGGGCTTCGGGTCGCCCTGGGCTCGGACGTGGCCGGCGGCACCATGGAATCCATGTTCCGGGCGGTCACGGACGCCATACAGGTGTCAAAGCTCTACTGGCGGTATCTCGATTCCGACGCCAGGCCGCTTTCCTTCCCGGAAGCCCTTTACCTGGCCACCAGGGGCGGCGGGTCCTTTTTCGGCAAGGTGGGCAGCTTCGAGGCGGGCTATGCCTTCGACGCCCTGGTGCTGGACGATTCCAGCGAGCCGACGCCGCGCCCGCTGCCGATTGAGAACCGACTGGAGCGGGCCTTCTACCTGGGGCTGGACCGCGGCGGCATCGCGATGAAGTTTGTCGAAGGAAAGCAGATCGTATAATCGGACGCAACGTTTCGATCCATGACGCACCGACCGGCTGATCCTGTCGGATCGGGTGCGCTTCTGGGGGGACGACATCGCAGCCGCGGTGTCGGAGGACGAGGTGGCCGCCACCTGACCCTGGACATGACCCGGGCCAGTGCCTGTACCACGATCCTGGAGTGCATACGAAACGGCGTCACCACGATCTTCGACCACCACGCCTCCTTCTGCGAAATCCCCGGCAGCCTGTTCGCCATAAAGGACGTGGCGAAGGCGCTGGGCATGCGCGCCTGCCTGTGCTACGAGGTATCGGAGCGGGACGGGGCGGAGAAGTGCGCGCAGAGCATTCGCGAAAACGCCGAATTCGCCCGCTGGGCGAGGTCCGGAGGCGACGACATGATCCGGGCCATGTTCGGCGGTCACGCGCTGCAATAAATACAAAAACCTGTGCGGGGCCAGGGTGTTCGAGCTGAAGACGGTGCAGGTCATCGACGGTGATGACCTGCGCGTGTCCAAGCCCTGCATACTGGCCGAGGACGAGGGCTACAACTGCGAATGGTCCACCGAGCTGACGGTGGACCAGGCCCGGGACGAGTACATCAAGGCCTGGGTGCTGCTGCACGTGCTGGCCAGGGAGCTGGGGCTGGGCCGGGCGGACGGCTTCGCTTTCTGCATGAGCGTGGGCTACGACCTGCAATATGCAGACGCCGTGCCGATGCTGCGCCGCCTCCTGAAAAGGTCCGCGGCGCTGGGGCTGTTCTTCGGCGTCAAGCTGACCAACACCTTCGCCGTCAAGGCGGATCGGGGCGAGCTGCCCGACGGAAATATCTATATGAGCGGGCGGGCGCTGCTGCCGCTGAGCCTGAGGGTCGCGGCGATGCTCCGGCGGGATTTCGGCAATGCGCTGCCCATGTCCTACTGCGGCGGCGCGGACGCGAAGAACATCGCGCTGCTGGCCAGGACCGGCCTGTTCCCCGTCACCGTCTGCACCGAGCTGCTGAAGCCGGGGGGCTACGAGAAGCTGTACGCGATGGCGGCGGCGCTGGAGGCGGCGAAGCATGACGGATTGACGCCGGACGCCGCGCCGCTCGACGCGCTTGCCGGGACCCTGTGCGCGCCGGCAAAGCGCATCCCCTCCCGGCACCGGGCCATGGGGCTGCCCGTGCCGGATGAAAAGGCGGACTGTCGCGCGGTCTGCGGCGTCTGCGCCTCGGTGTGTCCCAACCGGGCCAACGTGATCGTCACTGTGGACGGCAGGCGGCAGATGCTGCACCTGGACGGCCCATGCAACGAGTGCGGCAACTGCGCCTCCTTCTGCGCGGAAAAGACCCTGCCGTACCGCAACAAGCTGACCGTCTTTACGGACAGGGCGGCGCTGGAGGACAGCCAAAACGCCGGCTTCACTTACCTGCCCGAATCCGGGCGGTTCCTGCTGCGCTGGGCGGGCATCTGCCGCGAAGCGGACCCGGCGGACGAGGGCGTGCCCCCGGAGGTCGGCCGGGTGATGGCCGCCGTGCGGGACCGGTATCCCTGGCTGCTGTACCGATAAAGGAGGTTTACTATGGACCGCATCAAATGGACCCTGAACGCCATGCCGAAGAGCGACGACCGCTATCTGGCGCTGATGTCGGCGGCCAACGTGGATCAGGCCCGGGCCTTTTTCAGGAGCTTTCCCCAGTATGCCGTCACGCCGCTGGCCCGGCTGGAGGGCATGGCGGGCCGCCTGGGGCTGGGCGGGCTTTTCGTCAAGGACGAGAGCCATCGCTTCGGCCTGAACGCCTTCAAGGTGCTGGGCGGGGCCTTCGCCATGGCGAAGACCATCGCCGAGGCGACGAACCAGGGGATCGAGGCGATGACCTACGACTACCTGACGGGCGCGCAGCTGCGACAGGACTTCGGCCAGGCCACCTTCTTCACCGCCACCGACGGCAACCACGGCCGGGGCGTGGCCTGGGCGGCACGCCAGCTGGGCCAGAGGGCCGTGGTGCACATGCCCAAGGGCAGCGCAAAGGTGCGCTTCGACAACATCGCAAGGGAAGGCGCGAAGGTCACCATCGAGGACATGAACTACGACGACTGCGTTCGCCTGGCAGCGGCAGAGGCCGCGAAAACCGAGCACGGCGTGGTGATGCAGGACACCGCCTGGGAGGGCTACGAGCTGATCCCGTCCTGGATCATGCAGGGCTACGGCTGCATGGCCCAGGAGGCGGCCCAGCAGCTGCCCGACCGGCCCACCCACGTATTCGTGCAGGCGGGCGTGGGCTGCATGGCCTCGGCGGTGGTGGGCTACTTTGCCAACCTGTTCCCGGAAGATGCGCCGAAGTTCATCGTCATCGAGGCCGAATCGGCGGCCTGCCTGTACAAGGGGGCCTGCCAGAGGGACGGCAGCCCCGCCACCGTGGGCGGCGACATGCCCACCATCATGGCCGGTCTGGCCTGCGGCGAGCCCAACATACTCAGCTGGGACATACTGCGCAACCACGCCGACGCCTTCCTGGCCTGCCCGGACTGGGTCAGCGCGCGGGGCATGCGGATGCTGGCCGCGCCGCTGAAGGGCGACCCCGCCGTGGTCAGCGGCGAATCCGGCGCGGTGGGCATGGGCGTGATCGATGCGCTGATGACCGATCCCGCCTATGGCGAATTGAAGGCGGCCCTGGGGCTGGGGGCGGACAGCCGCGTGCTGCTGTTCTCCACCGAGGGCGACACCGACCCGGAGAATTACCGGCGGATCGTCTGGGGCGGGGCATACCCATCGCCCGGAGCGTGAGCGATGGCGGTCCAGGAGCCGCCGCTTCATACAGGCGCATTCGTGGCTTGAAGGATCACATTCCCTGAACTCTTAACCCCCGTTTATTGCAGCGGGGGCTTTTTTTGTGTATAATAATGGCAACATGACCGATACTGACGATGAGGTGTGATCTATGGATTTCAAGACCGCCGTTGCAAACGAGATACTGACCGCGCTGAAGGCCGCCTTCGGCGAGGTGGACATCGCCCCCGAAGCCATCGCCGCCGCCCTGGAGGTCCCGCCGGACACCGCCATGGGCGACTACGCCTTCCCCTGCTTCAAGCTGTCCAAGGCGCTGCGCAAGAGCCCGATGATGATCGCCGACGCGCTGGCCGACAGCATCCACGCCGACTTCATCGGCAAGGTGGAATCGGTGAAGGGCTATCTGAACTTCTTCATCGACAAGGCCACCTACGCCGAAAAGGTGCTGGGCCTGGCGCTTTCCCAGGGCGAGCGCTACGGCGCGGACGACAGCGGCGCGGGCAAGACCGTGGTGCTGGACTATTCCAGCATCAACATCGCCAAGCGCTTCCACATCGGCCACCTGTCCACCACGATGATCGGCAATTCCCTGGTCCGGCTGCACAGGTTCTTCGGCTGGAGGGCCGTGGGCGTGAACCACTTGGGCGACTGGGGCACCCAGTTCGGCAAGATGATCGCCGCCTACAAGCGCTGGGGCGACCACGACACCGTGGCCGCCGGCGGCGTGGACGAGATGGTGAAGCTGTACGTGCGCTTCAACACCGAGGCCAAGGAAAACCCCGCGCTGGACGACGAGGGCCGCGCCTGGTTCAAGAAGATCGAGGACGGCGACCCGGAGGCGCTGGAGATCTTCAACTGGTTCAAGTCGGTCACGCTGAAGGACGCCGAGCGGGTGTACGACCTGCTGGGCGTGAAGTTCGACAGCTACGCCGGAGAGAGCTTCTACAACGACAAGATGCAGCCCATCATCGACGAGCTGAAGGCAAAGGGCCTTCTGATCGAGGACAAGGGCGCCCAGATCGTGGACCTGCAGGAGTGGGGCATGCCCCCGGCGCTGATCCTGCGCTCGGACGGCGCGACGCTGTACATCACCCGCGACCTGGCGGCGGCGAAGTACCGCAAGGACACCTACAACTTCGACAAGAGCCTGTACGTGGTGGCCTACCAGCAGAACCTGCACTTTAAGCAGCTGTTCAAGGTGCTGGAGCTGATGGGCTATGAGTGGTACAAGCAGTGCGAGCACGTGAACTTCGGCATGGTATCCTTCGGCGGCGAGAGCCTTTCCACCCGGGAGGGCCGCGTGGTCTACCTGGACGACCTGCTGCACGAGGCCATCGCCAAGGCCCGGGCCATCATCGAGGAAAAGAGCCCCGACCTGGAGGACAAGGACGAGGTCGCCCGCCAGGTGGGCCTCGGCGCGGTGGTGTTCTTCGACCTGTACAACAACCGCATCAAGGACATCGACTTCACCTGGGAGCGGGCGCTGAACTTCGACGGCGAGACCGGCCCCTACGTGCAGTACACCCACGCCCGCGCCTGCTCGGTGCTGCGCAAGGCCGAGGGCGTCGAAAAGGCCAAGCCCGACTTCGCCACCCTGTCCGACCCCTTCAGCCAGGACGTGATGCGCCTGATCGAGCAGTTCCCGGACATCCTGAAAAGCGCCGTGAACCGCAGCGAACCCAGCATGGTCACCCGCTTCTCGGTAGACCTGGCCCAGGCCTTCAACAAGTTCTACTATGAGAACAAGGTGATGGTGGACGAGCCCGGCACCCGCGCCGCTCGGCTGCTGCTCACCGACGCCGTGAGGCAGGTGCTGAAGCAGGCCCTGTACCTGATCGGCGTGGAAGCGCCAGAGCGGATGTAAACCGATCTACAGCCTTCCCATCGGGGAAGGCTGTTTTGAGCTTTGGGAGGTATTGATATGATCCGACTTCAGCGCGTCACGCCCGACCAGCGGCAACTTCTGTTCAACCTGAACCAGAAGTACCTCTACGAGATGACGAACTATTACGACGATCCGCTGGACGAAAGGGGCAACCTTCACTACGGCCATTTCGACGAATACTTCACCGATCCCGCCCGGACGGCGCTGCTGATCTACGACGGCGACGCGCTGGCGGGCTTCGCGATGCTGAACCCCTGTTCCTATTTTGGCGGCACGGTCGATCATGTGATGGCGGAATTCACTATCTTTCCGATGTACCGGCGCAGGCATCTGGCCACCGGGGCCGCGGAGGCCATCTTCGAGCGCTGGCCCGGCCGCTGGGAGGTCAAGTTCAACGAAAAAAACGCTGCGGCCAGGTCCCTCTGGACCAGGGTCACGGCGCGATATGCCCCAACCGTCCGCCGCCTCAGCGACGAGGAGACGGTACTTTGCTTTGATGTGACGTGACGGCGGGCAAAACGCCCCCTTTGCCTCCTGTCTACGAATCATAGGTTGCATTGGTTTCCCTCCTGGGCTATCATGATGGCACAGGAGGGATTTTCATGAATCAATATGTGACCGGCGCGATGATCAAGCGCCTTCGGGAAAACAGGGGGATGACCCAGCAGCAGCTGGCCGGGAAGCTGGCGGTCAGCGACAAGGCGATCTCCCGGTGGGAGACCGGACGGGGTTACCCGGACATTTCCCTGATCGAACCGCTTGCCGGAGCCCTGGGGGTATCGATCATCGAGCTGTTTTCCGGCGAGGACGTGACCAACCGGAACCGGGCGTTCAACATGCTGCGCATGAAGCTGTTTGCGTGCCCGATCTGCGGAAACGTGATCCAGGGCATCGGGGAGGCCGTCGTCAGCTGCTGCGGCATCGTGCTTCCGCCCCTGGAGGCCGAGCCGGCGGACGACGCCCACAGGCTGAACATCGAGCGGGTGGAGGACGAATATGATGTGACGATTGCCCATGAGATGAGCAAAGCCCACTATATATCGTTCATGATGGCGGCAAGGGACAACGGCTGCGAAATCGTGAAGCTCTATCCCGAGGGAAGTGCCGAAGCCCGATTCAGGGTGAGCCGCACGAAGTGGCTGTATTATTACTGCAACCGGCACGGGCTGTTCAGAGTGCCCGCGCGTTAAAACCCATATCCCGCCGCTTTCAGCGCCTCGACCGCCCGGTCGCGGTTTTCCTGCTTCACCAGGATGTAATCGGTGTCGTAGGTGGACACGGCGAATATGCCGACCTGCGCGTCAGCCAGCACTGCGGCGATCCCCGACAGTATGCCCGTCAGCGAAAAGTCCAGCTGGCCCACGATGCGCATGGCCCGCCAGCCATCCTCCCGGGCGGTGGTGTTCGTGGGGGTTTTGTCCGTCTCGCAAACCAGGGACAGCTCGCTGTCCGTTTGACCGATGAAGTACAGCCCCGCCATGGCAAAGCCGGAGAGGTCCGAAACCTTGCACACAGTCAGGGGTTGGGGAAGGATTTGCAGGGTGAGCATGGGTTATCGCTCCTGTATTGTGGTATACAAATACTGATTTGTCGGGGAGACAGAAGGGGGAGCCCTATCGGCCCTTCGGGCCACTTCCCCACTGCGGTGGGGAAGCTAAAGAGTCGGCTGTCGCGAGCATATTAAGCTTCCCCACCGCAGTGGGGAAGTACCCGCGAAGCGGGGGATAGGGCTCCCCCTCTCCCCGCCAAATCAGAATTTACCCGCCTGTCCGGCAGCATCACTCCGCCGGCATCGCGAACACCCTGCCGAAGATGTCCAGCGCCTCGTCCAACAGCTTCTCGTTCAGGCTGGCCATGTAGCTGGTGCGCAGCAGGCACAGCTCCGGCGGCGTGGCCGGGGGCAGCACGGGGTTGACGTACACGCCCGCCTCGTACAGCTGGCGGGCCCGCAGCAGCGTGGCCTCGGCGGTGTAGGTGTAGATGGGGATGATGGGCGTTTCGGCCTCGATGATCGGTATGCCCCGCGCCTTCAGGCCCTTCCTCATGTAGGCGGACAGGTCGGCAAGCCGCTTCACCAGCTCGGGATGGGCCTCGATGTGCCTGAGGGCCGCCAGGGCGATGGCCGCGCTGGCCGGGGTGATGGACGCGGAGAATATGAACGGGCGGGAGTTGTGGCGCACAAAATCCACCACCGTGGCGTCGGCCACCAGGTAGCCGCCCAGGGACGCCAGAGACTTCGAGAAGGTGCCCATGATCAGGTCCACCTCGTTTTCAAGACCGAAATGGGACGCCGTGCCCCTTCCGCCCTCGCCGATCACGCCCAGCCCGTGGGCGTCGTCCACCATGACCCGCGCGCCGTACTGCTTTGCCAGTTTCACGATCTCGGGCAGCTTGCAGATGTCGCCGCCCATGCTGAACACGCCGTCGGTGACGATCAGGCAGCCGGCGCTCTCGGGCACCTTCTTCAGCTGGATCTCCAGCTCCTCCATGTTGCTGTGGCCGTAGGTCAGCATCCGACCATAGCTCAGCTTGCAGCCGTCGTAGATGGAGGCATGGTTCTCCTTGTCGCAGATCACGTAATCGCCGTGGCCCACGATGGCGCTGATGATACCCAGGTTGCTCTGGAAGCCGGTAGAGAAGGTGCAGCAGGCCTCTTTATGCAGGAATTTTGCCAGCTCGTCCTCCAGCTCCAGGTGCAGCTTCAGCGTGCCGTTTAAAAAGCGGGAGCCGCTGCAGCCGGTGCCGTACCGCTCCAGCGCCTCAAGCCCCGCCTGCTGCACCTCGGGGCAGGTGGTCAGGCCCAGATAGTTGTTGCTGCCCAGCATGATGCGGCGCTTGCCCTCCATGATGACCTCGGTATCCTGGCGGGTTTCCAGCGCGTGGAAGTAGGGATAAATGCCCTTTTGACGCAGCTCGTTGGCCAGCGAATAGCCATAGCATTTTTTGAAGATATCCAATATAATTTCCCCCTCGGCGGCGATTAGTGCGGGTTTTGTTGCACAGCATCACCCAGTATATACACATAAAACACTTTATCATTATAGCACACTGAAACGGACCGGCGGGTCTGTTTTTTGTTTTTTGATGGTAAAATCGAGATTGAATCCCCCTCCGGGCATTTACAAAATCCTGAAAACGGTTATAATAGAAGGGTACAATTCACTGCGTAGATGGGAACCGCCCACAGTCATAAGGCGCAAAGCGAGCCGGAGGATGGTGCAAGTCCGGAGGCCGGGGCCGTGGGGTATCCTCCCGGAGCAGCGGACCGAACCCGCGCCTGCGCGGCAGTAGGCTCCGTCGGGCGCGCCCGTTACAGCGCGAGAGAGTGGGCGTATCCCCTGGATGCGTCAATTTGGGTGGTACCGCGAAGCGCCTTCGTCCCATGGGGATGGATGGCGCATAATTTTTGACGGGAGGAACACACGGATGATCGAGAAGGTCTCCACGGCGCTGGATTTCCTGGCGCGTGAAAAGGAAGTCATCAAGTTCTGGAACGACAACGACATCTTCCAGAAGTCCATGAAGAACCGGGAGGGCCGGGAGGTCTGGTCCTTCTTCGACGGCCCGCCGACCGCCAACGGCAAGCCCCACATCGGCCACATCGAGACCCGCGCCATCAAGGACCTGCTGCCCCGCTACCACACGATGAAGGGCCAGCTGGTGCCCCGCAAGGCGGGCTGGGACACCCACGGCCTGCCGGTGGAGCTGGAGGTGGAGAAGCTGCTGGGCCTGGACGGCAAGGAGCAGATCGAGGAATACGGCATCGAGCCCTTCATCCAGGAGTGCAAGAAGAGCGTCTGGAAGTACAAGGGCGAATGGGAGCGCATGTCCGAGCGCGTGGGCTTCTGGGCCGACATGGAAAACCCCTACATCACCTATGACAACAACTACATCGAATCGGTGTGGTGGAGCCTGAAGCAGGTGGCCGACAAGGGCCTGCTGTACAAGGGCCACAAGGTGGTGCCCTACTGCCCCCGCTGCGGCACCGCCCTGTCCAGCCACGAGGTCTCCCAGGGCTACAAG
>CACWZI010000091.1 GCA_902765305.1 uncultured Eubacteriales bacterium
AACAAATAATGTTTTTGTCCCATCTCCAACGAAACTGTCGCTGACTTCGGCTCTCCCGTTGGCGTCTCGAATATCGCCGGCAAAAAAGACCGAATTACTGCTTGAGCTTTTGATTTCAAACGAATTGAAATCAATCTCGGCATGAGCGTTAGTGCTTTGTCCAAGTCGTATCGTAGAATCAAACGACGCTATCACGTTCCCGTTTGCATCTACGATATTTAGCAACTTCGCGTTGACCAGATTGCCGTCAATCGTGCCACTTTTCATATAGCTGGCATTGACATACAGCTGTCCGTTGTAAAGCACCATCCCCTGGGCCGCGCCGTTGTCCGTCAGGCGGTTGAAGATCTCCTGCTGGGTCAGGCTGTTGTCCAGCGCGCTCAGCGCGTTCTGGGCGGCCTGGGCCTTGTTCCAGGCCGCCTTCGCCGCCTCGTAGGCCGAGGATACCGACACCATGGAATAGGCCCAGCTGCCGTCCGAGAACACGGTCAGGTCGGTGAAGTACAGCGTGTTGGTCGAGCCGGAGGTATAGGTCGGCTCCGTGTCGTTCCAGCCCCCCGTCGGCGGATTCGTCGTGGGCCTGGCGGGGGCGGCCTGGGTGGAGGATTGCAGCAGGTAATACCGCGTCGTGGACCAGACATCCACAACGCTGGACAGGGTGATCGCCCCAGATGCCTTGATGGCCATGCTTATCCCTCCAGCTGCGCGATATAGGTCGCCTTATTGGTCACGTCGCCCGCCGAGATCGTCAGGGTCTGGCCCGTGGCCGCGGCGGTGCCGCTGCCGTCCTTGTACCATTTGATCGTCCCCAGCGCCGTCAGCGCCGCGCCGGTGACCTCCACGCCGCCCTGGTACACGTGGGCCGTCAGCACGGTCTCGATGGAGCTGTTCTTGAAGATGGTGCCGTTGGAGGAGGAGATGGCGATGGAGATGGCCGCGACGCCCTGGTCGCCCTTTTGCCCCTTGATGTTGTTGACGTACACCCACTTGGCCGCCGCCGGCGCGCCGCCCACGGTACAGCGGTAGGTGTTGTAGGTGCTGGTGTTCAGGTACATGTCGCCCACCTTCGCGCTGGAAACGCCGGAGCTGCTGTAGGATGTGGGCGTGGTGCTGGTGCCGGTGATGCCGGTGCCGGTGTACCACTGGGCGCTGGAGCCGCTGACGCCCTGCTTCGCCACCGAATACAGCGGGTCCGACGTGGTCGCGTCGGTGTAGGTGAACACGATCTTCGTCCACAGGTACTGCCCCTCCGACACCGTGGGCGGCGTGTTGGACCAGGTGCCGGTGGGCGGCGTGGTGTTGCTGGAGCCGGCCTGGTAGGTGATCGCCACGCTGGCCACGCCGTTGCCGGTGGCGCCGGTCTCGCCCTGGGGCCCCTGGGGGCCGGTCTGGCCGGTCTGGCCGGTGAAGGCGATGGCCACGGAGAATTCCTTGTTGATGGTGATGTCCCCGTCCACCACCACGGGAATCTTCACCACGCCCGCCGTGGTGAAGGACGTGCTGGCCGTGATGGTCAGCGTGGGGGACGTGGCGTCGCTGTCCTTGGTGACGGTGATGCCCGCGGGCTTGGTCACGTTGCTCAGGTTCACCGACGCGGCGACCTGTTCCGAGCCGCGCATGGCGATGATCTGCGTCGTGCAGCTGCCGGCCTTGGCCGCGTTGACGGTGCCGGGAAAGGTGTAGGAATCGTTGGTCAGGATTACGGAATAGGCATCGGTAATGTCGACGATGCTGATCTGGTCGCTGGACTTGATGGCCATGTTGTTCTCTCCTCTCTTATTGGTTCACAATGAGCTCGCACATGAATGTCACCTTCGTATCCACATCCGCCGGTGAAAGGGTGAAGGTAAAGCCCCCGTCGCCGATCCTGCTGTCATCCGACGATATGATGCCGTAGCGATCCTCGCCCATGCGCTGCCAGCTCCACTGAAGATACGCGCCCACCCCGAACGCCCGCGCAAGCGCCGTCGTGTCGGTGATGCGGTCCGGGCCGTGGTAGATCGCCACGGACAGCACCGTGGAGACCTGGTTGTTCTTGAACACGGTGCCCCGGCTGGAATCGATGCGCAGCACCGTGGCGTCCTCACCGTCCGCGCCGGTGATGTTCACCGCCTCCGAGGTCTCGCTCCTGCCGTCGGCATAGAGCGTCACGACCTTCTGCCAGACGTACCTCCCGTCCACGTGTTCCGGCGGCGTTGTGCTCCAGCCCTCCGCGGGCGGGTCGGTGGCCGAGGCCCCGGAGGCGTACAGGATCGTCGTGCCGGCCACAGCGGTGTCGGAGAGCTCCTGCACCCGGGCCTTCAGCAGGCTGATCGCGCTTTCGTTTTTGCTGATGTAGGGATATTCGTCGGTGACCTCCCCCGGATCCGGCGCGGCGATGTCGCCCCGGAACGCCGGGCCATACACGGCCTGCTCGCTGCACAACACCGACGCCACCTCGCCGCCCGCCCCCGCGCGCACCCGGTCCCCCAGCTCCGCCGCCGGGTCGTAGATGGCCCCGTCCAGCCGAAAGGGCTGCCAGGCCTGCCCGATCAGCTCGTCAGCCAGCTCAGCGGCGATCACCGGCGCGACGGTCACGTCCACCACGATTCCGGTATCGTCTCCGGTCAGGGTGACGACGCCGTCCACGGTGCTGCGCACGCCGGTGATTGTGCCCGCCGCGCCCACGTCGATGCCGCCCACTACACCCGCCACATCCGTCTCGTCGCCGCGCTCCCCGAGGCGCACCAGCCGCAGCTTGCCCGCCGGGGTGATGATCCAGTTGCCCCCCGCCGCCTGGGCGACAATGGACAGCGCGTCCCGGATGGTCGTGCCCTCGTCGGGTTCGCTCATGGCGTAGGCCGCGCCGGTGGGGATCACCGTCCGGCCGTCCAGCGCCACCCCCAGCAGCGCCGCCAGCTCCGCCGTCACCGCCGGCAGCGCCCGGGGCCACGTCCCCGCCGATGGCGTCCACACCGCGTTGGCCTTCAGCAGGGCGTCGTAGCACTCCAACGCCAATAGCCCCGTCACCGGGTCGCGCATCCGCCGGGAGACGTAAAACGTGCCCTGGGGCAGCCACTCCGATGCCGTCTCCCCGTCAGTCAGCCGGATCTCGATCACCACCGCCGCCGAGCGGGGAACGCTCCCCGCGCTGCGCAGCGCCAGCGCCAGCGAAGCGCTGACCACGTTGCCCACGGCCAGCCGGTCCTGCATCGTCGCCCGGTTGATCACCGGCACGCCGATGTCGGTATACACCGTCCCGCCGACGGTCGCCCGCGCCTGCAGCGCCGCGCCGGAGGCGAAGAGGCCCTCCCAAACAGGTGAGGTGGTTTGCACAGCATTCGCTCCTTTCTGATTTAGGTTTTAGGTTTTAGGTTGTAGGTTTTAGGAGATATTAGGTTTTAGGTTTTAGGTTGTAGGTGAATGTGGAAATCCTTGCGGATTTCTTTTTATTCAGGGGGCCGAGAGACGTTGTAACCTCTGCCGTTCCCCCTTTAATCAAAGAAATCCCCTCAGGGATTTCCTCCACCCCCTAAAACCTAACCCCTAAAACCTAAAACCTAATTCCACCCCCACCTAAAACCTAACCCCTAAAACCTAAAACCTTTTTTCATCGTTCTATCATGCTGAACGTCACCCCGTCATAATACGGCGCGCCGGTCTTTTTGTTCAGGCGCTGGGCGCCGAAGGGGCGTTCGGAGGTGTAGAAGGACTTCGTTACCCGCGTGCCGGTGGTCGGGTCCACCACGGTGGCGCTGTAGAACGTGCCGGCGATGTCGGCCATGAGCTGCTGGAGCTGGGCCTGCTGAAGCCGCAGCATCCGCACCTCCGCCTTCAGCTTCGCGGCGATCCGCGTGCGGTACATCAGCCCGGTCTGCACGTCCCGCCCGCTGCCCTCGGCGTCCAGGTCGTTGTTCGTGAGGTTCAGTTCCTCCACCAGCGCCGCGTAATCGTGGCCGTTGATGATCAGCACAGGCTTCGCCATGCCAAGCGCCTCCTTAGTCCAGAATCGGTGAGCTGCCGAACATCTGCGCCCGCCGGTTGATGTCGTCGATGATCTGCTGGGCCGTCAGCCCGCCATTCCTGTTCCCTGTTGCCTGTTCCCTGTTCCCTTGTCCCTGCACCGCCGCCACGATCTGCCCGGCCACCGAAATGATGGTCTGGATCAGGTCCTCGTTGTTGGCGTCCAGGGTGTTCTGGATGTCCATGCCCGCCCGGGCGATCTGCGCCGCCACGTCGTAGGGCAGCACCGTGCCCGAAGCCATGACGGGCGCGTGATAATTCAGTCCGGCAAAGCCCCAGCCATTCCTGTTCCCTGTTCTTTTGGGCCTGCCGGCCCCATCTCGCTGAAAACGGCGCACCGTGCCGTTTTCCGGGCGCTCGATGTCCCTGTTCCCTATCGTCTTCACGATGGCGTTGGTGCAGTTTGCCAGCTGCCCGGACAGGAACGTGCCCAGGGCGCTGACGGCCTGGCTCATGGCCGAGAGCACCGCGGAATACATCGTCTGGGCCAACTGAGACTTGTTCAGGATCTCCGTGCGCCCGTTGATGTGGCCCATGATCTCAGGCCCCGCCTCGCCGGCCACGAACACCGTGCCGTGAGCCCGGGTGGTGCCGCCGGCGTAGTGGGGCACGTTCGCAAGGTACCGCGCCACGCCCCCGGAGATGACGCCGCCACGGGCGAAGCGGTGGAACAGGCCGTTCGCGATCACGCCGCCCCGCTTCTGGGTTTCCATCTTCACCTTGCCACTGTCGGATTTCGCCTTGACGGTGACCTCGATGCCCTTCATGGCCTTGGTCGCCGCAGACTTCAACGCCGCTGCCGATTTGTCGCTCAGTTTGGCGCTGACGCTGATCGACTGGCTCCCATAGACATCCGATGCGCTCTGGTTGCCGCTGTCCCCTTTCTTCAGGGAGGTCGTTGCCGTTATCGACTGGCTCCCATAGACATCCGATGCACTCTGGTTGCCGCTGTCCCCTTTCTTCAGGGAGGTTTTACCGGCGACCTTTTTGGCACTGTCGCTATATACGTCGCTGACCTTTTGCGTGCCGTCTTCCTTGCTGCCCTTCGTAAGGGAAGTCTTGCCGGTGACCTTCTTGGCCTTATCGGTGTAAAGACCGCTGACTGTTTGGGCACCGGTGTTCTTATTGCCCTTCACAAGTGCCGTCTTGCCGGTGACTTTCTTTTCCTTATCGGTGTAAAGGCCATTGACTGCTTGGGTTCCGGTATTCTTATCACCCTTCACAAGCGCCGTCTTGCCAGTTACTTTCTTGTCGGCATCGGTGTAAAGGCCATTGACTGCTTGGGTGCCAGTATTCTTATCACCCTTCACAAGCGCCGTCTTGCCAGTTACTTTCTTGTCGGCATCGGTGTAAAGGCCATTGAAGGTCTGCGTTCCGCTGCTGCCCTTGGTAAGGGAGGTTGTGCCGGTAACCGCCTTATCCGTAGCGCTATAGGCTCCGCTGACGGTTTGGGTACCTGTCTTACCTTTGGTGAGGGACGTCGTACCGGTGACCGCCTTGTCCGTAGCGCTATAGGCCCCGCTGACGGTTTGCGTTCCGCTGCTGCCCTTGAACAGGGAAGTTATGCCTGAAACCGCTTTTTCTACGGCTGTATAGACCCCGCCGACGGTTTGGGTACCGGATGTACCCTTAGTGAGAGAGGTTGTGCCGGTGACCTTCTTGTCTGTTTCACTGTAGACCTCGCCGACGGTGCCGGGCTTGCCCTTGAGCAGATTCACCAGCGCCGACACCGGATCGTCGATGCCCAGCCACTTGGCAATGGTCTGCCAGTTGTTCTTCAGCAGATCGATCAGCGCCGAAAGGGGCTTGTCGATGCCCAGCCACTTGGTGATGGTTTCCCAGCCGTCCTTGAGCAGCCCCAGGTTCAGCTTCATATCGGCGCTGCCGCCGAAGAGCAGCGTGCCGAAGAATTCGCCCAGCTTGGCAAGGGCCGCCTTGAACAGCGTCCACAGCTTTTCGGAGACCGCATCCCAGTCCACCTTTGCCAGGGCCCGGCCCACGTCATTGGCGAAGCCCACGGCATCGAAGCCCTGGAAGAAGGCGATGCCGAAATCCAGCACGCCCAGCAGCGTATCGTTCAGCCAGGTGCCGAGGCCATCCCAGTCCACGTTCTTGAACAGGTTGTTCACCGCCGTGGCCAGCGCCTTGCCGGCGCCGGACCAGTCGAAGTTCGCCGAGGCGGTGCCCAGGATTTCCAGCAGGTCGTTCACCCGGCCGGCCAGCACCTTGCCGGCGTTGGCCCAGTCCGTGCGGGCGATGAAGGCATTGAGCCCTTCGGTCATCTTCAGCGCCAGAGCGGCCCAGTCGATGGCATCCAGCTTTTCCCCCAGCTTCGACACGAAGCCGTTGAAGCCGTCCGCCAGCTTTTCGGCGAACTGGATCCAGTCGAATTCGTCCACGAACCCGGCGATGGTTTCGGCCAGCGACGTGAACAGCAGCGCAACGGTGGCCCCCACGGTGGTGAAGTCGATCTCCGCCAGGGCGTTGTTCAGGAATTCGGCGACGCTTGCGCCGATGTTGGTGAAGTTGACGGTTTCCAGCGTCCAATAGGCGGTGGAGAACAGGCCGTTGATGTAGAATCCCACCTTGCTGCCCGCCGCCGCCCAGTCGACGCCTTCCACCATTTCGTTGATCTTCGTGCCGATCAGGGTGCCCAGCTCCTGCCAGTCGCCGGCATTGAAGGCCGATTTCAGCGCGTCCACGAAGCCCGCCAGGGCGCTGTCGATCTGCCGCTCTTCGAACTGAACGCCGCCGCCGGAGCCGCCCGAGCCGCCGCCACCGCCGCCGCCGGAATCATCCTCCAGCGCCGACAGCACGTTCAGCTCGTCGAAGCCCAGCAGCTGGCGCTTCAGTTCCTTCACCTCGTTCGAGGCATGGGACGCCGAGGAACCCACACCGTCGATGCTGCCGGAGACGCGCCGGGCCGCCACATACGTGGACGAACCCGTCAGCCGGGCGAAGAACTGGTTGATGAGGTTGAACAGCCCGACGAATTTGTCGGTGACGAATTCGATGGCCGGTGCCAGCGCCTTGAGCATCGGCGCGGCCATGGCCGCCAGGCTGTTGCGCAGATACACCGCGTTGCCCGCCAGCGATTGCAGGGTTCCGGCGAAGGACCGCCACCATGTGCGGCTCCAGGCATACAGGTTCTTCATGCCCGAACGCAGCCCGTCCACCACGTTGCGCGTATCCATGAGCCCGGACAGCACGCCCCGCACGGCAGTGCCCATCTGCAAAAAGCAGCGGTTTGCCCGCTGGATGCCCGTGCGCAGCCCCCGCACGCTACCCTTCATGTTTTCCACCGCCGATTGCATGACGCCGACGTTGCGGTAGAAGGACAGCAGTTCATCGTTCGAGTATCGGCGGGAGCCCGTATCGACGGTGATGGCGTAGTTTGACAAGTTAATCACCTCTTTGGAGAATGGGGAACGTAATTGAATGAGGAATGAATAGCCGGTCATTGAGTGCGTTGGCGGCATGGAAAAGGCGACGCTGTTGCGCCGCCTTGGGGGAGCCGGGATTTGGTCGTTCGGTGAAAGACGGAATTAATCGGGATAGATGTCGAATTGCCGAAGCTTCGCTTCGATGGAAACGACGTTATCCAGCAGGATGCTGGAGCGGGTGTAGACTTCATGGCCGAGGGTTGAAGCGGGCGCTGGAAGCAGACCCTTGCGAATGGATTCGCCGTAGGACACGACATAAGGGTCTGAGGCAACCAGCAGGTCCTGCGTCATACGACGAATCTTGGAAAGGCTGTAGGAAATCTCTTCAAGCGCCGTGTACAGGGCGAAGCCCTCGTAATGCTTGCCGGCGATGGTGACATCGGCGCGTTCGGAAACGGCCTTCGCCGCCGCGATATTGTCAGACATTGCTTTCACCTCCGTTTGTGGCGCGATGTCGCGGCCTTCGGTTGTGGGTCTGTTCCATTGCTGTGGCCCAGCGGCAGTTGCCAGGTTCATAGTTGCCGTTGACATCGATGCGGTCGATGGACAGATCATCCCGGTAGCCGTTGGACATGGCCCAGTTGTAAAAGGCCACGAAATCATCATTCCATTCCGGGCAGACCCGGATGCCGCGAGCGCCATACCACTTATAGCTGTCGGAATGGGAATTGTTGCAGCGCCTTTTCATCGCCCGCCATATGCGGTTGAGGCGGGTATAGCAAAGGCCGTGAACCGTGCCGATCTTCTTATAGAGAGCAGAAACCAGTTCACTGCGATAACAGCCACAGCTTTGAGACATACCCCGCCGCAGATGGTAGCCACTGACGTTCAGGACCTTGCCGCAATCACAGCGGCAGACCCAAACAGGTTTATTCTGGTTATCGTTATACGGCGCGCGTTCCAGCACCACGAGACGACCAAAGCGCCGGCCCGTTAAATCGATCAGTTGAGTCATAAAAATTCTCCTTCAAGTCAATTCAGGGTTGACCCAAAGGAGGCAGGCATGGTATAATTTGCTTGACTCTCCTTTGGGAGGGGCACAAGAGATAACCGTAATCATTGGCGTGGTGGCGGTTATCTCATTTTTTGATTTCAGGCTTTAGCTTCAAAATCCCGCGTCTGACCCCTTCGGCCTTATCGACGCTTTCCTGCTCACAGTACGATTCCAACACCTGTTGGGATTCATGGTCCAACCGAACTGTAATACGCGCGTCTTTGGGATTATTTGTCGGCCTTCCTGTACGCGGCGACATGCAATACCCCCTTTCTTTTGTCTGCCGTAAATACAGTATATATTATTGGCAGACAAAAGTCAAGGGATGACGGAGAATTATTTATGCGAAAGACGCCTATACCGGCAGAGGCGCGAAGCGGAATGTGCAGGGAGGACCTCATCCGTCAGCGCTACGCGCTGCCACCTTCCCCAACGGGGGAAGGCTTTTGGATAGTGATGGCGGCTGGTAGCCGCCGCTACGGGATGGCGGCCATTCATTCCTCATTCCTCATTCCTCATTCAATTACGTTCCTCATTCAATTACGTTCCTACCGATAAGCCGCAACGCCTTATCCAGAGTTTCGACGAGTTCTCGGCTAATCTTCGCGATATTTTGAGCCAGAGACGAATCCTTGTCGGTGACGGTGAGATCGAAATAGCAATCCACCAGGCGAGACAGATAGTTGGCCCGATTCAACAATACGATCAAAGCCACATCTTCTCGAATTACTATCGTAGACTGATCTTCTTGATTATTCATTCCACAATCTCCTCTTCCTGTTTCTCGTTACCGTAATTGCCAGCATAAATATCATCAACCGACACACCATATTTTTCAGCCAGAGCTTCCGCTGTAGTTTTACGATGGGGCAGGGCCTGAATATCGGCATCTGATAATTGAGACAATTCCCCAAAACCCACGATTTTAACGGGGCCATTTGAATTAGACTGCGATTGACATTCCTGTTCAAGCTTTTTCCTTTTCAATTCATTCGTCTGCATATTATCCATAGCAAGAACAACATCAATCTTATGCGCAGACTTTTCCATATCGCATCTATCACGGTTGATTTTCAGCTCGTCCAGCTTGATCATTTGATCCATATTGGGAATGCCGCCATAGGAGAAGAGAAATTCAGCAGCTTTGACATCACCTTTCAAAGCCCTGGCCGCCATGGAAAGCAGAATCATGACCGCTGCGGTGGGCAAGCCGCATTCGTTGATTTCATAGCCGAAGGTATTGAGGATATCCACTTCATAGCTGTTGGGAACGACTTCGGATTTTAGGATGGCATTAACGATGCGCTTTATGGCCAACGTTTTCTTTATACCCGCAGACATCTTCGCGCGGCGGTTGGCTTCCATCTTTGCCGCCTCTTCCGGAGGCAATGCAGCCAGCTTATCATGATAACGCGCGCCGGGATTAAAGCAACGTGGCATACACACCACCTCCTTTACGGTGCCGTAGCGGCGCCTATCAGGCGCCACCGATAGGGCGATGCACCGTCCGCGTGTTTCCCGTCCCGCCGGACGTGGTCTATTTGGCCGAAGGGCCAAATGGTATGAAAAAAGCACCTCATGAAAAGGTGCTTTGATCAGCATGGTGTGATATAATCAC
>CACWZI010000092.1 GCA_902765305.1 uncultured Eubacteriales bacterium
GCGGTGGGGAAGCTTTTGGGGGCACCAAGCTGCTTTTTTAGCTTCCCCACCGCAGTGGGGAAGTGGCCCGAAGGGCCGATAGGGCTCCCCTTTCCTTCAACGCGATAAATCAGAATTTACACGCTCTCACATTGCGAAAAGCGCCCTGATCGGTTACAATAGTACCCGACAGGAGGTTGATTCGATGCTTCCCAAACCGCGTCCCATCTGGCAGCGGGTGCTGCTGATCGCCATTGGGGCGACGCTGTCGGCGCTGAATCTGGTGAGCTTCGTTCGGGCGGCGGGGCTGTTTCCCGGCGGCTTTACAGGGCTTTCCCTTTTGATCCAGGAGTGTCTGCTGCGCTACGCGGGCATCCGCGTGCCCTACTCCGCCCTCAGCCTGACGCTGAACTTCCTGGCGGCGGCGCTGTGCTTCCGCTATATCGGCAAGCGCTTCGCGCTGTTTTCGGTGCTGGCCGTGACCATCACCAGCGTGCTGACCGACGTGCTGCCCACCTTCACCGTGGCGGCGGACCCGCTGCTGTGCAGCGTGTTCGGCGGCCTTTTGAACGGCCTGGCCACGACCCTTTGCCTGCGGGCGGACGCCAGCACCGGCGGCACCGACTTCATCAGCATCTACCTGGCGGAAAAGAGCGGCCGGGACGCCTTCAACATCATACTGGGCGGCAACGTGGTCATGCTCTGCGCGGCGGGGCTGCTGTTCGGCTGGGAGCGGGCGCTGTATTCGATGATCTTCCAGTTCTGCACCACCCAGGCGCTGCACACGCTGTTCCAGCGCTACCAGCACCGCACGCTGTGGATCGTCACCGACCGGCCCGACGCGGTCTACGCCATCATTCGCGACGCCACCCACCACGGCGCCACGCTGTTTCATGGCACCGGCCTGTACAAAAACGAGCCCCGCTCGATGATCTACACCGTGCTCTCCGGCGATGACATCCGCCGCGTGGTGCACGAGGTGCGCGCCGTCGACCCCCACGCCTTCATCAACACCCAGCGCACCGATTCGCTGACGGGAAGGTTTTATCGCAGGCCGCAGGACTGACGGAAATACTGATTTGTCGCAGGGCGACAAATCAGTATTTGAGTGGCTAGTGGCTAGTGATTAGTGGCTAGTGAAGGAGGAAATCCTTACGGATTTCTTTGATAAAGGATTGACAAACGTCGAAACTTCAGCCGGTTCCCCTTGAATCAAACAAATCCTGAAAGGATTTGCACCACCACTAGTCACTAGTCACTAACCACTAATCACTCAATTCTGATTTATCGAGCATAGCTCGATAAATCAGAATTTCAAGAGAGGTGTTTACCATCACAAAGTCACGTCTCGGCGCCCTCCAGGTGGCGCTGGCGGCGATCAGCTGGAGCTTTGCGGGGGCGCTGAGCAAGTCGCTGCCCTGGAACAGCTTTACCATCAACGGCATGCGCTCGCTGGTGGCGGCGCTGCTGCTGGCCTTCGCGCGGCGCGGGGTGCGGGTGAAGCTGAACCGGGGCAACCTGCTGGGCGCGGCGGGCACGGCGCTGACGGGCATACTGTACATGGTCGCCGTCAAGCTGACCACCTCGGCCAACGCCATCGTGCTGCAGTACGCCATGCCCGCCTTCGTGATCCTGTTCTCCTGGCTGTTCTACGGCATAAAGCCCGGGATCAGGCAGCTGGCCATCGCCGCCTGCATCATGGTGGGCGTGGTGCTGTGCAGCTGGGAGGGCCTCGCCGGCGGCAACGTATTGGGCGACGCCATCGCCCTGACCGCGGCGGTGACCTTCGCCCTGGTGTTCTTCTGCGCCCGCATGCCCGGCGCAGACCCCCGGGATTACTCCTACCTGGGCATGGTGTTCTGCGCCCCCTTCGCGTTGAACGCCTGCTTCGACCCCGGCGTCACCGCGAACCCGGTTCACTGGCTGACGGCGGTCGCCCTGGGCTTCTGCCTGGCGGGGGGCTACTTCTTCATATCGAAGTCCATGAGCAACGTCTCCCCGGTGTCGGCGGCGCTGCTGTCCAACCTCGAACCGATACTCAACCCGGTGTGGGCGTTTTTGCTGGTGGGGGAAAGGCCCGGTCGGCTGACCGTCGTCGGCGCGGCCATCGTGCTGGCCGCCGCCACCGTCTACGCGCTGCTGCCCGCGCGGGAAGGCGAATGAAGCCTTGTAAATCGTCGAAAGATGTGTTAAACTGTACCCATTACAACCGAGAGCGGAGGTACCCCATGAGCGAACTGAACATCGTCTGCCTGGATCTGGAGGGCGTGCTGGTGCCCGAGATCTGGATCGCCTTTTCCGAGGCCAGCAGCATCCCCGAGCTGCGGCGCACCACCCGGGACGAGCCCGATTACGACAAGCTGATGCGCTGGCGGCTGGGCATATTGCGTGCGCACGGCCTGGGCCTGAAGGACATCCAGGCCACCATCCGAAAGATCGACCCGCTGCCCGGGGCAAAGGCATTCCTGGACGCCCTGCGCGCGCGCACCCAGGCGGTGATCCTCAGCGACACCTTCACCCAGTTTGCCCAGCCGCTGATGGAGAAGCTGGGCTGGCCCACACTGCTGTGCAACGCGCTGGAGGTGGACGGCGACGGCATGATCGCCGACTACAGGATCCGCGTGGCCCAGTCGAAGCTGTCCACGGTGAAGGCGCTGCAATCGGTGGGCTTCGATACCATCGCCTGCGGCGACAGCTACAACGACCTGGGCATGATCCGCGCCAGCAAGGCCGGTTTCCTGTTCCGCTCCACCGAGCAGATCATCGCCGACAACCCGGACCTTCAGCACTTCGACACCTTTGACGGGCTGAAGGAAGCGATTTTCGAGGCGCTGTAATACCATGTCCAACTACGACAAGATGCTCGCCCAGGCCCAGGCGCTGTTCCTGGAATACGACCAGGATGACATCATTCGCCGCTGGGACCTGGCCCACGACGGCGATTACCTGTACGCCGAATACATGACCGAGGCCCTGCGCATCGACCGGCGCACCGGCGCGGTGGGCTATGCCCGCCAGCCGGGCCCCGGGGAATACCGCGCCGCCGGCTTCGTCAACGAGGGCATGGCGCTGTTCGACCTGCTGACCCGCAGCCCCGTGCGCCCCCGCTCCACGGGGCGCTGGTCGAGCATCAGCACGCTGGGCGGCATCATCGGCGCGGGCCACGACCGCACCCTCAGCCACGAGGGCACTGCCGGGCAGTTCCAGGGCCGCTGCGATGCCCTCGCCGCCGCCTGCCGCCGCTTGGGCGGGGTTCCGGACGGCAGGGGCGACGTGAGCTACGCCATCCCCGTGTTCCGGGATTTCAGGATACTGTTCCAGTTCTGGGACGGCGACGACGAGTTCCCGGCCAACATCAAGTACCTGTTCGACGAAAATGCCCTGCAATACATGCACTACGAGACCCTTTGGTACGTGATGGGCACCCTCGCCGACCGGCTGGCGTGGTACGCGAGGGGATGAGCCGTTTGATTCTGTCGCGTAGCTGTGAAAACCAGCTTTATCGGGCAACCGCTTGATAAGGCGGGTTTTTTCTTTCAAGGGAAGAATTTCACCCACTCCGACAAAAAATAAACATATGTTCGATTCCAATGCGCTTTGGGTTGTGCTATAATGAACCCACAAAAGCGACGGACGGCGCGTCCGCGAGAATATGTTTAATGGAGGATTTGGCGATGGCAGCGGAGAAGAAGGCCGAAAAGAAGCCCGCGACCCGGCAGTTCGGGGACGACAGGAAGAAGGCGCTGGAGGTGGCGCTGGGCAAGATCGAGAAGGACTTTGGCAAGGGCTCGGTGATGAAGCTGGGCAGCGCCAGCGCGACCCAGGTGGAGGTCATTCCCACCGGCAGCCTGCAGTTGGACTTCGCGCTGGGCGTGGGCGGGCTGCCCAAGGGCCGCATCGTCGAGATCTACGGGCCCGAGAGCTCGGGCAAGACCACGGTGGCGCTGCACTGCGTGGCCCAGGCCCAGAAGGCCGGCGGCACCGCGGCGTTCATCGACGCCGAGCACGCGCTGGACCCGGTATACGCCTCGAAGCTGGGGGTGGACATCAACGAGCTGTACGTCTCCCAGCCCGACAACGGCGAACAGGCGCTGGACATTTGCGAGGCGCTGGTGCGCTCCGGGGCCATCGACATCGTCGTGGTGGACAGCGTGGCCGCGCTGGTGCCCAAGGCCGAGATCGAGGGCGACATGGGCGACAGCCACGTGGGCCTGCAGGCGCGGCTGATGAGCCAGGCGCTGCGCAAGCTGACCGGCGTCATCTCCAAGACCAACGCCGTGGTGATCTTCATCAACCAGCTGCGCGAGAAGGTGGGCGTGCTCTACGGCAACCCCGAGACCACCACCGGCGGCAAGGCGCTGAAGTTCTACGCCTCGATCCGCATCGACATCCGCAAGAGCGAGCCCATCAAGGAGGGCAAGGAGATCGTCGGCAACCGCACCAAGATCAAGATCGTCAAGAACAAGGTGGCCCCGCCCTTCCGCACCTGCGTGGTGGACATGCTCTACGGCGAGGGCATCAGCCGGGAGGGCGAGCTGCTGGACATCGCCGTGGAGCAGGGCCTGGTGCAGAAGTCCGGTTCCTTCTACTCCTATAACGGCGAGCGCATCGGCCAGGGCCGGGACAACGCCCGCCGGTACTTCCGCGACAACCCCGAGGCCTACGACGCGGTGGAGGCGAAGATCCGCGAGAGCTTCAAGAGCGGCGGCATCGAGGCCCCGCTGGAGACTCCGGAGATGCCCGAGGAGGACGACGAGGCGCTGGACGACGAGGAATTCGAGCTGGACGAGTGACAGGCGGGAACAGAGCACGCATATTTGCGGGGCGGCGAAATGCCGCCCCCTGTTTTTGGGCTGAGCACTTTGAAACAGAGCAGTTGTTCAGTCGGGTAAATACTGATTTGTCGCAGGGCGATAAATCAGTATTCAGGTTTTAGGTTTTAGGGGTTAGGTTTTAGGGGTGGTGCAAATCCCTTAACGCTTCGCTAGGCCTTCGGCCACGGGATTTGTTAAAACCTATAACCTAAAACCTAAATACTGATTTGTCGCAGCGCGACAAATCAGTATTTAATCACTTCCCTACCAAATCGAATAAAATTCAACTGTTATCAAAAGATTATCAAACTTCATGGCGATATGGGGGAAGAAATTCGAAGGAATTTCAACCTTCTTCCAAAGCAATTGCATTTCCATAAAGTGTTGGTTGTGTTAAAATGCAACTGTAAACGGCAGGAATGCCGTAATAATGAACGGAGGTATTTTCCCATGAAGAAACTGTTGGTTCTGGTTCTGGCCCTGTGCCTGGTGCTGAGCATGGTTGCCAGCGCTTCCGCCCTGACCATCGCGTTCTCCCAGATCGGCCAGGAGTCCGACTGGCGTACCGCCAATACCGATAGCGTGACCGCGGCCATCGAAGGCCATGAGGGCTGGGAGTTCGTGTACTCTGACGGCCAGCAGAAGCAGGAGAATCAGATTCAGGCTCTGCGCAACTTCATCACCCAGGGCGTCGACTACATCCTGTTCACCGGCGTTGTCACCTCCGGCTGGGACGAGGTCCTGACCGAGGTCAACGAGGCTGAGATCCCGCTGATCCTGCTCGACCGCATCCCCGACTGCGCGGACAAGATCGAGTACAAGGCCGCTTTCGGCGGTGACTTCCCGCTCGAGGGTCGTCGTCAGATCCAGTGGGCCGCCAAGTACCTGGAGAGCATCGGCAAGACCGAGGGCGTCAAGGTGGCCATCATGGAAGGCACCACCGGTTCCGACGCGCAGGTCGGCCGCACCGAGGGCAACCTGGCCGCTCTGAAGGATTACCCCTGGATGGAGGTTGTCGGCCAGCAGACCGGTAACTTCACCCGCGCCGAAGGCCAGGCCCTGATGGAGAGCTGGCTGAAGTCCATCGACCAGATCGACGTGCTGATTGCTCAGAACGACGACATGGCCCTGGGCGCCATCGACGCCATCAAGGCTGCCGGCAAGGTTCCCGGCAAGGACATCATCATCGTGGGCTGCGACTCCGTCAAGGCCGCCTTCGAAGCCATCGTGGCCGGCGACATGAACGCCACCATCGAGTGCACCCCCCTGTATGGCCCCTTCGTCGTGAAGGCCATCGAGGACCTGGAAGCTGGCGTCGAGTACGACAAGACCGTCGTGCATCCCGAAGAGGGCGTGTATGACTGCGTCGGCGGCATCGAGGTCGAGGGCACCACTTCCGTGCTGGCTGCGGACGTCATCAACGAGCGCCAGTATTAATCCCAACGGGTTATCCCACAATAGTCCTGCTGCTTAAGTAGCTCAGACTTGCGCGGGGCGGCGGGTTTCCCGCCGCCCCGCGCTTTGCATCACAGCCAATCGCATGTTACATGGAATCGGCGCCAACAGATCCTTCGCTTTGCTCAGGATGACGCCTGTGCGCGTCGTTGTCATCCCGGGCGAAGCGAAGGACCTGTGCGAAACAAAATCGAGCCGCTATCGACTTTGCAAGGAATATAGGTAACGATTCAGTTCAGCATGACAAATTCTGATTTATCGAGCATTGCTTAATAAATCAGAATTTGCAAGCCGAAACGATCACGAACAAAGGAGGAATTGCTTTGCCGGAAAACATACTGGAAATGAAGGGCATTGAGATCCAGTTCCCCGGCGTCAAGGCGCTGGACAGGGTGGATTTCTTCCTTCGCGCCGGCGAGGTTCACGCGCTGCTGGGCGAGAACGGCGCGGGCAAATCCACGCTGATCAAGTGCCTGACGGGCGTCAACCACAAGGACGCCGGCACGATACTGTTCGAGGGAAGGGAGATCACCCCCACCAGCCCCCAGAACGCCATCGAGATGGGCATCTCCACCGTGTTCCAGGAGATCAACCTCTGCCCGAACCTGACGGTGGCTGAAAACATATTCGTCGGCCGCAAGGAATTCAAGAAGAAGATCATCAACGCCAAGGCGAAGGAACTGATGAAGCGCTTCCACCTGGACATCGACGTCACCCGCCCGCTGTCCAACTACTCCACCGCCGTGCAGCAGATGGTGTCCATCGCCCGGGCGGTGAACATCGATTCCAAGATATTGATACTGGACGAGCCCACCTCCTCGCTGGATGAAAACGAGGTGCAGCTGCTGTTCAACGTCATGCGCGAGCTGAAGAGTGAGGGCATGGGCATCATATTCATCACCCACTTTCTGGACCAGATCTACGCCATCTCCGACCGCATGACCATACTGCGCAACGGCCGCCTGGTGGGCACCTACGACATCGGCGAGATCAACAAGCTGCAGTTGGTCACGCTGATGGTGGGCAAGGACATGGAGAACATATTCGACATGCACCCCGCCGACGTGGACCCGGACGCCCCGGTGATGCTGGACGCCGACCACATCGGCGCGCCCGGGGCGGTGTCCGACATCAGCCTGAGCATGAAGAAGGGCGAGCTGGTGGGCTTCGCGGGCCTGCTGGGCTCCGGCCGCACCGAGACCGCCGAGATGATCTTCGGCGCCAACCGCCCCACCAGCGGCAAGCTGAGCCTGAAGGGCAAGACCGTGGACGTGAAGAAGCCCTTCGACGCCATCATGGCGGGCGTGGCCTTCTGCCCCGAGGACCGCAAGCGCGACGGCATCGTCGGCGACCTGTCCATTCGCGAGAACATCATGCTGGCCGTGCAGGCCAAGCGGGGCTTTTTGCACCCGCTGAGCCGTGCCGAGCAGAACGAGCTGGCGGACCGCTACATCAAGGCGCTGTCCATCGCCACGCCGGACGCCGAGAAGAAGATCGGCGAGCTGTCCGGCGGCAACCAGCAGAAGGTGATACTGGCCCGGTGGATGGCCACCCAGCCCGACCTGCTGATCCTGGACGAGCCCACCCGCGGCATCGACGTCGGCGCGAAGGCCGAGATCCAGCGTCTGATGCTGGAGATGTGCAAGGACGGCGTTCATGCGCGACGGCAAGAAGGCCAGCGAGCTGGAGGGCCCCTTCGACGCCAATACCCAGAGCCGCATCCTGCAAATCATTGCCGAGGGAGGTGACGCACAGTGAAGAAAAAGTCATACCTGATCTTCCTGATCCTGGGCCTGATCGTACTGGCCGTGGGCGTGTTCTTCTTCGGCAGGATCTGCGCCGTCAAGGACAGCATCTATGCCAAGTACGGCCTGAGCTTTTCCGATGCCAGCATCGGATCGGTGTTCATCAACGACCATGACGAGGCCGCTGTGAAGGCAGACTTCGACGCCGCGGTGCTGCAAACCGCCATCAGTGGCGAAAGCACCGCGACCGACGCCGCCGGGGAAGCCGCTCCCGCCGAGGAGGCCGCCCCTGTCGAGGAGGCCGCTCCTGCCGAGGAGGCCGCCCCCGCCGAGGACGCCATCGAGGCCATCTCCGAGGGCTCGCCCTACGACGCGGTGATCGGCAGCTTCGGCAAGGTCCAGAGCCTGCGCACCGCCTGGAAGCTGCAGGGCATCTTCATCGGCGCGGGCCTGCTGCTGTGCCTGGTGGCTGTGGCGCTGGTGCTGCGCTCCAGGAACCTGGACTTCGCCGCCATCATGCGCTCGAAGATCACCTGGGCCGTCATCGCGGAGATACTGATACTGATTGTCTGCCTGATCATCCGGCCCGAGTTCTTCAACATCAGCTACCAGCCCTCCAACCGGATGCTGTACGGCAACCTGGTGGACATCGTGAACCGCTCCGCCGAGATCACCATCATCGGCATGGGCATGACGATGGTCATCGCCCTGGGCGGCACCGACCTGTCGGTGGGCGCGCTGGTGGCCGTGTCCGGCGCGCTGGCGCTGAAGCTGATGCGCTGGGATCCCACTAACCCCCTGTACCAGACCCCTGGCGACTATTCCGTGTATCCGTTCATACTGGTGCTGCTGGTGCCGCTGCTGGTGTGTCTGCTGATGGGCGCGTTCAACGGCGTGCTGGTGGGCCAGCTGAAGCTGCAGCCCATCATCGCCACGCTGATTTTGATGGTGTCGGGCCGCGGCATCGCCCAGATCATCACCAACGGCAAGCAGTACACCACGATGTACAGCCCTTTCCGGGTGATCGGCCAGGGCTCATGCCTGTTCCTGCCGACGCCCATCGTCATCACCGTGCTGGTGGTGGCGGCGGTGATGCTGTTCGTGCGCAAGACCGCCTTCGGCACCTTCGTGGAATCCGTGGGCATCAACCCCAGCGCTTCCAGGCTGTCGGGCATCAATTCCAAGGTGGTCATACTGATCGTGTTCGCGATGACCGGCTTCCTGGCGGGCATTTCCGGCCTGATCTACTCCAGCCGCATCATGTCCAACGACTCCAACAACGCCGGCATCAACTATGAGACCGACGCCATCCTCTCGGTGGTCATCGGCGGCACGAGCATGACCGGCGGCAAGTTCAGCCTGGCGGGCACCATCGTGGGCTCCATCATCATCCGCACCATCGTGACCTTCGTCTACTACTTCGGCGTTTCTCCGGATTCCACGATGGCCTTCAAGGCCCTGATCATCGCGGTGATCATCGTGCTGCAGTCCGAGCCCGTGCGCAACTGGATGGCCAAGCGCTCCCAGGCCCGGGCCATGGTGAAAGGAGGCGTGGCCAAGTGAACAAGAAGCAGAGCCTATTGAGCCGCATCATGAACCCGAAGTACATCATGGTGTACGCCACCGTGATCATCTTCCTGATCATCTATGCCTACGGTGCGATCCGCTATGGCAGCATCGGCTTCACCACGCTGCGCACCTTCGTCAACTTCTTCTCCGACAACGCCTACTACGGCATCTCTGCCGTGGGCATGACCATGGTGCTGATCACCGGCGGCATCGACCTGTCGGTGGCCTCCGTGGCCTCGCTGACGGGCATGATCATCGCCTACGGCTACGAGCGCATGGGCATCTCCCCGGTCGTCACCATGCTGTTCTCCATCGTGGTCGGCGTGGGCCTGGGTACCCTGATGGGCGCGGCGATCCACTACCTGAACGTGCCGCCCTTCATCACCACCCTGACAGGCAACTTCCTGGCCCGCGGCATCTGCAGCCTGATTTCCAGGGAGTCCATCAGCATCAATCACCCGCTGATCGACGCCCTGGCGGGCTTCAAGATCACGCTGTACCACATGGTGGACGGCGAGTGGGTGAAGATCAAGCCCATCACCAACATCAACCTGACGGTCATCATATTCATCGTGATGATCATACTGGGCACAATACTGCTCCAGCACACCCGCTTCGGCCGCAACGTGTACGCCATCGGCGGCAGCGAATCCAGCGCCAAGCTGATGGGCCTGCCCGTAGGCAAGACCAAGGTGGCGGTCTACGCCATCAATGGCTTCTGCTCGGCGCTGGCCGGCATCGCCTATGTGCTGGTGGTCAAGTCCGGCTGGAACATGGCGCTGCAGGGCGGCGAGTTGGAGGTCATTTCCAGTGCCGTCATCGGCGGCACGCTGCTCACCGGCGGCGTGGGCTACATGGTGGGCACGATGTTCGGCGTGCTGCTGAAATCGGTCATCCCCGCCATCATCAACTTCAACGGCACCCTGTCCTCCTGGTGGGGCAAGATCGCCACCGGCGCGCTGCTGCTGCTGTTCATCGTGATCCAGCAGCTGGTGGTCAGCTACACCGGCAAGAAGAAGGCGAGCTGAGCACAGCCTCCCCGATTCCCCGGCCCGGGCGGGTGGGGGAATCGGGGATTTGTCTGTTATTGCTTTCACGGGTTGCAATCGTCGAAGAAATATGTTAAAATGGATTTGCAGTACAGGAAAGGAGACACATGGCCGGCGGCACCCGCGCCATGATGGAATACCGCCATGAGAATTCACAAATCCGCGGAGGACTACCTGGAGATGATCCTGCGCCTGAACGAGGAGAAGGGCTACGCCCGCTCCGTGGACATCGCCACGGGCTTGGGCGTCAGCAAGCCCTCGGTGAGCGTGGCCATGAAGCAGCTGCGCGAGGGCAACTACATCGTGATGGACAAGGACAACTACATCACCCTGACCGACACCGGCATGGAGATCGCCCAGCGCATCTACGAGCGCCACAAGGTGCTCACCCGGATGCTGACGATGATCGGCGTGGACGAAAAGACCGCCGAGGACGACGCCTGCAAGGTGGAGCACGACATCTCCGTGCAGACCTTCACCGCCCTCAAGGACCAGCTTGAGAAGATGGAGGCCAAGCGGCAGTAGTCCGGAGACCCGACGGAGCGGGAGGCGCGCAATCGCGCGCCCCCCGCTCTGTTCGCGGTGGGGCATATGCGATTGTTTTTGTATCGGTTCATTCAGGTAAATGCTGATTTGTCGGGGAGTACGCGGCACCCAAAAGCCTTCCCCAGGCAGCGAAGCTGCCGGTTCAGGGGAAGGTGGATTTCGGCGAAAACGCTTGCGTTTTTGTCGAAAGACGGATGAGGTCGTTCTCTTGGGAGGGAAGCACGCAAACCATCGTTACCGCGGGGGGACCGACCTCATCCGACCCGCTACGCGGGCCACCTTCCCCTGAAGGGGAAGGCTTTGGGGTGCGGCAGCCGCCATTCCTATTGCTTATTCCCTATTGCCTATTGCCTTGTTATCAGCGCGACAAATCAGTATTTATAACGGAACGCTTGCTTTTATTTTTTGATTTCTGTTGAAAAATAACGCATATTGGTGTAATATGGTTTCCGGGACCGATCATTTCAGGGGAGGGTATCGTTATGAAGATCAACGTGACAAGGCTGCTGGCGGTGCTGCTGGCGGCGCTGCTGCTGAATGTGGCGGCCCTGGCGGAGGCTGACATCGTCATCGGTGAGGCGGACGTCGAAATCGAGCTGCCCGAGGCGCAAGCGCCGGAGGACCTGGCACTGGACGCGGGGGCGCTTGAAATCGTCCAGGCGGGCATAACGGACGTCGAAGGGCCCGCGGAGGACGCGACGGTCAACGCCGCCGTGACGAAGGTGACGCTGGGCGTCGGGCAGCAGTACAAGATCAAGAAAAACAGCCTGGGCAAAAACCTGAGCTTCAAGTCGTCGAAGCCGAAGGTGGCGGCGGTGACCGCGAAGGGCGTCGTCACGGCGAAGAAGAAAGGCACGGCGGTCGTCACCTGCTCGAGCGGCAAAAAAGTGGTGGGCCGCTGGAAGGTGACGGTGAAGGCCGCGCCGAAGAAGGTCAGCCTGAACGTGAAGCAGCTGACGGCGGGCAAGGGCGAGAAGGTGCAGCTGGTCGCGACGACGACGAAGAACTCGGCGACGCAGCTGGAGTGGAAGTCCTCGCAGAAATCCATCGTATCGGTGAGCGCGGACGGCCTGGTCACTGCCCGGCGCAAGGGCACGGCCACGGTCACGGTGACGACCCACAACGGCAAGCAGGCGTCCGTGGAGGTGACGGTGAAGGCCGCGCCGAGGAAGCTGACGCTGAGCAAGGACCGGCTGGAGCTGAAGCCAGGCGCTTCGAAGCTGCTGGCGGCGACGCTGCCGGCCAGCGCGGCGTCCTGGGCCATGACCTGGAGCAGCAGCGACGAAACCGTGGCGACGGTGAGCGCCAAGGGCAGGGTGAAGGCCGTGGCCGAGGGCACGGCGACGATCACCGCCACCGCCTTCAACGGCGTCAGCGCCAGCTGCGAGGTGGAGGTGGCGGAATATTTCTACATCCCCATCGACAAGGCCCACTTCCCGGACGATAACTTCAGGGCTTATGTCGCCATGAATTTTGACCCGGACGGCGACATGCGGCTGTACCGGCAGGAGATCGGGGCGGTCAAGAGAATCGATGTGCCTCACGATGATGATGAGACGCACAAAGACGACATCATATCGCTGAAAGGCATCGAGTATTTCACGGCGCTGGAGAAGCTGGTGTGCGACGATAACTGCGTTACGACGCTGGACCTGACCCGGAATACCGAGCTGGTATATCTGGAACTGAGCGTTACCTGGCACCTCAAGTGCCATCTGGATCTGAGCAACTGCCGCAAGCTGGAGGTGTTTATCTGCGAGGAAAGCGGCCTGACCGGGGTCACGATCGCCAACCTGCCGAAGCTGGAGGTGGCGGATTTCCTGTGGTGCGACGGCATCACGAAGCTGGACATCAGCGGCTGCGGCAAGCTGAAGCGCCTGCGCGTCCCCAGCGGAGACGAATTCGGCGACCTGGATTACCTGAACATCGACGGATGCGTCAGCCTGGCGAAGCTGTCTTGCACCTATACCAAGCTCAAGGCGCTGGACGTGAGCCATTGCCCCGCGCTGGTGGCCTGCCTGAAGAAGGGCCCCGCAGGCGAGGGGGATACCTGGATCAGGTACGAGAACGGCGACGACTACCTGACCATAGACAAGGCTATCAAGCTGACGCCCGCGCCGAAGTCGTAAGCAGGAGAGGACCACGTTTTCTGGAAAAGCGCATAAACAGACACAGCGCCCCGCGATTTGCGGGGCGCTGTGCGCTGCTCAATACTCGCCGTAGCGGCGGCAATCTGCCGCCACAGAAGATGGCATGGCGACTGATAGTCGCCGCTACGGAGGTCTTGACGATTGTTGTGAACGCTTTTCCTATTACAACTTTTCCCTATCGCCCGTTTTCCTTCCTGTATTCGCTCGGCGTCATTCCCGTCTGCTTCTTGAACATGTAGCTGAAATAGTGGGCGTCGTTGTAGCCCACGGCGAAGGCGATCTCGGAGGAGCGCATGGCGGTGGCGGAGAGCAGCTCCTTGGCCTTGCCGATGCGCAGGGCGGTCAGGTACTGGGTGAAGGTCAGGCCGGTCTCCTGGGCGAACACCGTGGAGAAGTGGCTCTGGGACATGCCCACCTCGCCGGCCACGTCCTGGAGCATCAGGTTCGGGTCGGCGTAGCGCTGGCTCAGGAAGCGGCGGGCGCGGGCCACCGGGGTCTGGCCCAGGCCTCGGCCTTTGGCGTCCCGACAGGCCATGGCCGCCGCCAGCAGCGCGCGCACCGCGTCGATGCCCTCGGCCCGCAGGGCTTCTGAAATCAGGGCCTCGTCCAGCACCCGCTGGGGGTCGGCCCCGGCGTCGGTGACGATCTGGCGGGCGGCGATCACCGCCGCGATGCGCAGATACCCCAGGGCCAGCTCCCGGCCCTCGGCGCCGCTGCCCAGCAGGTCGGCGTAGTCGGCGAGTATGCCGTCCAGCTCCTCGACGGGGGCGTATTGCAGCCGCTCGTACAGCGGCGATAGCTCCAGGCTGTTCAGAGAGGTGGTCTCGTCGTCCAGCTCGCCCACGCCGATGATCCGCCGCCCGCCGCCCTGTCCGGCGGCGGCGTGGCGCACGTGGCGGGCGGACTGCATCGAGCGGCGGATGTCGAAGTAGTCCGTCACCGTCTCCCCGATGGACAGCAGCAGGTTTTCACAGCTCTCCAGCTGGGGCAGGTGGGCCGCCGAGGCCGCGAAGGAATAGGCCCGCTCCTCGGCGTCCCGCTCGTTGTCGCCCAGCACCAGTGCCCGGGCTCCGTGGGGCTGGCCGCAGGTGAACACGCTGCCGCCGCTGGCCTCCGCCAGGGCGGAAAGGGCCTCCCGGGCCCGGGCCCGGGCCTCGTCCTTCAGCGGGAAGGCGATGTCGATCACCGCGTAGCAGCCCGCCGCCAGGTTCACGCCCATGGCGCGCATCTGGCGCATCAGCTGCTCGTCCTCGAAGCGGTCGCCCTCCTCGGTGAACAGCGAGGCCAGCAGCTTCTCCCGCAAGAACGGGTTGCCGGAGGCCGCCTCCCGGCGCAGCGACTGGGCCCGGCGCTCCTCGGCGATCTGGCCCGCCACCCGGCGCAGCGCCTCGCCCAGCTCGTCGGCGGTGATGGGCTTGAGCAGGTACTCCTTCACCCCCAGGGAGATGGCCTGGCGGGCGTAGGAGAAGTCGTCGTAGCCGGAGAGGATCACGACGCCGATCCAGGGCAGCACCCGCTTTACCTCGGCGCACAGCGCCATGCCGTCCATGAAGGGCATGCGGATGTCCGTGAGCAGTATGTCCGGGTTCAGGTCGCGGATCATCGGCAGCGCCATCTCCCCGTCCGGGGCCTCGCCCACCAGTTGGAAGCCGTTCTGCTCCCAGGGGAACGAATTGCGCAGGTTCTCCCTTATGGCGATCTCGTCGTCAACCAGAAATACCTTCATCATCGGCGATTTCCTCCCGTGATTTCAGCGGCACGCAGAAGGACACCACCGTGCCCCCCGGTCCGCTCTCGATTTCAAGGCCCGTCTGCTGCCGGTAAAACAGCCGGATGCGGGCGTCCACGTTCCTCAGCCCGAAGCTGGAGCCCTCGGCGGGGGCCACCCCGGACAGCGCCGGGGCGTCGCTGCGCATCACGGCCACCACCCGGGAAAGCTCCTCCGGCGTCATGCCCTTGCCGGTGTCGGCCACCGTGAAGCGCACCTTCTCGCCCTCAGCCGCCGCCGAGACCCGTATCACGCCGCCGCCCCGCTTGCCCTTGATGCCGTGGTACAGCGCGTTCTCCACCAGCGGCTGCAGCAGCAGCTTGACGATGTAGCCCCCCTGCAGCGCCTCGGGAATGTCGATCGCGTAGTTCAGTATGTCCCTGTAGCGGGTCTTCTGGATGCTCAGGTAGCCGGACACGTGCTGCACCTCGCCGGACAGCGGTATCCAGTCCGCGCCGGAGGACAGGCTGATGCGGAAGAAGTCGCTCAGCGCGCGGGTCAGGTGGATGACCTCCTCGCTCTTGCCCGACTGGGCCTGCCAGATGATGGCGTCCAGCGTGTTGTACAGGAAGTGGGGGTTGATCTGGGCCTGCAGAAGACGCAGCTCCGACTTGGCCAGGTTCTCCTGCTCCACCCGGCTGCGCTCGATCAGGGTCTCCAGCCGGTTGGCCATCACGTTGATCTGCTGGGCCAGCTCCGAAAGCTCCTCCACCTCCATGTCCGGCACGCGGGCCTTCAGGTTGCCGCCGATCAGCCGGTGCACGCTGCCCTCCAGCTGCTGGATGGCCCGGCGGATGGTGTCCGCCAGCTGCAGCGACGCCGAGCCTGAGCGCAGCATGGCCGCCGCCAGCAGCAGCACCTCCAGGAAGGCGGTCACCCACACGACCTGGCTGATCTGGTTGCCCGTGCGCACGGTGCCGTCGATCTCCACCGATATGAAGTCGTCCAGCATGTCGGTGATCAGGTCGCCCACGTCCCGCACCTCGTCCACGATCTGCTCCATCTCGGCCACCGGCGCGCCGCGCTCCACGCCCACGCGCAGCTGCTCCAGGTATCCGGCCAGCGTGGCCATCGTGCGCCGGGCCACCGTCAGCTCCAGGTACCCCGCGCCCTCGGTGTCCTCCAGCAGCCGCTGAAGCGTCTGGTCCACCGAGTCCACCAGCGCGTCCACGCCGCTGGCCGCGTAGTCCAACCGGCCGGCCGTCACCGAAAACAGCTGCTCCGGCAGCTGGGTGCCCACCACCGGCTTCAGGCTTGCCACCGTCGCCATGCGGTCCATGGCCCGATGGTAGCGCACGGTGGTCAACAGCATCATCCCCAGGCTGACCAGCGCCGGTATGGCCAGCATGAGGGCCGTCGCCCGGGTGGTGCGGCTCAATCTCTCGATGATGCTGGTCTTTGCCTTGTTGTTGCTGTTCATGTCAGTATCCCCTCGGCCCGATTCCCGTCAAATCGTCGAACTCTGTGAACACGGTCTCCTCGGGGTGGATGGTCTTGGGGATGGTCCGGCCCTTGGTCAGGGCGTCCACCTGGGCCATCACGTCGTCGCCGAGGTGGGGGGTGCATTCCACGATGCAGTTGATGCGGCCCTTGACCAGCTCGTCCACCGCGGCCTGCTCGCCGTCCACCGAGATCAGCACGATGTCCCTGCCCGGCACGATGCCGGCCTCGTCCAGCACGTCCAGCGCCCCCAGGGTCATGGCGTCGTTGTGGGAATACACCACGTCGATGCCCGCCGCGCCGTACTTGTCCAGCAGCGAGCGCATGCACTCCCGGCCCTTGGAGCGCAGGAAGTCGCCGGTGATGCTCTCCAGCACGGTAAAGCGCCCGTCACCGGCGATGGCCTGCAGGAAGCCGGCCTGCCGGTCCCGCATGGGGGTGGAGTCCTCGGTGCCGGTGATTTCCACGATATTCAGGTGCTCAGCCCCCAGGGCGTCGGCCTTTTTGATCAGGAACTCACCGGCCCGTCGGCCCTCCGCCAGGAAGTCCGCGCCGATGTAGGCGGTGTAGAGCGTGTCGTCGGCCACGTCCACCATGCGGTCCGTCAGGATCACCGGGATGCCCGCTTGCCGGGCCTCCCGCAGCACGTTGTCCCAGCCCGTCTCCACGATGGGGGAGAACACGATCACGTCCACCTGGTAGGAAATGAACGAGCGTATGGCCGCGATCTGCTTGTCCTGGCGCTGGTTGGCGTTGTCCAGCATCAGCCCGAAGCCCCAGCGCTTCGCCGCCTGCTCCATGCTGGCGGTGTTGCCGATGCGCCACCCGCTCTCCGAGCCCAGCTGGGAAAAGCCGACCACCACCGCAGGAGGAGAGGAAGCCGCCGGCGCGGTGCTCTGGCAGGCGGTCAGGGCGAGGCAGAGGGAGAGGAGGGTGAAGATGAGGTAGCGTAGTTTCATGAGGATCACCTTTGGGTGTGGTAGTTTGGGAAATTCTGATTTATCAGGGAGACGAGGGAACAGGGAACAGGGAACAGGAATGGCGGCTGCCGCGACCATTTCGATATTGTACGAGTTGTAGCGGCCCTAAAGGACTAACTTCGTGTCGCCCTAAAGGACTAACTTCGTGTCGCCCTAAAGGACTAACTTCGTGTC